>CAZZZW010000116.1:11342-11768 GCA_964658795.1 Phormidium nigroviride PCC 7112
GCGCGGCGGCTGAGCGGGATGCGCGTGAGCGGCCGAAACCGCTCCGCGCGAAGTCCGTCGGTCCGGTCAGCCCTTGAAGGCGTCCTTGATGTTCTCGCCGACGTTCTTGACCCCGGCCGAAGCCTGGTCCTTCTTGCCCTCGGCCTCGAGGTCGTGATTGTCGGTGGCGGCACCGACCTTCTCCTTGGCCTCGCCGACGAGCTCTTCGGCCTTGTTCTTGATCTTGTCCAACGCGCTCATGTTCTTCTGCTCCTCTTCATCACACCGCTTGGGTAAGCGATGTCGAGCATCACCCGCCACGTACATCGTGTCTGTCGGTTGCTCGTCCTAAGTTCGACACGCAGAACCCCGGCATCGTCATGCGGTGATCGCAGTGACCTGTCGCACAGCAGATCGGATGACTTTTCGGGCACGGTCCGAGGGTGT
>CAZZZW010000117.1:0-11686 GCA_964658795.1 Phormidium nigroviride PCC 7112
CACCGACGCGCGACACCGAGATGCCGACGTTGATGGCGGGGCGGACACCGGCGTTGAACAGGTCGGTCTCGAGGAAGCACTGGCCGTCGGTGATCGAGATGACGTTGGTCGGGATGTACGCCGAGACGTCGTTGCCCTTGGTCTCGATGATCGGCAGGCCGGTCATCGAGCCGCCACCCATCTCGTCCGACAGCTTGGCGCAACGTTCGAGCAGCCGCGAGTGTAGGTAGAAGACGTCGCCCGGGTAGGCCTCGCGGCCCGGCGGACGGCGCAGCAGCAGCGACACCGCACGGTAGGCCTCGGCCTGCTTGGACAGGTCGTCGAACACGATCAGGACGTGCTTGCCGTCGTACATCCAGTGCTGGCCGATGGCCGAGCCGGTGTAGGGGGCCAGGTACTTGAAACCGGCCGAGTCCGACGCGGGTGCGGCGACGATGGTCGTGTACTCCAGCGCGCCGGCCTCTTCCAGGGTGTTCCGCGCCGCAGCGATGGTGGAACCCTTCTGGCCGATCGCGACGTAGATGCAGCGGACCTGCTTGTCCGGGTCACCGGTCTTCCAGTTGTCACGCTGGTTGATGATCGCGTCCAGGGCGACAGTGGTCTTGCCGGTCTGGCGGTCACCGATGATGAGCTGCCGCTGACCCCGACCGATCGCGGTCATCGCGTCGATGGCCTTGATGCCGGTCAGCAGCGGCTGCTTGACCTCCTTGCGCTGGACCACCGTCGGGGCCTGCAGCTCCAGGGCGCGGCGCTCGGAGGACTCGATCTCGCCGAGGCCGTCGATCGGGTTACCCAGCGGGTTCACCACGCGGCCGAGGAAGTTGTCACCGACCGGGACCGACAGGATCTCGCCGGTGCGCTTGACCTGCTGGCCCTCCTCGATCTGGGAGGCGTCACCGAGGATGACGACACCGATGTCGCGGACGTCCAGGTTCAGCGCCAGACCCAGGGTGCCGCCCTCGAACTCGAGCAGCTCGTTGGTCATGGCGCTGGGCAGGCCTTCGACGTGGGCAATGCCGTCGCCGGTGTCGGAGACGACGCCGACCTCCTCGCGGGAGGCTTCGGAGCTGTAGGAGGACACATAGCCCTCGAGCGCGCTCCGGATCTCGTCGGCGGAGATAGTCAGCTCAGCCATCTTCGTTCCTCAATTCCTCTGTCGTGTGTCGCTCAGCCGGCCAGCGCGGCGCGTGCCGCTGCCAGCCGAGACGTGACCGTGCCGTCGATGACCTCGTCGCCGACCTTGACCTGCAGGCCGCCTTGGACCCGCGGGTCCACGGCCGACCGGACGCTGATCGGCCTTCCATACATTGTGCTCAACGTGCTGGCCAGCCGTTCCGACTGCTCGCCGGTCAGCTCGGTGGCCGAGATGACCCGGGCCACCGACCGTTCCCGGCGGGCGGCGCTGACCTCGAGCAGATCGTCGATGGCCAGCAGCAGGCTGGGCTTGCGATTGCTACCGACCGCGTGGTTGAGAAGTTCGGCGGTGATCGGGTTGACCTTGCCGGCCAGCACCGATCGCAGCAGCGTCTGCCGACGCTCGGCCGGCACGCCCCGCTCGTCGAGGGCGGACACCAGCTCGCCGGAGGCGCTCAGGATCCGTTCGAAGCGGAACAGTTCGTCCTCGACGGTGTCGAGATCGCCCTGTTGCTCGGCCGCCGACAGCAGCGCGTCATCGGCCATGATCTCCAGGCTGTCGGCCAGGTCCCACGGTGAGGACCAACGACGTTCGGCCGCGTAGCTGACCAGGTTGACCACCGAGGCCGACAGCTTGCCTGCGAACAGCTGCTTGGCCAGCTCCGAGCGCCCGGTGGCGTCGGTGGCCGGGTCGCCCAGGGTGCGCCGGAGCCGCGGCTGGGAGTCCAGCAGCGCCGAGGCCGAGTACAGCTGTTCGGCCAGCTCACGCTGACCGGCAGCACCCGCGACCTCGGGCAGCACCTCGTTCAGACGCTGTCGCATCTGGGCGATGGCAGCCCGTGAAGCCGAATGCACCATCATGCGGCTACTCCTCGGTCAGCTGAACAGTCGATCATGAGTCAGCAGCCGCCTGCCGCTCGATGTCAGCCAGGAACGAATCCACGGTCCGGCTGATCGCGGCGTCGTCGGACAGCTTCTGCCCGACGATCTTCTCCGAGAGTTCCACCGCCAGCGTGCCGATCTCGCCGCGTAGTTCGCGAACCACCTGGCTGCGCTGAGCGGCCAGCTGCTCCTCGCCCCGGGTGACGATGCGAGCCGACTCCTCCTGGGCCTGGGTGCGCAGGTCCTCGATGATCCGCTGGGCCTCGGCCCGAGCGTTCTCACGGATCTGCGCGGCCTCGGTGCGAGCCTCGGCCAGCTGGGCCTGGTACTGCGCGAGCAGCTCGGCCGCCTCGGCCTGCGCGGCCTCGGCCCGGGCGATGCCACCCTCGATGGCATCGCGGCGGAGCTCGTACGTCTTCTCGAACTGGGGCACGACGAACTTGCGCACCAGGAAGTACAGGATCGCGAAGACGATCAGGACCAGGACCAGCTCGGGGACGTTGAACCCGAGCGGGTTCGGCTCGTCGTCGGCGGCCAGGTACAGGTAACTCATGAGTTGACCTCTACTTCATCGTGTGGACTGCAGGCGACAATCAGCCGTTCTTGGCCTTGAGCACGAACGCGAGGGCGATACCGATGATGGCGAGCGCCTCGGTCAGGGCGAAGCCCAGGAACGCGATCGGCTGCAACCGGCTCTGCATCTCCGGCTGGCGGGCCGTGCCGTTGATGTACGCGGCGAAGACCAGGCCTACGCCGATACCCGGGCCGATCGCGGCCAGGCCGTAACCAACCATGTTGAGGGAGCCACCCATTGGGTTTCCTTTCCTTGGCGGTCCGCAGAGGACCGTTCTTGTGGTGCGCGTGCTGCGCGGTTTATAAAGCTGTGCTGGTGAAAACTCAGTGCTCGTGGGCGAGCGCCCCGCCGATGTAGGTCGCGGTCAACAGGGTGAAGACGTAGGCCTGCAGGCTGGCCACGATCAGCTCCAGGAAGCAGATCCCGATTCCCATGATGTAGGCCAGTACGCCGGCCGGCTTCAGCACGACCGAGCCGGTCGCATCGAGCAGCAGCCAGGCACCACCGGTGGAGAACAGCACGACCAGCAGGTGGCCGGCGAACATGTTGGCGAAGAGCCGCAGCGACAGGGTCAGCGGCCGGACCAGGATGTTGGACAGGAACTCCAGCGGGATCAGCAGCGGCAGGATCGCGATCGGCACACCCTGCGGCACACAGGTGTGCTTGAGGTAGCCGAACAGTCCCTTGTCCTTGATGCCCACGCCGTTGTAGATGATCCAGACCATCGCGGTCAGGCCGTAGGCGAAGCTGGCGCGCGAGAACGGCGCGAAGGACAGCAGCGGGACGATGCCGAACAGGTTGTTGATCAGGAGGAAGAAGAACAGCGAGACCAGCAGCGGGACGAACTTGGCGTAGCCCTTGCCGATGATGTCCTGCGCGACGCCGTTGCGAATGAAGCCGTAGCCCTGCTCGCCGGCGAACTGCAGCCGTCCGGGCACGAGCGCGTGGCGGCGGGCGGTGCCGGCCAGGAACCAGATCGTCACGACCGCGCCCACGACGAGCAGCACGGATGACTTGGTCAGCAGACTGTCGTAGCCGTGCTCGTTCCAGCTCTTACCTGTGAAGTCAGGAAAAAAGAACTCGATCGGGCCCGGAGCGGTGTATCCGCTTGCTAGAACTAGTCCGTGGCTCACGCGGTGTCTCCTCGGTCATCACTTGCTGGCCGGTGTACTGCATCGTGCGATTCAGTGCTGCGCGGTGGTGCGGTACTGGGTGTTGCCGTGCTGGGCGGTGGTGCTTCCGCGTCAGCTTGTTTTGCCTCCGATGAAACCTCAACGTCGGCCGGTTCGCGAAATCGGTAGCGGGCGAACACCATGTACATCCCGAAACCGAGCCCGACCACGATCCCGATCGGAATCAGATAGTCGGCGTGCAACCAGACGCTCAGTCCCCAGCCCAGCAAACCGTAGAAGGCGACTCCGGCCACTAAATAACCGAAGGCCGCCCACGGGTCACCGTCCGGCGCCGAGGCGTCGGACCCTGAAGGACGGTTCATCTGTTCGAAACTCTAACAGGCTGTTCAGGGGTGCTCTGACCGCACCCGGGTGCGCTCGATCTCAGTGCCGATCCACAACCCGACCGCACAGAAGATGCCGATTCCAACGGCCAATCCATCGACTACGCGTGGTGAGGACAGGGCGTAGACCAGCCCGAGCGCGATGACCGTCATCGCGTAGCTGCCGACCGCGGCGGCCAGGGTCAGGCCCGGATACCAGCGCGCGGTGAACCGGACGTTGTAGGCCCCGATCGTGACAGCGAGGCCGAGCACGAAACTCCAGCCGGCTCGATGACCGGCCTGCATCGCCGCGGTGCAGATCACCCAGCCGACGAGCAACGTCAGCACGACGAGCAGCCAGCGCAGCCGGACGGCCCGGCGTTGGCGCGGGTTGGCCGGGGTGGGGACGAACGGCGGCCGCGGACCGGACGGGGGCTGGGCGGAATCCGGGTCCGGTGGTTCGACCGGATCCGAGGCGGGTTCGGACATCTACAGCCTGGCCTGTCGCAGCCGCGGGAACGCGGCGGCCAGGATGCCCAGCCCGAACAGACCGGCAGCCACCGCCAGCACCAGCCAGGGTCCGCTGCTGAACGACATGGCCACCGCCCCGAAGGCGAGCACCGCCGACCAGAAGTACAGCAGTAGCACCGCGCGCCGATGGGTGTGGCCGAGGTCCATCAGGCGGTGATGCAGGTGCTCCTTGTCCGGCGAGAACGGCGACTGGCCGCGGGACAGCCGCCGGATGACGGCCAGCAAGAGATCGAACAGGGGGAAGGCCAGCACCATGATAGGCAGGATCAGCGGCAGGTACAACGGCAGCGCGCCCTTGATGCCCAGCGACTGCGGATCGACCTGGGACGAGGCGGTGGTGGCGGCCGCGGACAGCAACAACCCACACAGCATCGAGCCGGAATCGCCCATGAAGATGCGGGCGTTGGCGAAGTTGTGCGGCAGGAAGCCGACGCAGGCGCCGACCAGTCCGGCGCAGATCAGGGTCGGCGCCAGCGCGATGTCGGTCTGCCCGACCACGGCCAGGTGGTAGCTGTAGCCGAAGAACGCCAGCCCCTGGATCGCGGTGACGCCGGCGGCCAGGCCGTCCAGACCGTCGATGAAGTTGATCGCGTTGATGGTCAGCACGGTGAGCACGATGCTCAGTTCGACGCTGGCGTCCCGGTCCAACGGGATGGTGCCGATGTTGCCGAACGGCACGTAGATGTAGAGCAGTTGAATGCCACCGACCACCGACATCACTGCGGCGGCGGTGACCTGGCCGGCGAACTTGGTGAGCGAGTCGAGCTCGAATCGGTCGTCGAGCACGCCGAGCACGAAGATGATCAGGCCGCCGATCAGGACGCCGGTGATCTCGTTGCCGTTGTGGAACGTGCTGCGCAACGTCGGCAGCGCGTGCGCGATCAGCATCGCCATTGCGAAACCGATCATCAGCGCGAGACCACCGAGCCGAGGAGTGTCAACGGCGTGCACGTCGCGGTCGCGCGGCTTGGCGACCGCACCCCAGCGGGTGGCGATCTGACGGGCCAGCGGCGTGCACAGGAAGGAGCCGATGGCGGCGATCAGGCCGACCAACGCGTATTCCAGGGACGGATGCACTAGCTCCCGATCCGTGCCTCGAACATAGCTGTCTGCAACTCCCGCACGACTGTTCCTGGAATTCCGAGGCCCATCGGCCCGGTGAAGCTAGGTTAGCCGACCGGACGGCCTTCGACGCTCGGCACCACGTCGCGCAACGCCGCCAGGCTGATCGCACCCGCACGCAGCACGGTGGGCACCTCGGCGGTCAGATCGACGATGGTGGACGGCTGGCCCAGGGGTACCTCACCGCCGTCGAGATAGACCGACACCGACTCACCCAGTTGCTCATAGGCTTGTTGCGCGGTGACCGCGGGAGGTTGGGAGTGCACGTTGGCGCTCGAGACCGCCATCGGACCGGTCTCGTTCAGCAGGTCGATCGCGATCGGGTGCAGCGGCATCCGAACGGCCACCGTCCCCCGCGCGTCGCCCAGGTCCCAGGCCAGTGACGGTGCGTGCTCGACCACCAGGGTCAGGCCACCCGGCCAGAACGCCTCGATGAGTTCGCGCATCACGCCCGGCACGAAGCTGACCAGACCTTCGATCGTGGACCACGAGCCGACCAGCACCGGAACCGGCATGTCCCGGCCCCGGCCCTTGGCGGCCAGCAGGCTGGTGACCGCGCTCGGATTGAAGGCATCGGCGCCGATTCCGTACAACGTGTCGGTCGGCAGCACGACGACCGAGCCGGACTGGACCGCCCGGGTCGCCGCAGCGATCGCCATCGGCCTGGTCGCCAGGTCACTGCAGTCCAGCATGTCGCTCATTCTTCAATCCCCTTGCTCTTCGCTGACGCTCATCGCGGTCGCGCGCTCCGGTCCTCACTCGCTGCGCTCGCTGCGATCCTCACTCGCTTCAATCCCCTTGCTCTTCGCTGACGCTCATCGCGGTCGCGCGCTCCGGTCCTCACTCGCTGCGCTCGCTGCGATCCTCACTCGCTTCAATCCCCTTGCTCTTCGCTGACGCTCATCGCGGTCGCGCTCCGGTCCTCACTCGCTGCGCCGGCAACCATCCTGTCATTTTCGGCTGCGTGATCGATCAGTGGCTGGGGGTAGCCAAACGGGTCACGAAAGTGTCACGATTGCCCGGATTCACCCTCTCCGGCAGGCATCGCGCACCTGATCACTGCGCGGCCGGTCGACCACCCACCCGAGAGGCACCGCGATGAAGCGCTTGCTCCCCACGGTCACCGCAGTCACTGCCGCCACCGTCCTGTTGCTCTCCGGCACCGAGGCGGCCCAGGCCAGCCCTCGACCTGCCGTCCCTGGCGGCAGCGCCTGGGCGGTCAGCCTGGGCGACTCCTACATCTCCGGTGAGGCCGGCCGCTGGGCGGGCAACTCCAACGATTCCAGCCAGACCGACGCCCTCGGCTCGACCGCCTACGACGATGCCGGCAACGCCGAGGCGATACCCGGCTGTCACCGTTCCAAGTCGGCCGAGATCGGATTCGGCACCGTCAGCTCGATGAACCTGGCCTGCTCCGGCGCCGAGACGGCCACCGAGCCGTACTCCGCGGGCAGCGACTTCAAGCCCGGACTGGACTTCTACAACGACGGGGCCGGCCACATCGGGCAAGCTCTGGCCCTGCAGAACTTCGCCGCCACCCATCAGGTGAAGTTGGTGGCGGTGTCCATCGGCGGCAACGACTTCAAGTTCGCCTCGATCGTCGAGGATTGCGTCGCCGACTTCCTCACCTCGCCGAGCTGGTGGAAGAACTACTGCGATGACGACTCCTCCGTGACGGCCAACTTCACCGCCGCCAACCTCGCCGTGGTGCAGGCCCGGATCGCCGGCGCGCTGCGCAACGTCAACACCGCGATGACCAACGACGGCTATACCAGCGGCGATTACTCGATCGTGCTTCAGACCTATCCGGCCCCGTTGCCGACCGGTTCCGGTGACCGCTACCCCGAGTCGGGCTTCACCCGCCAGACCACCGGCGGCTGCGGCTTCTACAACGCCGACCTCGACTATGCCAACGCGAACCTCGTGCCGACGATCAACAACTCCGTCCGGGCCGGGGCCGCCCAGTCCGGCCTGCCGAACGTCAAGCTGATGGATGTGACCGGCCTGTTCAGCGGACGCCGGCTGTGTGAGAACGGGGTGCACAAGCTTCAGGAGACCTCGCTGACGTCCTGGCGCAGTCCGGGCGCAGTCGACCAGTCCGAGTGGATCGAGAACATCCGCACCGTCACCGCCGTCGTCGGCCCGTACTACGTCCAGGAGTCCCTGCACCCCAACTACTGGGGCCAGCTGGCGTTGCGCAGTTGCCTGCGACAGGCCTACAACAACGGATCGGTGCGTGCCGGTACCTGCACCCGATCGGGAACAGGCTTGGATTCGCTGGGTGAACCCAACGTCAGCCTGAACTAGCAAGAAGTCTTGCGGGGCCGACGGTCACGGTCAGCGGCGGACCGCCGAGGCGAATCGGGGGCGACCGGTCAGATCCAGGTGACCGGTGACGTCGAGCCAGTCCCCCGCGCCGATCAACAGCGCTGGCACCGAAGCCCCCTGCGACTCGTCATGCTCGACCACGAACCGGCCGCCGCCGCGTAGCAACCGGGCGGCGGTCGCGATCAGTGCGGGCATCAGGGCCAGACCGTCCGGTCCGGCGAACACCGCCTCGTCCGGATCATGGGACACCTCGGGACCCAGCGCGGCGCGGATGTCGGTCGGGACATAGGGCGGATTGCTCAACACCACGTCGATCCGGCCACTCCGATCAGCAAGCAGACCCGGCTCCGCGATGTCGGCCGCGACGATCTCGACCCGGTCGGGCGCCGCCTCGGCATTGCGCCGCAACCAGCTCAGAGCCGCCGCCGACCTTTCCACCGCGAGGACCTGCGCTGACGGATATTCCTGTTTCACCGCCAGGGCAATCGCCCCCGAACCGGCACACAGGTCCACCACCGTGCCGGCCCGGGCCAGCTCGGCACCGGCCAGTTCGAGGATCAGCTCTGTCTCCGGCCGCGGAATGAAGACGCCCGGGCCGACGGCCAGTTCCAGATGCCGGAACGGGGCCCGGCCGGTCAGGTGCTGCAGCGGCTCGCCCGCCGCCCGGCGTGAGATCAGCCTGGCAAAATCAGCGGATTCGTCGACGGTCAGCGGCGGTGCGGTGAGTAGCTGGCCGCGTGATCGGCCCAGCAGGTGCGCCAGTAACAGCTCGGTGTCCACCCGCGGGCTGGCATTACCGACCCGGTCCAGTTCGGCTCGGGCCGCCCGCAGTGCGTCCAGCACCGATTCCAGCACTTCGCTCCGCTCCTCGCTCGCTGCGATGCTCACTCACTGCCAGCCATTCGCTCCGCTCCTCGCTCGCTGCGCTCGCTGCGATGCTCACTCACTGGTCGACGACAGGGCCGCCTCGATGTCGGCCCGGGTCAGCGCGTTGATCACGTCGTCCAACGCCCCGTCCAGAACCTGGTCGAGGTTGTAGGCCTTGAAGTTCACCCGGTGATCAGCGATCCGGTTCTCGGCGAAGTTGTAAGTGCGAACTCGTTCGGAGCGGTCGACCGTGCGCACCTGAGACCGGCGGGCGTCGGAGGCCTCCTGCTGAGCCTCCTCCTGGGCGTGCGCGAGCAGCCGCGCCCGCAGCACCCGCAAGGCCGCTTCCCGGTTCTGCAGCTGGCTCTTCTCGTTCTGCATCGCGACCACGGTCCCAGTCGGAATGTGGGTGATCCGGACCGCCGAGTCGGTGGTGTTGACGCTCTGACCACCAGGGCCGGAGGAACGATAGACGTCGATCCGCAGGTCGGCCATATCGATCTCGACGTCGACCTCCTCGGCCTCGGGCAACACCACCACGCCGGCGGCCGAGGTGTGGATCCGGCCCTGTGACTCGGTCACCGGCACCCGCTGTACCCGGTGCACGCCGCCCTCGTACTTCAGCTTGGCCCAGACCGGGTTGTCGGTACTGCGAGAACGGATCGCCACCGTCGCGGTCTTGTGCCCGCCCAGGTCGGTCGGTTCGTCGTCGAGCACCTCGGTCTGCCAGCCCTGGACCTCGGCATAGCGCAGGTACATCCGCAGCAGATCACCGGCGAACAAGGCCGACTCGTCGCCGCCCTCGCCAGCCTTGATCTCGAGGATGATGTCCTTGGTGTCATTCGGGTCCTTCGGGATCAGCAACTCGCGCAGCTTGTCCTCCAGCACCGGGATCCGCGCGGCCAGTTCGTCGGCCTCGGCCGCGAACGAGGCGTCCTCACCGGCCAGGTCCCGCGCGGCCTGTTCGTCGGCCCGGGTCGCGTCCAGTTCCTTCGAGGTGGCCACGATCGGCGCCAGTTGCGCGAACCGGCGACCGAGGCGGCGGGCCGCAGCCTGATCGGTATGCACGGCGGGGTCGGACAGTGCGGTCTCGACCTCGGCGTACTCAGCCAGCATCTGGACCAGGGTGGCGGAGCCGTCGGCAGCGGCAGTCATGATTCAAGGCTCCTTCTGAACGGGGCGAGACAATGGTCCGCGCAGGTGAATCGGGCAAACAAAACGGCGCCCGCCGGCCGTACCCGAAGCGGGTACGGCCGATGGGCGCCGTGATGGTAGCTAGGCCTTGGTGCGCTCGCGCTTGCCGTAGCGCTTCTCGAACTTGTCCACGCGACCGCCGACGTCCATGATCTTCTGCTTGCCGGTGTAGAACGGGTGGCAAGCCGAGCAGACCTCGGCGTGCAGCGAGCCGGACTTCGACGTGCTGCGGGTGGTGAAGGTGTTACCGCACGAGCAGGTCACCTCGGTGACTACGTACTCGGGGTGGATGCCGTTCTTCACGATGGTTCCCTCTCTTGGGCACCGGTTATTGGAGGTCGGTGCCGGTCATGGCCGCCGGGTCGCCCGTGCAGATCGCACTTGCGGACGTGAACCGGAGCCGGGTCGTCAATCAGACAGTGTGCCAGGAATGGCCACGCTGATCCAAACCGAGACCACACCCGGAAAATTCCACGCCTGACCCGCCGTCCGAGGCATGATCGAAGGATGTCGCGACCGTCCCTGCGAGCCACTTCGAAGGCTGGCCGTGGGCTGCTGGTCGTCGCGGCTGTGCTCACCCTCGCGGCGGCGGTCGCCTTCAGCTCTGGCCTGCGCACCCGGCCCGAACGCCGCGTGCAGGTGCGGACCCGGCCGGCCGACGTGGTGGTGGCCCAGGATGCCGTCGGGTGTCCGGTGACGACCGACTGCCGCCTGACGACCGGCATACCGGACACCATGATCGAAGCGGTCCGGCGACAGTTCCCGCACGCGGTCGTCCAATGGCACAGCGCCACCTCGAACCGGGCCGACGGGCCCCAGCGCCTGATCGCACTGTTCGGCCTCGGTCCTTCCTCCGACACCCTGTTCGTCAACGCCGAGTGCCAGCCCGGCTCGAGCAACCTGGCCGACCGACGCGAGTCCAGCTCGGCCGAGCAGCGTTCGGACCTGGCCGGCAATCAGATCTCGCTGCTGTCCATCCGCGAGATCGTGGTCTCGGGCGCGCCCGGTTGCACCACCGACCTGATCATCAACGCCGTCGGCGACGGTGCCCGTTACGAGAGCGGTTTGCGATCGTTGTCGGCCGACCCGGCCGTCCAGGTGCGGCTGTGAACCCGGAGCAGTGGCCGGAGCTCCGGGTGACCGACAGCGATATCGACGCGCCCGAGGACGCCGAGCAGGTCGAACCGGTCGCGCCCTCGGTCGACGTACCCGAACCGACACACCGGCATGGTGTTCCGCTGGCCTGGTGCGCCGGCCTGGCCGCGGCCGCACTCGCCCTGGCCGTGGGTTCGGTGGCCTACGTCGGACACCGGGGCCGGACGATCACCTCGGTCAGGTATGAGAACTCCCCGGTGCACGCCATCGACGCCGGTGGCTGTCCGACCGGGGAGAACTGCTCGCCGGTGAACGGGATCTACGGCGGTCTGGCCGAGGCGGTGCAAGCCCACTTCCCGGACGCCCAGACCCTGTTCGCGAACGCGATGATCGACACCTCGTCGTCCGGGGTCAGCCGCAACATCCGGATCATGCAGCTGGCCGATCCAGCCGTCACCATGTCG
>CAZZZW010000118.1:0-11684 GCA_964658795.1 Phormidium nigroviride PCC 7112
GAGGACGATGGGACGGCTGCCGATCGAGCGGCAATTGCAGAAGGCACGCGACTTCGTCGATGCCCGGCATGCTGAGCCGTTGACCGTCGACGACATGGCCCGCGCGGCCGGGCTGTCCCGGGCGCACTTCAGCCGAGAGTTCCGCCGCGCCTTCGGCGAATCACCCCACGCCTACCTGTTGACCCGGCGGCTCGAGCGGGCGGCCGGCCTGCTGCGCAACACCGACTATCCGATTGCCGACATCTGTTACCGGGTCGGCTGGGAGAGCCTCGGTTCCTTCACCACCAGTTTCAGCCGAATGTTCGGTACGTCACCGGCCCAGTACCGGGCCCAGGCCGCGCCGGCGCTGGGGCTGGCCCTGATACCGGCCTGCGTACAGCGGTTTCGTGGTCGTCCGCAAAACCGCACGTTTCGAGAAGATCCGAAGCGGCCGGCTGAATAACGTAGTGCCCGAGGACAACAACCCGAACCCGAAAGGCACCAACCATGATCAGCATCAAGTACGCGCAGCTCTGGGTCCACGACCAGGACGTGGCCCTGAAGTTCTACACCAAGCAGGTCGGCTTCGAGGTCCGTGAGGACATCACCGTGCCCGAGATGGGCAACTTCCGGTGGGTGTCGGTCGGCCCGGTCGGCCAGCCCGACGTCAACATCGTGCTGATGGACATCCCGGGTGCGCCGATCATGGATGACGAGACCGGCAAGGCCGTGCACGAACTCGTGGCCAAGGGCTTCGCGGGCACCGTATTCCTGGTCAGCGATGACGTGCAGCGAGACTACGAGGAGATGACCGCGCGAGGCGTCGAGTTCATCGAGAAGCCGACCCAGCGCCCGTACGGGTTGGATACGGCCTTCCGTGACCCGTCCGGCAACAACCTTCGCATCGCCCAGGCCTGATCCGATTTGCCCAAGCCAGCGAAGGGAAAACCATATGTGCTGGTACCTGTTCGCCAACTGTCCCGTCGATGACGTCGGCGCTTCGGCCGAGCGGTCATCGCAGGCTCCGCCGCCGGGCGCCCCGGGTCCGGCTGCCGTGGCAGGTCCATCAGAGCTCGAAGTCGATCAGCACCTTGCCCACGATCGAGTCCTCGACCGCCTGGTGGGCTCGGGCGACCTCGTCCAATGTGTAGCGATGCAAAGGTAATCCGGCTTCGTCGCCGACCCGGATCGCGCCGGCCAGCACTGCGGCCGACACCGCGTTCACCGCCCGCATCTTGGGCACGTGCGGGACGTTGTAGAGCAGCACGAACTGCCAGCGGGCGTTCGGACCCATCGACGCCCGCACCGGCAACGACAACGAATCCCCACCGTCGTTGGCATAAATAGCCACCGATCCGCCCACCGCGAGCACGGCGGCGTCGATCGCGGCGTTGGCCGCCGGGGACACCTCGACGATCGTGTGCACGCCGTCCGGGGTGATCTTGCGGATCTCGGCCACGACGTCCTGCTCGCGGTAGTTGATCACGTGGTCGGCGCCCGCGGCGGCGGCCAACTGGGCCTTGGCCGGGCCGCTGACGGTGCTGATCACGGTGGCGTCGGCCCACTTGGCCAATTGGATCGCGGCGTTGCCGACCGCGCCGGCCCCGCCGGCGACCAGGACGTACCGGCCGGTCAACGATCCGGGCGACAGCTCGTCCGGTCCGCCGTCGGTCACGGTCAGGCACCGGTGCGCGGTCAGGAACGGCACCCCGAGGCAGGCGCCGAGATCGAAGTCGGCCCATTCCGGTAGCGCAACCACTTGTCGGGCCGGGATGTTGGCGTATTGCTGGGCCGTCCCGTCCGGCCGCTGGTAGGCCGCCTCCCAGGTCCAGACCCGTTGCCCGAGCAGGGCGGCGTCCACACCCTCGCCGACGGCGTCGATCACGCCGGCACCATCATGGTTCGGTGTCTGCGGCGGATCCACCGGCAGGCCGGGCTCGCTGCCGCGGCGGGACTTCCAGTCGGTCGGATTCACGCCGGAGTAGTGCACCTGCACCCGCACCTCGCCCGGACGGGGATCGGTCAACGGCTTGTCGACCACGGTCAGGACATCGGGGTCACCCGTTCGGGTGTACACGGCGGCTCGCATGCCTCCACGGTAATCCCGTCCTGCTCGGTCCGCGCTCAGCCCAACGCTGCCAGCCCGGCTCGGTGCCGTCACGACGGGGTTTCTGCTCGGCCCGTCCGCCGCGGCGCCGGCGGCCGGCGCAGGTGGTTACCCGCTGGTTCGGGATCGAGTTCTGACCGGCAGGCATTGCCTGAACTGCCACCTCGGTCGGGACGGCCGTGACCCCGGCCCGGCCGCCGTCGATCCCGGACGTCGGGTGTCGGGGTCGTTCGTCTCGAGGGATCGACGCAGCCCCGAGGTCGGCTACTCGATCGAGAATAATTCGAGGTGATAAGGGCATCTGCCGTGCCGAAGGCCGCCGGTGGTTTGGAGACCGGCGGGCTACAGGTGATCCTTGCTCATCGCCTCCGAGCTGGACACGCCCGAAGGCAGGTCGACGGTGATCTTGGGCCCGGTGAACCAGTTCTTCACCGACGCGTGCCAGTAGATCCAGAGCAGGATCAGCGCGCCGAACACCACCAGCGGTGTGTAGTTGACGTACTTCCAGGCGAATCCGTCGTGGAACGGCATGCCCCCACTCGACGTCGGCAACAGCGCGATGACCGAAGTGACCACGATCTCGATGATCGCGACCGTGCACATCCAGCGGTACTTGCCGCCCAACGTCCAGCCGCCGGGCTTGAAACTCGATCCGGCCTTGAGCCGGTAGTAGATCGGGATCGCGAAGGCGACGTACAGGCCGATGACGCCGATGGACACCACGGCGAAGAAGGCGATCGGCACCGGGGCGCCGTTGATGTCGACCTTGACCAGGGCCGGCAGGGTCAGGATCACCGCGATCACCGCGGATGCGATGACGCCGTAGACCGGAACCTTGTTGGCGTTCAAGTGCGACCAGAGCCGGCCGCCGGGCACCGCTCCGTCCCGGCTGAACGCGAACAGCATGCGGGTGGTGCTGGTCATGCAGGCCACCGTGCAGAAGAACTGCCCGGCTGTGGCGATGAAGAGCACGATGCCGGCGACCTTGGCCGACAGGGCCTGGTTGAAGATCACCGCAACCGCGCCGCCACCGGCGGTGACCCCGTTCTGGTCCTGCACCGCGAACAGGAAGGACAGCAGCAGGATCCAGCCACCGATGGCGGAGTAGAAGATGGATCGCCAGATGCCCTTGGCGGCCGAGTTGGCCGCACTCTTGGTCTCCTCCGAAAGGTGGGCCGAGGCGTCGTAGCCGGTGATCGTGTACTGCGTCAGGATGACCGACAACGGCAGCACGTAGAACAGGAAACCCAACCCGGAGTGCTTGCCGCCGAAGAAGCCGGTGTTGTTCACCGTGTTGGTGAAAACGTCTGAGATGGAGGCGTGGTGGGCACCGGATTTGACCCCGAACCACAGGATCGCGACCACGATGATCGATCCCACCACGTGCCACCAGACCGAGATGTTGTTGAGAATTGCCAGCAGATGACTGGAGAAGATGTTCACCAGCGCGGCCAGGGCCAGGATGATGATGAACTCGATGAAGACCCGGGTCAGGGAGTAGCCACCGGCCCAGGAGCTGCTGAACTGGCCGATCGTGGTGTCCAGGAACGACGCGCAGCCGTAGGCGACCGAGGCGTCGATGGCCAGTAGCCCGATCAGGTTCAGCCAGCCGGTGTAGTAGCCGGCCTTGACACCGCCCAGTTTGGAGGCCCACCAGTAGATGCCGCCGGATGTCGGGAAGGCCGACACCAGCTCGGACATGCAGAAGCCGATGACGAGGATGAAGGCGGCCACGATCGGCCAGCCCCAGGCGATGGCCGCCGGACCACCGTTGTTCCAGCCCAGCCCGAAGCTGGTGAAACAGCCGGCCAGGATCGAGATGATGCTGAAGGAGATGGCGAAATTGGAGAAGCCGGACCAGGACCGGTTCAGTTCCTGCTTGTAGCCGAGCTCGGCCAGCATCCGTTCGTCGTCTGTCAGTTCCAGACCTTCGGGCACGCGGCTACTCCTCACGATCAACGCGCTAGGGCGACGGGTAGTGCAGCAAGTGCGGAAATGATAGGCCCGCAGCGACTCAACGGTCCATACCCCAGACCATTGTCTGGTTTGTGATTGCCTTTCATTGCCAGGCAGTTACGAACCGGTGACGTAGGTGGACTGTTGGCCGTACCATTTCGCCCATGTTCATTCGCCACCCGCGAATCGGCCTCACCGCCTACCGTGAACCGGCCCGGTGGGGGGTCTGGGACGAGACCGCGGATCTGCTGCCGGCCAGCTACAGCCGGGCGGTGGCCGCCGCCGGTGGGCTGCCGATGTTGCTGGCCCCGGCGGCCGACGAGCATGCCGATGCCGTTCTCGACGCGGTACACGGGCTCGTGCTGGCCGGTGGGGCCGATGTGGACCCGGCCCGCTACCAGGCCGAGCCCGATCCACACACCGACCGGCCCCGACGGGATCGGGACAGCTGGGAGATAGCCCTGACCCGGGCGGCGCTGGCCCGCGACCTGCCCGTCCTGGCCATCTGCCGCGGGATGCAGGTGCTCAATGTCGCGCTCGGCGGCACCCTGATCCAGCATCTGCCCGATCGCCTCGGCACGACGGTTCATTCGCCGACTCGAGGCGTGCACGGCCGGCATCCGGTGTCCCTGGCCGCCGACAGCAGATTGCATGACGTGCTCGGCCAGACCTGCGTCGTCGCGACCTATCATCACCAGGCCCTCGACGTGCTGGGCCCCGGCCTGCGGGCGATCGGCTGGTCGGACGACGGCATCGTCGAGGCGGTCGAATACGGCGACCGGCGCTGGGTGTTCGGCGTCCAATGGCATCCCGAAGTGATGGATTCCGGGGCACTTTTCGAGAATTTCATGGGAGCTTGTCGGGGATAGGACGTAGGCTGACCGCCGTGAACGCCACGGCTGCCGATGGCGCTGGATCTCGAACACCAGCCGCCGACTCCAGCGTCGAACGACTCTGGGCCCGATCGGTGTTCTCGCCGGTGCCGGTACGCAACGCCTTCGAAGTGACGGTGGAACGGCTGGCCCAGGGCATCCGGCTCGGGGTGCTGGTGGCCGGTGACCGGCTGCCCCCCGAGCGCGAACTGGCCGAGACCTTCGGGGTCAGCCGGGTGACGTTGCGCGAGGCGATCAAGGCACTGCGGGACGCCGGCATGGTCGAGTCCCGGCGTGGTCGTGGGGGCGGCACTTTCGTGGTCATGCCCAAGGAGAAACGGGGCCGGACGGTCACCCAGATCGGTGAGTCGATCGCGCACAGCCTGGACGACGCCCTCGATCTACGTCGGGTGGTCGAGCCTGGGGCGGCCGCGCTGGCCGCCAGCCGGACCCTGTCGGCCGGCGACCGGGCCACCTTGCTGCGCTATCTGGCCGAGGCGACGGAATGTTCACCGGAGGCTCGCCGGCTGGCCGACTCCCGGCTGCACCTGGCGATCGCGGCCACCGGCGGCAGCCCGTCGGTCACCGCGATCGTCGCCGAGGCCCAGATGCGGCTGGACGAACTACTCCGGGCAATCCCGGTTATCCCTGCCAACATTGCCCATTCCGATGTGCAGCATGCCAGCATCGTCGATGCGATCCTCGGTGGACAGGTTGATCGGGCCCGCTCGGAGATGGAGGATCACGTCGACGGGACAGCGGCCCTACTGCGCGGATTCTTGTGCTGACAGCCACGGCGCAAGAAGGTATGGTGATCGCACCTTAACTGGCTGTCGACCAATCGGACCGGTGAGAAGCATGTCCGCACCACTGAGCGTTGACCGACTTCGCGAAGCAGTGTCCGACGGGACCATCGACACGGTCGTACTGGCGATCGTCGACATCCAGGGGCGATTGCAGGGCAAGCGACTGGACGCCCGCTACTTCGTCGACGATGTGCTGGAGCACGGCACCGAGGGCTGCAACTACCTGTTGGCCGTCGATGTCGAGATGAACACGGTGGACGGCTACGCGATCTCGTCCTGGGAGCGTGGTTACGGCGACTTCGTGATGGCTCCGGATCTGTCGACGCTGCGCACCCTGAGCTGGCTGCCGGGAACGGCGTTCCTGCATGCCGATGTGCGGTGGTTGGACGGTACCCCGGTCCTACAGTCCCCCCGGCAGATCCTGCAGCGCCAGCTGGACCGGCTGGCCGAGCGCGGCTGGACCGCCTTCGTCGGCACCGAACTGGAGTTCATCCTGTTCGACGACACCTATGAGGCCGCCTGGAACTCGCGCTACCACGGGCTGACGCCGTCGAACCAGTACAACGTCGACTACTCGATCCTGGGCACCAGTCGGGTCGAGCCGCTGCTGCGGGCGATCCGACTCGGCATGCGCGATGCCGGTCTGCAGGTCGAGTCGGCCAAGGGCGAATGCAACCTGGGCCAGCACGAGATCGCGTTCAAGTACACCGATGCCCTGGCCACCTGCGACAACCATGTGCTCTACAAGAACGGGGCCAAGGAGATTGCGGCCCAGCACGGCTCGGCCTTGACCTTCATGGCCAAATACAACGAGCGGGAAGGCAATTCCTGCCACATCCACCTCTCGCTGCGGGACGCCGAGGGCAACCCGGTCTTCGCCGGTGACCGGCCCGGTGGAGTTTCGCCTGATTTCGAAGGGTTTCTGGCCGGTCAACTGGCCGCCCTTCGAGAGTTCAGCTACTTCTTCGCCCCCAACATCAACTCCTACAAGCGGTATCAGGCCGGCTCCTTCGCACCCACCGCGGTGGCCTGGGGCTTCGACAACCGGACCTGTGCCTTACGCGTCGTCGGGCACGGCCCGTCGCTGCGGTTCGAGAACCGGCTGCCCGGCGGTGACGTCAACCCCTACCTTGCCGTGGCCGCGATGATCGCGGCCGGATTGCACGGGATCGACGAGGCAATGTCACTCGAGCCGGCCTTCGAGGGCAACGCCTATGCCAGTGCCGCCCCCCGGGTTCCGACCACCCTGCGCGAGGCGGCCGAGCTGCTCGACGCCAGCGAGCTGGCCCACCGGTTGCTCGGCGACGAGGTGGTGGCGCACTACGTGAACGCGGCCCATGTCGAGCTGGCCGCCTTCGATTCCGCCGTGACGGACTGGGAACTGATCCGTGGATTCGAACGGATGTGAGCTGACGAGCCGCTGTGCCACCACAACCCTGGTCGAGTCCGAGCCGCGAAGGCAGTCATGACGAGTTTCAGTGTTATCAACCCAGCCACCGAGATCGAGGTGGCCACGGTCGAACTGGCCGATCTAGCCCAGACCGACGCGGCGATCGCCCGTTCCCGCCGCGCCTTTCTCGAATGGCGGCTGGTCTCGCCCGGTGATCGGGCTCGGTTGCTGCGGCGCTTTGCCGAGGTGGTCGATGCCGACCGGGAACACCTGGCCCAGCTCGAGGTGACCAATTCCGGCCACACCATCGGCAACGCTCGCTGGGAGGCCGGCAACGTCCGCGACGTGATCGCCTATTACTCGGCGACGCCGGAACGGCTGCTGGGGCAGCAGATCCCGGTTCCGGACGGTATCGACGTGACCTTCCACGAACCGCTCGGCGTGGTCGGGGTGATCGTGCCCTGGAACTTTCCGATGCCCATCGCATCGTGGGGCTTCGCGCCGGCGCTGGCCGCCGGCAATACCGTGGTGCTCAAGCCGGCTGAGCTGACGCCGATGACCGCGATGCGGCTGGCCGAGCTCGCGCTGCAGGCCGGCCTGCCGGAGAACGTCTTCCAGGTTCTGCCCGGTAAGGGCAGCGTGGTCGGGCAGCGCTTCGTCGAGCATCCGGACGTGGCCAAGGTGGTGTTCACCGGATCGACCGAGGTCGGCAAGCAGATCATGGCCGGCTGCTCGGCCCGGCTCAAGCCGGTAACCCTGGAGCTCGGCGGCAAGAGCGCCAACGTCATCTTCGCCGACTCCGACCTGGAGCAGGCCGCGGCCACCGCCCCGTACGCGGTCTTCGACAACGCCGGCCAGGACTGCTGCGCCCGTTCGCGAATCCTCGTCCAGCGCAGCGTGTACGAGCGGTTCATGGGGCTGTTCGAGACCGCCGTGCGTGGCGTCGTGGTCACCAATCCCGCGGACGACAAAGCCGAAATGGGACCGCTGGTCAGCGCCGGTCATCGTGATCGGGTGCAGAGCTATCTGACCGACGAGTCGATCGTCGCTTTCCGCGGTCACGCGCCCGAGGGCCCGGGCTACTGGTTCCCGCCGACCGTGCTCACCCCGTCCGATCGCCAGGACCGCGTTCTGCACGAGGAGATCTTCGGTCCGGTGGTGGCGGTGGTCCCGTTCGAGGACGAGGCCGATGCCGTCCGGCTGGCCAACGACAGCGACTTCGGATTGTCCGGCTCGATCTGGACCCGGGATGTCGGCAAGGCGCTGCGGGTGTCGAGGGGGATCGAGGCCGGCAACCTGTCGGTCAACTCGCACTCCTCGGTCCGGTACTGGACGCCGTTCGGTGGTTTCAAAGCCTCCGGCATCGGCCGTGAGCTCGGACCGGATGCTCCCTATGCATTCACCGAGACCAAGAACGTCTTTATTTCGACGAAGGATTGAGGATCGAGCATGACGCAACGGTTGGACGGCAAGGTCGCGGTGATCACCGGCGCCGGCAGTGGGATCGGCTTGGCCACCGCCCGCCGCTTCGCGGCCGAGGGGGCCAAGGTGGTGTGTGCCGACCTTGACGGTGGTGCCGGTTCGGCCGCGGCGGAGGAGGTGGGCGGCCTGTTCGTCGAGGTGGACGTCACCGACGAGGAGCAGGTCAGGGAGCTGTTCCGGACCGCCACCGAGACCTACGGCGGTGTCCATGTCGCCTTCAACAACGCGGGAATCTCGCCGCCGGAGGACGACTCGATCCTGACCACCGGCCTCGAAGCCTGGGACAAGGTGCAGTTGGTCAACCTCACCTCGGTCTATCTGTGCTGCAAATACGCGATCGAGCAGATGAAGAACAATGGCGGCGGCTCGATCATCAACACCGCATCGTTCGTGGCCGTGCTGGGTTCGGCCACCTCGCAGATCTCCTACACCGCCAGCAAGGGTGGCGTGCTGGCGATGAGCCGCGAGCTCGGCGTGCAGTTCGCCCGGGACGGCATCCGGGTGAACGCGCTGTGCCCCGGACCGATCAACACGCCGTTGTTGCAGGAGTTGTTCGCCAAGGACCCGGAGCGGGCCGCTCGCCGGATGGTGCACATCCCGATGGGCCGCTTCGGCGAGGCGACGGAGATCGCGGCTGCGGTGACCTTCCTGGCCAGTGACGACGCGTCCTTCATCACCGCCTCGACGTTCCTGGTCGACGGTGGTATCAGCGGCGCCTACGTCACGCCGGAGTAGCGATGCCTCAGATCGCCGCCCCGACCAGCCGAAGCACGGCCTCGGCGTAGCGATCCTCGATCCCCTTACCGGACTTGGTGGGATTGAACCACTCGCTGGTCCGACTGCACATGTCCAGGATCATCATCGCGGTGCCGACCTGGTCACCGATGAGCCGGAACTCTCCGCTCTGCTCACCCGCGCGTAGCACGGTGATGAGCAGGTCACGCATCCGTCGGCGGCGCGTCACGATCTCGCGGCGGTGGTCCTCGGACAGGTGCACGTATTCGCGATGAATCAGTTGCGCGAACGGCGGAAACCTCAGGTGGATCTGTACATAGGCCCGGGTGAAGCGGCCCAACGCCGCGGCGGCCGGCTCGATGCCGTCGGCCAGCGCCTCGTCGAGATCCCGCTGGGCCCGCAGGTGCCCGGTGCGGACCAGGGCGAAGAGCATCTCGTCCCGTGACTCGAAGTGGTTGTACAAGGCACCGGGGCTCAGCCCGGCCGCACTGGTCAGCTGGCGGACCGAGGTCGCCGCTGATCCTTGGAGGTAGAACAGGGAAGCCGCCGCGGCCAGCACCCGCCGCGCCGCGCTGGTCAGGGCCGCCAGCTCGGGCTCGGCGTCGAAGGCGTGGAGAAACCGAGCGGTCAGCTCCTCCTCATCGTCAGTCATCGCCACGCCTCAACCATGCGGTTCATTGACGGCGTCGCCGCCAGCGGTTATAAACAGTCGTTCATATTTGTGAACGCGATCACGTTGTATCAGGAGATGGGCAACGATGGCCATAGCTTCGGCAACAACCTCCCCGGTCAGTCGACTGTGGAACCGCGAACTGCACCACTATCCCAAGAACGGCACCCGCTACCTCAGCTTGGGCATCGTGGTGATGGCGACCATCGTCCTCTACTACCAGTTCTATCTGGCCGGCTCGCTGGCCGCCGGAACCGGTGGCAAGAACGGCATCATCCCTGACCTGCACATGTCCTTCGTCTACTACGTGAACATCAGCGTGGTCGGCTACATCTTCGGTGCGGCCGCGTCGTTCCTGGCCGGCATCTCCGACCGGTACGGCCGGGCCAACATCGTCACTGTCGGCCTGTTGCTGACCGGGCTGCTCTGTCTGATCGGTATCCCGCTGGCCCACAGCAAGTTGGCGTTCGCCGTTGTATTCATTGCCATCGGCTTCGTCGAGGGGATCATCCTGGTCGCGACGCCGGCCCTGATCCGGGACTTCAGCCCGCAGCTGGGGCGGGCCTCGGCGATGGGTTTCTGGACCCTGGGACCGGTGCTCGGCAGCCTGGTCGTGAGCCTGATCATCAGTAACTCCAGCATTTCCACGCCCTGGCGCAACCAGTACGCGGTCTGCGGCGTGGTCGGTCTGGTCGTGTTCGTGCTGGCTGCGCTCGGCCTGCGTGAACTCACCCCGTCGCTGCGCGACCAGCTCATGGTCAGCAGCCGGGACCGCGCATTGATCGAGGCGCGCGCCCAGGGCATCGATGTCCAGGAAGGTCTGAAGCGACCCTTCCGGCAGATGCTCAAGCTCGACATCGTCGGATCTGCTTTCGCCATCAGCGTGTTCCTGATCATCTACTACGTCGCGGTCGGCTTCTTCCCGGTGTTCTTCCAGACCGTGTTCGGCTACAGCCAGTCCAAGGCGAACGCGCTCGGCAACTGGTTCTGGGCCTTCGACGCCCTCGGTCTGCTGATCATCGGCTTCCTGTCCGACCTGACCCGGGTTCGTAAGCCGTTCATGTTGGTCGGCGCCGTACTGGCGATCGTGTTCACCTCCATCTTCGCCACCCGGGCCACCCATCCCGACACCAGTTACAAGACCTTCGTCATCCTGCTGATCTGCGTGTCGGTATCCCTGGGCATCGCCTACGCGCCGTGGATGGCCAGCTTCACCGAGACCGTGGAACGGCGCAATCCAGCGTTGACCGCAACCGGTCTGGCCGTCTGGGGCCTGGTGATCCGGATCGTCATCGCGGTCTCGGTGTTCTTCGTGCCGCACGTGGTGAACACCGTGACCACCCTGGTCGACAAGGGTGCCACCGTGCAGCAGTACGCGGCCGGTGCGGATCCGTCCTTGACCGCCGAGGAGAACGCGACCGTGAAGGCGGTCGCGGCCGACGCCACCCGCGGGCTCGACGTCGCATGCGGCACCGGCGACCTGGCCTGGCGCAACTCCGACGATCTCCGCCGGTTCAAGAGTCTGACCACCGGGCATCCGATCGTCATGGGGCGCAAGACCTTCGACTCCATCGGTCGTCCGCTGCCCGGCCGACGGACGGTCGTCGTGACCCGATCTGCGCAGTGGTCGTTCGACGGCGTCGAGACCGTCCACTCGGTGGACGAGGCGTTGGCGCTGGTCGGCGGC
>CAZZZW010000119.1:0-11649 GCA_964658795.1 Phormidium nigroviride PCC 7112
CTGAGGTCGTACTGACACCCCCAGGAAAACCCCCAGCAACCGGGGCGATGGACGTGGTCACACCGCGTCGATCGCCCCGGTTGTTTTGCCGTGTCCCACGGGGCGGCGGGAGACCGGGCGGCGACTGCCGAGCCGAGATGTTCGGCCGCAGCTTCCGAGAGTCAGCGCACCCGCTGCACCGATCCGTTCGCCGGGAAAAGATCGGGATGGAGCACGGACGCGATGGCCTCGACCCCATCGACCAATCGAGGACCGGGACGTACCACCAGGCCGTCGGCGTCGATCGCCCACACCGGCACCTCAGGCGGCAGGTAGGGCAACACCGAGCGGGCCTGATCGGCCGCTGCGGAAAGGTGAAAACCACACGGCGCGATCAGAACCAGGTCGGGCCTGGCCGCGGCGACGGCAGACCATGCGATCTCGGTCGAGCGGGCGCCGGCCGTTCCGAGGACCGGTACACCACCGGCGGCGGTCACCAGATCTGGTACCCAGTGGCCGGCCTCGAACGGTGGCTCGATCCACTCCAGTAGTGCCACCCGGGGCCGGGCTCGGCCGGCCACCACTGCCTCGACGGCCGCCAGCCGATCCCGCAGACCGTCGGCGAACCGCCGGGCCCGATCGGGTATTCCGGCACGCAGGCCGACCAACTGGATGTCGTCCAGCACGTCCGCGAGCCGATGCGGGTCGAGGGTCACGACATCGGCCCGACAGCCCAGGTAACCAAGCGCCGCATCGACCTCACCGGCCGGCAGCGCGCACACCTGGCACAGGTCTTGGGTCAGCACGAGGTCGGGATCGAGTGCCCGCAGCGCACCGGCGTGCAGGGTGTAGAGGTTCTCGCCCAGCGCGAGCTTGTCCCGCACGGCGGCATCGATCTGGCCGGGAGTCAGCCCGTGGGTGTCAAGACCGCTCACCAGCACGTGGTGGTCGGTCCGGGCCAGCGGCGGCTCGTCACACTCGAAGCTGACCCCAACCAGGGACCGTTGCAGACCAAGGGCATAGACGATCTCGGTCGCCGAAGGAAGCAACGAGACGATCCGCACATCAGCCACTCTGGCATATTGCGGGGCAACCGATTTGCCACGATTCATGGAAAGGCATCACCCATGCAACTGCTCGACCACGCCGGCGTGTTCAGTTCACCCGAGGACGGCCAGAACCGGCATTGGGTCGAGCACCTGCGCACAGCCGACCTCAGTGTCGGTACGTATTCGGTGCCGTTGGACGGCCAGGACGAGCAGACCCCGCACACCGAGGACGAGATCTACGTCGTCGTCACCGGCCGGGGAGCCTTGCAGACTCCTGATCAGCGGGTCGAGATCGGCCCCGGTTCGGTGCTCTTCGTGCCGGCCAACGAGGAACACCGATTCGTCGACCTTACCGAGCCGCTCACCGTGCTGGTGGTGTTCGCCCCAGCGGAGGGCACCCGGCAATAGTTTGCAGATACCTGCAGCGCTTAACGTCCTCCATATTTCGCAAAAGGTACTTATTGCCGTACGGGGCGTTGCCGCGCGCCGACCCGGCGCCCGTCCCGCGAAAAGGAGACTCCCATGCGCGCTCTCACTCGGGCCGGCCTCGCCATCGCCGCCCTGGGCACCTCAGTAGTCGGCCTGGCCGCCCCGGCGACCGCCGCCCCGGTGGCCGCAACGGTCACCTCGGTCGCTGTTCACCCCGACACCGAGACCTGTAACAACAGTTTCGGAAACCCGAACACCTGCGCCCAGGCCATCACCTGGGCCAAGAACCACCGATCCACCTCGGACAACCCGGCCTACGTCGGCATGTGCGATCACGTGATGGGGCTGGCCTACGGCTGGGCCCACTCGGGTTCGACGACCGCGCATGCGCACTGGCTGGCTGTGCCGGCCGCGCAGAAGCACGCCGGCGACCGTTCGGTGCCCGCCGGTGGGTTGGCCTTCTTCTCCAACGGCGGAGCCGGGCACGTGATGATTTCCATCGGTGGAGGCACGTTCATCTCCACCGACATCAACGGATCAGGCACCCTGGGTAACACCACCATCGCCACGGTCGAAAGCAAGTGGGGCGAACACTACGACGGTTGGACCGAGCCCTGGTTCCAGGCCAATCACTGACGCTCACCTGTTCGGACAGGCCTGACTGGAGCAGGTCTAACCCGGCGCGATTGGATCGGGGCCGCTCGGGACGGGCGCGACCGGATCGGGTGCGATCGGATCCGGTCCAGGACCGGGCGGCCCACCCGGGCTCGGTGCCGGGTCGGGTTGCACCGGCACCGGCTCCGGCGCGATCGGCGGCACGGTCGGACTCGGATCGACCGGGGGAACTGTAGGACTGGGCTGGGCCGGGGGACTACCCGGCGTCATTGGTTCGACCACGATGCGTCTCCCGGAAGGCCGAGAAAGGCTGGCGATTCAGCCACCTACGACCGTACTCAGTTGATCTCCATCCGCAATCGATGCCCACATCCGGTCGGCGTCGGGTAAGTTGCCTCCCGCTGGCTCGTAGAGGGGGGATGTTGTGATGTCGGATCTCGAACTGGCCCAGACCTTCGCCGAACTGGCTCTGACGTTGGATGCGCAGACCTCGGTCAGCGACGCACTGGACGAGGCCGTGCGGCTGGCCCTGGACACGGTCGACGGTGCGGAACTGGCCGGGATCTCCTGGTTGGTGCAAGGCAAACCGATCACAACCCCGGCCAGCACCGACCCGCTCGTGGTCCGGCTGGACGAGCTGGCGTTCGAGGTGCACGAGGGCCCGTGCCTGGACGCGGGCCAAGAGCAGACAACCTCCATCATCGACGACACCGCGGCCGAGCAACGCTGGCCCGAGTTTGCCCGGCGGGCCGCAGAGCTGGGCATCGCCAGCGTGCTCTCATGCGGACTGTCCTCACCGCGGCGCACGCTCGGGGCGTTGAACCTGTACTCCCGCACGCCCCACGCCTTCGCCGCCGAGGACGGTCAGATCGCCGAGATCTATGCCGCACACGCCTCGATCGTGCTGGCCAGCCGGCAACTCGAGTCCGACCTGCGGGTCGCCGTCGACAGTCGCGGACTGATCGGGCAGGCCATCGGCATCCTGATCGAGCGCCACAAGGTGCAACCGCAACAGGCCTTCGACCTGTTGGTCCGGGCCAGCCAGCGTCGCCACGTCAAGCTGCGTGACGTCGCCTCCCAGCTGGTCGAGACCGGTGTCGATCCGACCGTGCCTCCGGCCGAGTCCTGAGGCGGCTCCGAAACGATCGGCGGTTCAGCGACGGATGAACTCGGCGACGGACCGGGCGAGGTAGCCGGGCTCGGTCAACGGTAGCCAGTGACCCGAGTCGACGGTCGCCACGGTCAGGTCCTCGACCCACGGTTGTGGGGTCTGCTGCGCGACGTCGACGCCGATGTAGGCATCCCGGGTCGGTGCGATCACCTGGACCGGGATCCGCACCGGCCGCGGCGGCTCGGGCCGCCGGGTCAGCAAGTTGGCCCGATAGAGCTCCAAGCCGTTGATCTTGTCGGCCCGGCTGCGATCGGCCGGCGGTTCGGACCGGGCCATGATCTGATCGATCAGCCCGCTTCGCCATGCCAGCTCGGGCAGCCATGGCAACTTGAAGAACGCGATGTAGGTCGAGTGCAGTAGCTGACGCAACACCGGGCCCCAGTTACGAGCGGCCAGGTTGGTGCGGATCCACGGCCGCAGGTAGGCAACGTTCGGCCCGGAGACCGAAGTGAAACCGGTGAACCGATCCGCGCGAACACCGACGAAGTGCCAGCCCTGGACCGAACCCCAGTCGTGCGCGAGCAGGTGGACCGGCCGATCCGGGCTGAAAGCGGCCAACACCGCTTCGACGTCCTCGGTGAGTCGATCAAGGCGGTAGGCCGCTCGACCTCGGGGCTTGTCCGAACGTCCGGTGCCACGCACGTCGTAGCGAAGTACCCGGTGATCCCTGGCCAGACGCTCGGTTACCTCATCCCACACCGAGGCGTTGTCGGGGTAACCGTGCACCGCCAGGACCGTCGCCGATGCATTCGAATTTCCCGTGTCGTAGACGGCAATTCGGGTCCCATCGGTCGAGGTCACGAGCCCCGAGGGCTGCATCCGCCAACTCCTTACCCAGGCAGTCTGAACTAGACGTTGCGTACGCCCCTTTCGGCAACATCATTCCAGGAAGGGTCCGCAGCGTTACATTCCTCTAGCGACAGCCTGAACCGGCTCGACCGGGTGCCGATCAGATAGGCAGTCCCCGAGCAGGTAGACGACTCGTCGACGCCGCAGGGGTGGAGGTGATGCATCGCGACTGCTACATGTACATGGCTCTGGGCGTACACAGCCGTGGCGTGCACATAACCTTGCGTGCAGCCAAGCCTTGACGTGCACCAGCCCTAGCGGGCCGACCTCGGGGGAGGTCTCGAGTTCAGTTCCAGATGATGCTCTTCACAGCTCGGCCTCCTTTCAGACCGATCTGGCCTCCCCCCGCGACCAGATTCAACTCGACCGACACCTCTCGGTGTCCGGTTCGTTGAGATATGTAGTTGGTTGATGGCGTGATCGTCGGTGCGTGTGCGTTGTCGTTTCGTCGGTATCGATCAGTGATCCGCGCCGGTGCCTTCGTTCGACAGGAGTACAGACAAGAGCGGTCCGCACCCCGATCCAGCGCCCCCGCACGAGCGAGCGTCTTCGTGATTCTCCCGCAGCTTGCGAGGGCGCTATGGGTGCATACTCTCACTCAATCAGGCTGAAGTAGAAGTACCCGGTTTCGTCCGTTCAATTTTCATCTCGGAGATCCGTCCCACATGACTGCCGACCTCGACGCCAAGGCGGAGATCCAGGCCGGTGTGCCGCACCGCCGCTGGATCGTGGGTTGGCGGTTGTGGACGGTGCCGACCCGGGCTCGGGTGCTGATC
Source organism: Phormidium nigroviride PCC 7112 (assembly GCA_964658795.1). Lineage (GTDB taxonomy): Bacteria > Actinomycetota > Actinomycetes > Mycobacteriales > Jatrophihabitantaceae > Jatrophihabitans_A. Next base: position 4,869 of record CAZZZW010000119.1, read on the forward strand.
CTGCTGGTCGAGGTCGTGGCCGCCGTCGCGCTGCTGGTGGCCCTCAGCCGATTCCGATTCACCGGCCTGGCCGTCGGCCGTTGGGTGCTGCTGGCCGCCGTGAGCCTGCTGCACGCCGAGGCTGCGTCGAAGATCGAACGGATGCGGCGATACCTCGCAGCCGGCACCCACGTCACGATGACCTCGGTCTGGGTCATGACCGCGGTACTCGTCCTGCCGGCCGGGTACGCCGGCGTACTCGTGGCGCTCCTGTTCGGCTTCAGCAGCTGGCAACGCAAGCGACAACGGGCGCTACTGCCCTACCGTGATGTCTTCAACCTCAGCGTTGCCGTGCTGGCGACGCTGGCGGCCAGCGGCATCCACATCCTGCTCGACCAGCACCTTCCGGCAATGCCCGCGCATGGGGTTACGGCGATCGCCGCGATCGTGGCCGCCGCCGTCTACTTCGGGTTGAGCGCGCTGCTCGTGCTCAGCGCCATCTATCTCGCCGTCGGCCCGATGCCGCTGACCGATCTGCTGCCGGACCGGGAAGAAACCGCGCTCGAGGTCGGCACCCTGGTGCTGGGTATCTTCACCGCGCAGACAGTGTTGCTGATGCCCTGGCTGTTGCCGTTCGTAGTCGTCCTGCTGGTGCTGCTGCAACGCAGTTCGCTGGTCGCTCAGCTCGAAGTCGCGGCTGCGACCGACACCAAGACCGGGCTGCTCAATGCGGCCGCCTGGCAGGAGCTTGCCCAGCGGGAACTGGTCCGGTCCCAGCACAGCGAGCTGCCTTGCGCGCTGCTGCTGCTCGACCTCGACCACTTCAAACTGGTGAACGACACGCTCGGGCACCTGGCCGGCGATGCCGCTCTGCGCGCGATAGGTGAGGCGCTCAAGCGGGAGTTACGCGGCTACGACGCGGTGGCCCGGTTCGGTGGCGAGGAGTTCGTGGTGCTGCTCAACGACCTGAATCTCGAGGCCGCCGTCCTGGTTGCTGAGCGCACACTGGCCCGGGTCCGCTCGCTCGAGATCGCCGGCCCGAACGACGACGTGCCGCAGATGCGCCTGACCGCCTCGATCGGCTTGGCCGCGCACCCCCAGCACGGTCAGCACCTGACCGACCTGCTGGAAGCAGCCGACGTCGCCCTCTACGCGGCCAAGCACGCCGGCCGCGATCGGGTCGGCCTGCCGCCCGAGCCGCATCCGGCCGCGCACCCCGCCTAGTCCGTCGGATCGATCGACGCCCGCGCCGCTATTCACAGGCCACGCCGCTATCCACAGCTTCCCGGCCGCGGCGCTACCGAGCGCAGCGTTTGCGACGATGGGCCGGTGACCGACGCACCCGCACTCGAGCGACCTGGTCGGCGGCGGCTCGAGTCGACCGATGTCTTCTGCTTGCTGCTGATCGCAGCCGTGCTGGGCCGATTGCTGTTCTCCGACGAGCTGTCCAGACCGGCGATCCAGGCCTGGACGACTGTATTCATCGCCATCTGCGTGCAGGCCGGCCCGTTCGTCGTGCTCGGCGTCGCCATCTCCACGGCGATCGCGGTCTTCGTCCCGGCCAGGTTCTTCGCCAGCGTGCTCCCCCGGCATCAGGGGCTGGCGGTGCCGCTCGCCGGGGTGGCCGGTTGCCTGCTGCCGGGCTGCGAGTGTGGCTCGGTTCCGGTTGCGGCCAGCCTCAGCCGGCGCGGGGTCCGGGCCGGCCCGGCCTTGGCCTTCCTGCTCTCTGCCCCCGCCGTCAATCCGGTCGTGCTGGTGGCCACCGCCGTCGCCTTCCCCGGCCACCCGGCCGTCGTGGTGGCCCGGTTCGTCGCGTCGATGGCCGTGGCCTGGATCGTCGGTTGGATCTGGGCCGGCACCGGTCAGCCGCTGCCGGTACGGGGCCGGTCCGACCACAGCCACGGTCAGGACGGTGCGGGCAAGCTCGGAGCCGCCGCGTCGACCGCCGGTCATGATCTGGCCCAGACGCTGGGGTTGCTCGTGGTCGGTGCGGCGAGCGCCGCGACCCTGAAATCGGTGATCCCGGCCGACTGGCTCGGTCATCTGGCCGGCGGCACGATCCGGTCGGTCGTGGCCCTGGCCGCGCTGGCGGTGGTGTTGGCGGTGTGCAGTGAATCCGACGCCTTCATCGCCGCCAGCCTGACCCAGTTCTCACTCACCGCGCGGCTGGCCTTCATGGTGGTTGGACCAGCTGTGGACGTGAAGCTGATCGTGCTGCAGGCCGGCATGTTCGGACGGCCCTTCGCGCTCCGCTTCGCCCCGCTCTGCTGGGTCACCGCCGTACTCACATCGCTGGCGGTCGGGACGGTCTTGCTGTGACCGGTCTTGAGCAGCGACCCGAGGCGTCTTCCACGCAGGACACCGTCCGGCATCGCTTGGGCATGAGCGAGCGGACGCAGGCCTTCCTGCTCCTGCTGTTCGGCGGCGCCTTGGTGCGACTCGGGCTCAGCGATCAGTTGGTCCGCTACGTCCGTCCGGGGGCCCGTCCGTGGGTGCTGCTGGCCGGAATCGCCTTGCTGGCGTTGGCTGTTCTGCGGCTCGTACAACTTCATCGGCAGCTCCGGACGAACATCGACCCGGCCTCGACCCGGGTCGGCGCGGTCGGCACCGGCTGGTTGCTGCTGGCACCGGTGGTCGCGATCCTGGTCATCGCCCCGCCGGCATTGGGCTCCTTCTCGGCCGCCCGGGCGGTGCCGGTCAGTGTGTCGCCCGGAGACTCGAAGTCATTCCCGGCGCTGACCGGCAGTGCGCCCCACCAGTTGGGTCTGCTGGATTTCACCACCCGCGTGGTGTGGGACGGCGGCCGAACGCTGACCGGTCAGGACGTGGCCCTGACCGGGTTCGTCCTGTCGCAACGGCCGGACGGATTCGTACTGGCCCGGCTGGTGATCACCTGCTGCGCCGCCGACGCTGCACCCGTCGAGATCGAGGTCCGCACCGTCCATCCACCCGCCAACGGCGCCTGGGTGCAGGTGATCGGCCGCTATGCCGGCGTCGATCCGCAGCGCACGACGTTCCCGGTGCTCACCGCGCACTCGACCATGATCGTCTCCGAACCGACGAATCCCTACGACTCGGGCTGACCTCGCCACGGCCGGCCGAATGCCTAATCCCACCTGCAACCAGGCACAGCCGTCACACAGAAATTCGACGCAAGGTGGACGTCATGCCGTCGAACGAGAGCTCCGATCCCTCGCCTAGCGGCGACGAGAACGACCGCGGACAGGTTCCTGAGCCGAACAGCGCGGGCCGTGGTGAACCCGCACCGGCGTCGAATCAGACGCCGGCGGGCGCGGACCCGAGCTTTCATGCCATCCGTCCGGGCGATCCGGGCTTCGACGCGGCTTCCGCCGGGCCGGACGACACACCCCAGCAGCCGGCCACCGCCAGCTACCCGCCGAGCGAACCGTCGACGCCGAGTCGCCCGACCGACAGCCGATCCATCGGTGGCTACGGGCAGGGCTACCCGACCCCGTACGGTCAGCAACCGGGTACCGGCTACCCGCAATCCGGCTATGGGCAGTCGGGGTACGGCCACTCCGGGCACGGTCAGTCGGGCTACGGCCAACCTGGCTACGGGCAGCCCGGTTATCAGGCCGGCTACGGTCAGAGCTACCCCCAGTCGGGCTATCCCGCGGAGTTGCCCCCGAGTGGTTACCGGCCGCCGACCCAGACCTATGGCCAGGCCGATTGGCAGACCCAGCAGGGTGCCGAGGAGCAGAGCAAGGCCGGCGGGCGCTGGCGACCAGTCACCCTGGTCGCCCTGGTCGCCGCTCTGGTCGGCGGCGGTGTCGGTGGCGGCATCGTTGCCCTCGTCGACCACAACAACGACAAGACGGCCAGCAGCGGCCTCAAGATCACCGATCAGACCGGCGTCAAGCCGGCCGCACTGGACGGGACGGTCGGCGCCGCCGCGACCAAGATCCGTCCGAGCGTCGTGACCATCAACGTGACCAGCTCGCAAGAGGCGGCGACCGGTTCCGGCGTGATCATTCGCAACAACGGCACCATCCTCACCAACGATCACGTCGTCGACATCAGCGGCGGCAAGATCGTGGTCGTGCTGTCGGACGGGCGGACCGCCCCCGGCAAGATCCTGGGACGCGATACCTCCGACGACCTTGCGGTGATCAAGATCGACGGCCTGAACAATCTGACCGCGGCCATGTTCGCCAAGTCGAGCACGCTCAGCGTCGGTCAGACCGTCGTTGCGGTCGGCGCGCCACTGGGCCTGTCCGACACGGTCACCAGCGGCATCATCAGCAACACCGCCCGGCCGGTCCGGGCCGGTGACAACGACCAGGCGGTTTTCGACGCCGTGCAGACCGATGCGGCGATCAACCCCGGCAACTCCGGCGGCCCGCTGGTCGACCTGAACGGTTCGGTCGTGGGCATCAACGCGGCCATCGCCAGCGACCAGTCCAGCGGGGGCCTGCAGATACCGGGCCAGCAGGCACAGGCGGGCAACATCGGCATCGGTTTCGCGATCCCGTCCGACGAGGCCAGCCGGATCGCAGGCGAGCTGATCGTCAACGGCAAGGCCACTCACGCGGTCCTCGGTGTGAGCGTGCAGAACGCATCAACCGCTTCGACCACGCCTGGCGTGCCGCTGAAGCAGATCACCGCCGGTGGGGTGGGCGAGAAGGCCGGGCTGAAGGTCGGCGACCTGGTCACCCAGATCGACGATCAGCGCGTCACCACGGCCGATTCGCTGATCGCCGCGGTGCGCAGTCACGCACCGGGTGAGCAGGTCAAGGTCAGCTACACCCGAGGCGGTCAGGCCGCTTCGGCCAACGTCACGCTGGGCTCGTCGGACAGCTGAGATCAACCGCCCCGACCGACAGGCGGTCCAGTACGTTTCGACAGCTCAAACTCAGACTCGGCCGATAGAACTATCACTACATCGACTTCCCGAGGACAGCAGCCGGGCTGCAGCGGCGATCAGGCCGCGCGGCCCGGCTGCAGCCAATTCCGGGACCTCCCGCTCGCGCGCTACTGACGAGTAACGTCACGAGCATGCCGACCCACCAGGTCTTCAACGTCCCGGCGCCGTGGACCGGCGCGAACCTGTTCAGCCACGACCGCGCCCTGGTTCAAGGGACCGCACACCTGGCTGAGGACGAGCGCCGACGACTGGCCGCCCTGGGCGAACTGGCCGGCAGTCCCCAGGCCCAGGACTGGGGCCGGCTGGCCAACGTCAATCCACCCATCCTGCGCACCCACGATCGTTACGGCCACCGGATAGACGAGGTCGAATTCCACCCGGCCTGGCACGAGCTGATGAGCGTCGCGGTCGAGCATGGACTGCAGGCCGCGCCCTGGTCGGCCGACGCGACAAAGCATGCCCACCTGACCCGAGCGGCCGGCTTCTTCACCTGGGGGCAGGTCGAACAGGGTCACATGTGCCCGATCTCGATGAGCTATGCGGTGCTGCCGGCGCTACGACACTCGACCGAGCAGGCCACGCGCTACGAACCGGGGTTGCTGGCTGCCCAGTACGACTTCGGACTCCGTGACCCGGGCGCCAAGGCCGGCCTGCTGGCCGGGATGGCGATGACCGAGAAGCAGGGCGGTTCCGACGTCCGGGCCAACACCACGCGGGCGGTCGTCCAGGCCGACGGCAGCTACCGGCTGACCGGACACAAGTGGTTCTGCTCGGCGCCGATGTGCGACCTGTTCCTGGTGCTGGCCCAGACCGAGGACGGGCTGACCTGTTTCGTGGTCCCGCGGGTGCTGCCCGACGGCGTCCGGAACGTGTTCAACATCCAGCGTTTGAAGGACAAACTCGGCAACAAGTCCAACGCCTCGTCCGAGGTCGAGTTCGACGACACCGTCGGCTGGCTGGTCGGCGAACCGGGGCGCGGGGTCCGCACCATCATCGACATGGTCACCATGACCCGGCTGGACTGCGTCATCGGATCAGCCGCGGTCCAGCGGGCCGCCCTGACCCAGGCAATGCACCACCTGAACGGGCGGGCGGCGTTCGGCACCACTCTGATCGATCAGCCGCTGATGCAGCAGGTGGTCGCCGATCTGGCCATCGAGACCGACGCCGCCACCGCCCTCTTTCTGCGGCTGGCCGATGCGGTGGACCAGAGCGAGACCAACCTGCTCCGGATCGCGGTCGCGGCGGCCAAGTACTGGGTGTGCAAGCGGACCCCGACCGTGGTCGCCGAGGCCCTGGAGTGTCTCGGTGGCGCCGGTTATGTCGAAGAATCGCCGCTGCCCCGCTACTTCCGCGAATCGCCGCTCAACTCGATCTGGGAGGGTTCGGGCAACGTCATCGCGCTCGACGTATTGCGGGCGATGGGCCGCGAGCATCAGGCGGCCGAGGCGTTCCTGGCCGAGATGGCGACAACGACCGGCGCTGATCCGCGATTGGACGACGCCCTCTACCGGCTGGCCGGCCAGTTGCTGTCGAACAAGGACGACCCCGCGGCGAACGTCCGCAACGCCCGGTCGCTGGCCGGCCAGGTGGCCCGCACCCTGCAGGCATCGCTGCTGATCCGTGCGGCCGACGCGGCCGCTGGAAACGCGGCCGACGGTGCGGACCGCAGCCAAATCGCCGAGGCTTTCTTGGCCACCCGGATCAACGAGGAACCGCCGGCCGTGTTCGGTGGCCGCACCATCCCGGGGGCGGCTGACATCGTCGAGTACGCCAGGGTCGAACCTGGCCGTCCCGCCTAGGCCTGTTTGTCAGCCGACTGGGCCGACTCGTCGCCCGTCTGCGGTTCTTCACCCGTCTGCACGTCTTCGTCGGACTGCGCGGCGGCTTCGGACTGCGTGTCGGCCGAATCAGACT
>CAZZZW010000120.1:0-11597 GCA_964658795.1 Phormidium nigroviride PCC 7112
TGATGTTGAACAGCAGCTTCCCGGTCGGGGTGGTGGTGTCGATCGCCTCGGTCAGCGACCGGAACTCCACCCCCCGCTCTCCCAACTCGGTCAGGAACGCGATCAGGTGTTTCAGCGATCGGCCGAGCCGATCCAGGCGCCAAACCACGATCACATCACCGGGCAGCACGACCTCCAGGAGCCGGTCCAGCTGGGGCCGGCGTTCAAGCTTCCCAGAGACGGTGTCAGTAAAGATCCGCGCACAGCCGGCGCCGGTGAGAGCGTCCAGCTGCAGCGCGGGATCCTGATCGGCAGTGGAGACCCGGGCATAGCCATACAGGTGCGCCATTCAGTCCTCCACGTCGGGGAAATCGGGCCCGGCGTAGTGGATGCGGCTGATTTCGTTCTGCGCGGTCTCGAATGCTGCGTAGAGGTTGGTCGCGGCAGCGTGAGCGGCACCCAGCGCTGCCCGGGCCGCGGTGATGGCGTCCTGAGGCCGGCCCTCGTAGGTCGAGCCGACATCGGCGCCGACACCCCCGGCCTCGAGCTGAGCTTCCATCGCCGAGCTGATGTGGTCGATCACCTGGCGCAGGCCGCCGGTCAGGTAGGTCAGCTCTCCCAGGCACCGGTAGACGTCGGGTACGTGGTTCCATCCGGTCCGGCCGTGGCTGACGTCGTCGAAGCGGGTGTTGGTGCGGTGGTTGAAGGCGCGCACGGCCTGGCCGGCGATGTCGAGGGCGGCCCGGCCGGAGCCGTTGTCCTCAACGCCGAAGGGATTGCTCATCGGTGTTTCTCCTGTCATAGATGGGTGAAGGTGTCACGGTGGCGCTGCTCGGTCGAGAGTGTTGAACGCTTCAGATGCCGAGCCGGTCATAGATCCGGACGGCGAGTTCGCGAGCCAGCTGACCCATAGCCTCTGCGGGGTAGACCGCGGCGAGTTCGTCGAGCAGCGCCGCGACCGCGGAGGCCTCCCCCTCAGCCAGCACCGGCAGCCGATCCTCAGCCGGCAGCCGGATCGCCTGATCAGCCAGCCAGGCGGCGTAGTCGTCACCATCCAGCGGCCGGCCGGCTATGTCGCGGACGTTGGCCGTGGCGCGCGGTGCCCGCAGGTCGCCGGCGTCGACCGCGGCGAACACGATCCCAGCAGTGGCGGCGGCGCCGAGGAAAGCCTGCGCGGCGTGGCTGGCCACCTCTCGGTCGACCTGCTCGAGCTCGGACCACCGCGGCATACCCGTGCGGGTCACGATGCCCTGGCGGGCTTCGGCCAGACGCACCGCCAACTCCGACGGCGTCCGGGGCGGAACGGGCGCAGTCACGCCACTCCCCCGATCGCGGTCCGGTCGCGACGTTCATCCCGCAGGATCTGCTCGGCGTGGTCGACGTGGGCCTGGATGAGTCGCTGGTACTCCGCCTCGCTGGCCTCGATCAGCTGCAGCAACGTCTCCACATCGCTGCTGCCGGAGGCTGTGTGCGGTAGCGGTGCCGCATCACGCAGAGTGCGTTCGACATCGGCCAGGACCTCGAGGTCATCCGGATCCTGACCAGACACTGCCGAGCGGCGGTCGCGGTGATACCGGGCCAGCTCCGCAGTGGCCTCCCACTCGGCCCGCAAGTCATCGACGCCGGCCATCACGGTGCCCAGCCGCCGGCGCAACGCGCGGGCATCCCAGCCGGTGACCTGCAACCGGCAGTCCCGTCGATCGATCACAACCAGGCCGTACTCGAACAGCGCCGCAGCCGCCCTCTTGTGTACGCGGCCAGGACGAGAAACGCACCCACACCGACCCATCGAGTGGGTCCCTCACGGCATCGATGACTACTTCCCCACCTGGGCGCACCGCACGCTGGCAGAGCTGGATCACCGCATCGAGATCGATCATGCGCTTATCGTACCAAAAACGATGTCTAAGAAGTGTTACGGGACTTAGATTTAGGATGTGAGTTTTGGTTCAGGACTTGGGCGGGTTTCAGTACCTGGCCGGCGATGTGACTCGCGCCGATGTCTGGCATGGTTTTGCGCTGTTATCTGGCACGCCAGAGGCACGGGCATGCCTGGTGAGGATGCAACCCATAGCGACAACGACGGAGCGTGTTCCCCGTCGCGTCTCAGACTGGAACTGGGATGGCGCTATAACTGGTGGGCAGCTTGAAAGATGTAGGAGTACGCGGACGGTTGGGCAGCGCCGCCCGGGAGTAGACCCGCAGCTAAACCGCCGGCGGTGAGAGCGAGGCCCAGGGGGTCGTGCGCTCGATAGGACCACGCGCTTCCGGCGATGCCCAGTGACCATGTCGCGAGGTTCCTGGCGAAGGCTCGACGCGCAGTTCGCTGCAAATCATGGGCGGTGTCAGCAAGCTCCTGTCGCCGATCAACGATCAGGTTCGCCCGCTCTGGCTCCGCCGTCTCAGCGAGTTCGACCATGAATCCACGCAGGCTGTCCATGTATGCCTTGTGGCCGTCGCGGTGTTCGGCGCGGAAGGCGAGTACGTCATCAAGGGGGACTCGGCTGAGGTCGAGTGTCACTGCTTCGAGATCAAGTGCAACCACATTCCCGGCAGATGCCAACACGGGCTGTCGGAGGGTCTGGAGGAGGTCTTCCGCAGCCTGCCGATTATCGGTCGTTGGATGAATGCGTAGCCCGCGTTCACTGCCTGCTCCACGGGCGAGTTGCGCGAGCAGAACCAGGATCGTGGTGCGGACCACTGGGTGCAGAGGGATCGAGACCCCGTCCGTGGTCGGTTTTGCCAGATGTCGTTCTTGCAGCTCCTCGACGAGCATGTCGGCGAGACCGACGTCTACGCCGTACCCCATCCGGGACTGGGATAGCTCGTGATAATGGACTGAGGTGTCCAGATCAGCGAATGTCCCGTCCGTGAGCAGTTCGACCATCGTGTTCGCCAGCCTGTCTATAACATCCTGGCTGATCCACGTGGTCGGTTCCAGCACTTCGAGGAGTCCCAGATCCTCGAGAGGACCGGCGAGCGTTGGGTCGACGGAGCGGTGAACCCCATACATGTAGTCGGGGAGCAGGATTGCGACCTGGTCGAAGAACAGGAGAAGGGATTTGATCCAATCCCCATGTCCAGCGCTCCAATATGGAGCAGGGTAGTAGTAGGCAACTTCGCTCGGTCCTGCCACCATCACTCGCTCCCTTGTACTCATGCAGTGATTCCCGGCAGAGGCTAGCTCGTGGCAGTGGTCAGGTGCCGATGAGGAGCGTGTCGCGGGCGGCGTCGACGACTTCGCGGGTGATGGTGCGGAGTTGGTTAATTTCCAGGACGCGTTGGATCTGGCCGAAGAGTCGTTCAACGAGGCGGAAGTTGCCGCCGGTGATGCGGTGCACGGCGGCAACGGCTTCGGAGTCGGTGAAGTCGTCGGCGCCGAGGGTGCGTCCGATCTGGTCCCAGTGGTGGGTCAGGACGAAGGCGAGTTCGTCGGTGCTCAGTGGCCGGTAGTGGTGGGCGAACCCGATGCGGCTGTAGAGCTGGGGGTACCGGGCGAGGCGCTTTTCCAGCCCAGGCATTCCGATCAGGATCAGGCCGAGGTGGTGGCGGTCGAAGAAGTCGCGGAGCTGTTCCAGGCCGGCGGTCTTGAGCCGGTCGGCTTCATCGACGATAAGCAGTTCGGTGTGGGCGCAGCCTTGGCCGTCGTGCCACACGAGCGGGTCGTAGTCAGGGTTGTGACGGCATTCGATGGCCCAGCTGACTTGCTGGCATAACGCCGGCACCTGTGCCTCGAGCTCGCGGGGCGTAGTCGTGACGCGAGGCGTCCACATCGCGGTGCGCGCGGCGTCGATGGTTGCGGGGATCTCGGCGTCTTTGGTCCAGCGGTGCTCGAACCAGGCATCCCAGTCATCGGCGCCGCTGTAGGTGCGGGCCGAGAGTGTCTTACCGATCCCGGGCGGCCCGACGCAGACGCCGATATAGCGGTTCCGCCTTACGGCGTCAGCGAACTCGAGAAAGCGCCGATGTTCTTTGGTGACCAGGAACGGGACCGGATCCGGCGCCGGCCGCGGCCGGAAGGTGGCAACCGCCGCGGCTGCGATGTCGCTTTGCCGCGGCGGCAGTGGTGCTGCTTGCTTGGCCATCTACTGTGGTCCCCTCGCTGGTCAGTCTTCGCGGTAGAGCCGGAGCCTGCGACGCGGTGGAGTTGTCGCCGATTCCTCTCGCAGCACCGGGTCACGGCTTGGGTCGCGGACGGTCAGTGGGGTGCCGGGCGGGATTGGCTGTCGCGTGTTGGCTGTCAGGTCGTCGGCCAGGCTCCGCCTGCTCGTAAGTTGGGTGCGAAGGTCGCGGCGCCGCGCGGTGCGGGCAGCTTGCAGGTCTTTCAAGGTGATCGTGGCCGCGGCCAGCTCGCCGGCAACGGCCCGGCACAGGAACCGACCGCGGTGGTAAACCCTGATCTCGGCCAGATCGCGGGGGTCGTAGCGGACCTCCACCGATTCGCCGACGTAGGCGGCCAGCGTGGGGTCGAGGTAGCGCAGACCGTGACAGTGCACCCCGTCGCGATGCACAACCCGTGGCTTGGCGACGGTCAGGAGCAGCAGGTCGAGTTGTGCCAGCGACTCCGGCATCCGCGGCAGCCAACCGCCTGCCGCCCACCGCGTTGCTGGCGCCTGCCCGGTCTCGGTGTGTACGCGGCGGTGGTAGTCCTCGACGATGAACCGGCCGATCGCGGCGTCCAGTTCAGCGAGCGTCAGCGACGGGGCGGTGATCGGCTTGCCGTAGGTGCCGTGCGGGATGTGCCCGGGCAGGGTGGGCAGTAGTTCGGTGGTGATCGTGCCGAAGAATCGCTCGATTTTGCCGCGGCCCTGCGGGACACCTGGCGTGGAGTGGACGAGCTGGATGTGGGTGTCGTGGCACACCTGGGCCAGATGGTCGCTGGTGAAGTCGGCGCCGTGGTCGCTGTAGAGGACCTCGGGCAGCCCGCACACCGGCCAGTGCGGATCATTCTTGTGCCAGATGGCTTGATGGAGCGCGAGCGCCGTCTGCAATGCCGTCGGGTCACCGAGGAACACCGTGTAGCCGGGCACCGCGCGGGAGCGGTCATCGAGGATCACGCTGAGCCAGGGACGGACCGGGCGGGACCGGTGGTCGAGAATCATTACGTCGAGTTCGGTGTGATCGGCCTGCCACAGTTGATTCGACCGCGCGGATTCGCGCCGGTAGACCACTTCGAACCGGTCGCGATACGCGGCGCTGCCGTGGTGAGCCAGTGTCACTAACCCGGCGTCGAGGCCGGCCACGGTCTCGCGAACGGTCGTGTAGCTCGGCGCTGACAGTCCACGCTCGGCGGCCACCCGGCAGACTTGCCGGTGGATGTCAGCCACCGATGGGGGTGGCCGCCGTAACGCCAGGCCCTCAATCAACTCCACCAGTTCGACCGCGGTGCGGCGTCGACCGCGATCACTGCGCGGTGCGGGTTCCAGAGCGGCCGGGCCGCCGGCACGGTAAGCGGCCAGCCAGCGGCGGGCGGTACGGATCGGCACGCCAGCAGCGCCGGCCGCCTGCGCCAGCGGCACCCCGCGCTCAAGATGCGGACGCAGCACGAGCATTCGCTCGGCCGGCCCGTTGCCGCTCATCGCGTCGGTGCAGGCTTGTCGGCAGCGGTGACCGTCGCCGGTTTGCGCGGTGGAAGGTGCCGGTACAGACTGGTGCGGGCGATCCCGGTCTTGGCCACGATCTCGCTGATCGAATGTCCGGCGTCGCGTAGGTGGGCGGCGTAGTCGAGCTGGTCGGGGTTCACCACGCTCGGTCGCCCGATCCGCTTACCGGTCGCGACCGCGACCGATCGGGCGTGCGCGGCCCGCTCCAAGGCATAGGTGCGTTCCATCTGGGCGAACAGCGCCAGCAGCACCACGGCCAGCTGGGCCATCGGATCATCAGGATTGGCCGAGTCGATCCGGATCGGGTCGGCCAGGTTGCGCACCCCGACACCCCGCTCGGCCAGATCGTGGATCAGGTTCAACGTGTCGCGCACCGTGCGCCCGAGACGGTCCAAGGTGTGCACGACGATCACGTCGCCGTCACGGGCGTAGTCCAACACCGCGCGCAAGCCAACCCGGTCGGTGCTGGCTCCGGACTTCTTGTCGACGTAGATCCGCTCGACCGGGATACCAGTCTGCTGCAAGGCATGGATCTGCCGATCGAGGTCCTGCTTGGCGGTCGACACCCGAGCGTATCCAAGATCCATCGCCGAACCGTACCAATACTTGTCCCGTACGAGCCCAGCGGCATGCCGATATGGGCATAGCTTTTGGGACACGACAGACCGGCTTACCCGTGTATTTCAACTCTGACTCCGGACTCGTTCCACATCCAAGGAACTGGAACGACGAACGAGTCCCGCATTACGGCCGGCGAGCGCAACCAGTAATAATCTCGTTAAAATGCATTCATGGCCAGCGCCCAAGAGATCCGTGACCGATTGGCCTGTGCCGCCGAGCAGGGTGACGACCACGACGAGCCTGTCGAGCTGATGCGATCTGAGCTGGCGTCGGTCGCGGCCGCAGATTTGCCCGATGGGCTTCGGATCCACGTCATCGAGAGGATCGACGCGCAAGGGATTCGCCACATCACGATGGAGGGCACCTTACGGCGCGAAGGGCACCGCCTAGTGGCCTCGATCGAAGAGACGGGCTGGAGGAAGTGGTGGCCCGGTCCTCTTGGTGTGGACGACTATCACGACTTGGTCCTCGCTGCAGTTCGTGCGCGTGCGGTGAAGCTCGGTGACGTGGCTGTCACGGACACGCTCAATGACAACATCCACGGCGTCATCTACGACGCCGAACTCCCCGCGGAAGGCACCCTGCGCACCGCCTACGACCGGACATTGGCCATCCGCTCGGAGATCAACGAGGCCGCCGAAGCGGTGAGTGCGGGCGTCGTTGACCTCGTCGAACGCACACGCCTACGCCTCGAAGGATGGGGAACCGAGCCACTCGACGCTCTTGTCGATCGCGTTGCATCTCGGACCGGCACGTCCTACGAACGCGGGGTCGCGCTTGAAGAGTTGACCACCAGACTTTTCAACACAGTTCCGGGATTTCAGGCGACCGGCCGCGTCAAGACCTCAACCGAGGAGATTGACATCCGAATCCAGAACTCAAGCGAGGCGGCACGCTGGCACCGGGAGACCTTCCTGCTTCTCGCCGAGTGCAAAAACTGGTCCGGCAAGTGCGGCAAAGATGAGTTCGTCCTCTTCAAGACGAAACTAGCCAATCGCGTTGGGCGCGTGGGCTGCGGCTTTCTCGTCTCTTGGAACGGGTTTGCTGAGACGATCAGCAAGGAAATGCTGCGTGGCTCCGCCGGCGACATCGTCGTGGTCGCCCTGAGCGGATCCGACCTTCGGAATGCAGTCCGCGACGACAAGTTCGGCGAGCTGCTCGAGCGTCGATACGAGGAATCCGTCTTCGCCTGACAGGCACCCAGCTCAGCGAAGGCGTGCAGCAGCGTTGCGGCGTCGCGGCCTAACTTGACCCGGGGTTGCGGCCCAGCCGTGCCATATAGCGGCCCGAAACCTGCCAAGCATCGCCGTGAGTCACAATGGCGGACTGTTCCAAATACGATCGTTTATGGGCCGGCCGTCAGTCGCGTTTGCTGTAGCGCGGGTTGCACCAGCGGAAGCCAGTCGGCGGGCGGAGCTCGGTGTCGGCTTCAAGCAGGCCGTAGTGGCCGATGCGCGGCGCGGGGCGGCAGCGGCCACCAGCGCGGGTCCTGATCCAGTCGCATTCGCGGCACCCGGCCGTAGTCCTCGTCGGCCACGTGCTGCACGTGCACGCTGCCTTGCCTGGGAGGACCCTGCGCAATAGCCTTATGCTGTAAGCTCTAACACTGAAAGAGGCAGACATGAGCTTTTCGAGGGGTAGCGGCGTCGCCGCCTTGATGGTGCTGTGCGGTGCATTGATAGCGCTGCCATCCGTTGCGAACGCGGCCCCGGAACACGCGGCTTCGGTTCAGCGCGCGACTGTTACGTTCGTTCCCGCTTTCGCTCACGACGTGCCGATGGGTAGGGCCAGTTTCGGGCCTGGTGCGAGCACTGGCAAGGGTGGAGGCGTGGTTCCAGCGGCAGCGCCCTGGGTCTGCACGGTTTACGCGAGTGATCCGTACGAGGCAGTCAATCCGGCCAACCAGAACGCTATTTGGGGTGACTCTCAGAACTTCTGTTCTGGCAGTGGCTATCAGCCGATCCATCTTGAGCAAGTCATCCAGCAATATCGAGGTCTCGGGATCTGGGCCAATAAGGCGACGCATACAACCGGATACGTGTACGCCGACTACCAAAGCTACGACGGATACTGGACGTGTGCTGCCGGCACGGGGAACCAGCTCTACCGAGTCATCACCTACGGATACGCCGAGGGTGTCAACGCCCAGCAGAACGTCCAGTCGCAGAACTACCTGCGGGTAACCTGCCCATAGTGCTCGGAGAGGACGTGAGGCGTCGTGATGCGACTGATCATCAAGGACATCAGTGGGTGGATCGCCCGGCTCCTCAGACGGCGACCCCAGTCGCCTCCCTTTGAAGGACTAGTCCCGCCAACTGAGCTTCGCATCCCACGCGGCGCAGTGCGATACGACGGCGAAGGTCCGATCCGCGACGCGCAGAATCCGTCCACTTCTAACTGAGCAGTTTCAACTTCAGGCCGGCCCGCTTCCTTACTGGGGGCGAGCCGGCCTCTTTTGCGTGTCGACGGGCGGCTCCCCAAGCTGGCTCCGGAAACGGCGATAGTCCGATCTGCGGGGCTTGCGGTCCTCAGCGTCGCCAGTACCGTCTACGTGGCCACCTACTGCATCCGGCCCTTCCCCAGAATGTGGCGTATCTGAACCGCCTGCTTTAACCCGTCGGCTTCAACGCGAAGCCGGCAGGAAGAACTCCGAAAATGTTGCGTACCGGGGTGTACCAGCCCCGCCTATGGGATGACGGATCGATAGTCGCTATATACATACCAGACGCAAGGTATTTACCGGCTCAAATTGGGCTGGGACGTGACTAGCCGACTCTGGATCGTCGGTCAGGCCGACCGGGCTTGGACCTCACCATCGGCCGGTAGGCACGCCCAGGCTACAACTGGGGCAGTGACTCTTCGGGGTCGCCAATCAGACGGGCAGCCAGGTGCACTGAGAGTCGACCGATCAACTCGTTCTGGTACGGCTGGGCCAGCGCTTCGAGTAATAGCGCGGCCGCCCAGGCCTCGTCATCGCCCAAGGGCGTGGCGGTGGTGAGGGATCGGTCAAGGCGGTCAGTCAAGGCAGCAATGAGACTTTCTGCGTACCCATCGCGGTCCAGAATCCATCCTTGATCCTCGTCCTGTAAGGGGCTGGCAGGCAGTGTCCGGGTCGCGTCGATCTGGTCGACGGGGCGCTGGTGATAGGCCCGGAGTGCGGGCTCAGGGAATCGGGTGGTGTAGGTGAACGACTTTGCCGGAGGCTGTGGTGCAGTAGGCGCCGGGTTCGGCTTTGGACGTTGGGCAGGGACGTTGGTAGGCGAGCTTGCGGGCTGCATTGAGTTCAGCTCTGGCCTGTTTCTTTGTGGAGTCCGCCTCTTCCCGTTGCTGGGCGCGTAGCTCGCTGGCCCACGGCTGAGGGTGGCCGTGCGCTGCGGCCATGCCCTCCCGGACGGTTGTGCGGTCGACGTCTGGGTTTGCGACCAGATCGTCGAACAGGTAGCGGATTTGACGGGGGTTAGCCCTCCGGCTGCTCTGACCGATACAGACCACGGGTGTCCATGATCCTGAGGGAATGCAGACGCGATAGCGATGTCGTCGTCGATAATTCGTTGTGCCGTCTCGAGGTCTCGAGCGTGTTCAGCCATGTCGTCGGCCGCAGCTGCCAGGCAGGCGTCGAGCTTGGCGAGGTTGAGTCCGATCGTAAGACCACGGATTCCAGTGCGCGCCGCATCCAGTTCGCTGTAGAGCGTGCGAACGCTCGCGAGAAGATCGGCCAAGCTTGTCTGGCCGTACTTCAAAGGTGGCGAGTATTCCAGCCGCGGCATTCAGCGCAGCTCCTCACGGGTGGTCGTATAGATCGATTCAAGCAGGCCTAGCCGGACTCGGCAGCCATAGCAGGATCGCGACGACCCCGACGACCCCATGCGCAGGGGCACTGCGCCATCGTCGCGGTGTTCGCCGAGCTCGACCGGGGCGTGACCGTGCAACGGCTGCGAGACGGGCGCCGGGCCAAGAAGACGACAGGCGGCCACGGCGAGGGAACATGCCCGCTCGGGCAGAGCAAGGGCGGGGTGGTCGAGAGCGAGCAGCGCGTGCTTGATCGTGTGAAAAGGTGCGGGTCAAGGGAACGACGTGGGAGGCGGTCACCGCCCACCGAGCCGCGTCGTCACGACACGTACGTGGTGTCCCAAGGCCCGGTTGCCGTGCCGATCAGCACGGTGTCCTCGTCGGCGCCGTCGAAGTGGACTGCGCCCGCCGGTACGAACAGGAAGGATCCGGCCTCATACGCGGTGGTCGTCGCCGTGTCGAATAGCGTCCCGTAGCCCAGTCGCAAAATCCCGGAGGCGACGTGAAGGTGCGCGTCAGCGCAGTGACTGTGCGGGGCGTCGAACGCGCCAGCCGGGATGAAGAACGCGTAAGTGAACATGACCCCCGGTTCGCGGTTCCCAACCAACGTCGCCGACCTTGTGCCATCCTCGTGCAGCACGTCCCAGGGGATGTCGGCCGGGTTGAACTCCATAGGCGGATAGATCTGGTTCTGCGTCACACGGCAACGCTACGGAGAAATGATCATGATTGCTGGCGGAAATCAGCCACGGCGATCGGGATGCGCTCAGCTGGTGCGTGACACTGGGCCTGCCCTTTCGGGACATCCCAGCCGTCGTTTCAGTGCATCTCCGCAAACGCCTCGGCCGGATGCGCCAGCCGATCACCGCGCTGGGCGACTGCTGAGCCGATCGGAGATCGCCTCAAGCGCAGCCTGGTCGTAGCGGCTCAGGTCGCCGGACTTGGCCAGGTACTGCCGCAGGCCAGTTGGCGTTCTCGCTGAGCCGCCGGACCTTCGCCGTCGTGCAGTGGACTTGGTCCGTCGGGGTGAGCAGCCCCACGACTCAGGTCGCGAAAGCTCTCGGGATCAGCGTGTCCGATCAGCGGCGATGGGTGATCGTGAATGCCCTCCGCGACAGCTCCAGGGCCAATCCCGGAGCTGGTCTTCGACCGGGTCTACGCGCCGCCGGCCGTAACGACAGCGTCAGTGATGAACCCGGCCAGCAACCCCAGCAACAGGCCGTAGGCCACCAGGTCGGCACGCTTGGCGCGAGCGGCGATGCCGAGCAGCTGCGCGATCACGTAGACGATGGAACCGGCGGCCAGGGTCAGGAAAGCGACGCTGACGGGCTCGGATGTGAAGTTGTGCCCGACCAGGGTGCCGATAAAGGTCGGGCCGCCACCGATCGCGGCCATGGCGAGCAGGAATCCCCAGCCCGGCCGGGTCTCGGTGCCGTCAATGTCCTTGTCGGCGGCCAGCGGGGCGACGATGCCGAAGCCTTCGGTCGCGTTGTGCAGTGCAAAACCGACGACCAGCACGGTGGCCAATCCGATGGCGTTGCTGGCTGCGGCCTGACCGATGGCCAGGCCTTCGGCGAAGTTGTGCAGGCCGATGCCGACGGCGAT
>CAZZZW010000121.1:0-11544 GCA_964658795.1 Phormidium nigroviride PCC 7112
GTAGGCGAATGGCTCGGGTGGAAAGGGCAACGGCTTGGTGCGAACCATCGCCAGTTCGGTTCGCTCGGTCGGGTCGCCGGCCAGCAGGTCGAGCATGACGTCGGCGCCGAACCTGGTCGCCCCCACACCGAGTCCGGTGTAGCCCAGGGCGTAGGCGACCCGCCGTTCGTGCGCGGTGCCGAAGAAGGCGAAGAAACGGGTCGAGGTGTCGATTGCACCGCCCCAGCGGTGGCTGAAGCGCAGCCCTTCCAACTGGGGGAAGGTCTGGAAGAAGTGCCCGGCCAGTTTGGTGAACGTCGCCGGCCGCTGATCGTAGGAACCCTTGACCTGCCGGCCGAAATGGTAGATCGCGTCGTAGCCGCCCCACAGGATGCGGTTGTCCGCGGTGAGCCGGTAGTAGTGGAACTGGTTGGCCGAGTCGTCCACGCCCTGTCGATGCGCCCAGCCGATCGAGGCCAGCTGCTGATCGGTCAGCGGCTCGGTCATCAGCACGTAGTCATAGACCGGCACGGTGAACAGCCGCGCTCGTTTGACCAATGAGGGAAAGGCATTTGTGCCCAGAGCAACGTACCCGGCCGTGATCGTGTGGCCGTGCTCGGTGCCGACGAGCATCCGGTCGCCGTCGCGTTCCAAGCCGGTCGCCCGGGTGTGTTCGAAGATCCGGACGCCAAGTTCCTCGGCCACCCGCGCCAGGCCCCAGGCCAGCCGAGCCGGGTCGATCAGCGCGTTGTCGTCCCGGGTCCACAAGCCGGCCAGGTAGGTCGGGGAGTTCAGCTGGGCCCGTATCCCGTCGGCGTCCAGGAAGTCACCGACGCCCGACTGCCGGAGTTCCTCGATCTGGTACGGCTCGGTAGCCACCGTCAGCGAGCCGGTCCGGCGGTAGTCACACTCGATGCCGTACCGGGCGATCGTGCTACCTATCGCGTCGAGGTTTTCCAGGCCGAGCCGCTCGAGCTCGTCTATCTCCTGGGGAAACCGCTGGGCGCCGTTGTCCGTGCCGTGGGTCAGGCTGGCCGAGCAGAAGCCGCCGTTGCGACCGGACGCGGCCCAGCCGATCCGTTCGCCCTCGATCAGGACGACCTCCCGCTCGGCATTGCGCTCCTTGGCCAACACGGCCGTCCAGAGCCCGGAGAAGCCGCCGCCGACTATGAGCAGATCGGTGCTGAGATCAGCCGGAACGCCACCGTGGGCGCTCGGTCGATCAGCCTGATCCAGCCAATACGGAACCGTCGACGAACCGGCGAGGGCCGACCTCAGTAACGCCTGGTCACTCACCGCTGTAATACCGATCGGCGACCGACAGGGCATCGTCCAGGATGGCCAGGCCGGCTCGTACCTCGTCCCCGGTCGCGGTGCACGGCGGCACCACATGGGTCCGGTTGAAATGGATGAACGGCCAGAGCCCGTTTCGCTTGCATTCGGCGGCAAATTCGTTCATCGGCGCGGCGGCTGGACCCGCCGCGTTGAACGGCACCAGTGGTTCCCGGGTGGCGCGATCGCGGACCAGCTCGATCGCCCAGAACACCCCCAGGCCGCGTACCTCGCCGACCACCGGATGCTTGGCCGCGAGGTGCTGCAGCTCGTGGCCGATCAGCCGGCCCAGGTCGCGGGAATTCTCGATGATCGCCTCGTCGCGGAAGATGTTGATCGAGGCCACCGCCGAGGCACAGGCGAGTGGATGGCCGGAGTAGGTGAGACCGCCCGGGTACGGTCGCTGCCCGAACGTGGCTGCGATCTCGTCGGAGATGATCACGCCACCCAACGGAACGTAGCCCGAGTTGACCCCCTTGGCGAAGGTGATCAGATCGGGCTGGATGCCCCAATGGTCGATGGCGAACCATTCGCCGCAGCGTCCGAAACCGGCCATCACCTCATCGGCGATGAGCACGATGCCGAACTCGTCGCACAGGGCCCGCACGCCGGCCAGGTACCCCGGTGGCGGAACGAGGATCCCGTTCGTGCCGACCACGGTCTCGAGGATGATGGCCGCGATCGTGTGTGGGCCCTCGACGGTGATCAGGTCGCGCAGGTGTCCTAGTGCACGGGTGGATTCCTCGGCCTCGGTGCTGGCGTGGAAGGCCGAGCGGTAAAGGTAAGGACCCCAGTAGCGGACGATGCCCGGCAGACCCGGTTCGGACGGCCACCGGCGCGGATCACCGGTGAGGGCGATGGCGCCGGCGGTGGCACCGTGATAGCTGCGATAGGCGGCCATCACCTTGTTCCGGCCGGTGTGCAACCGCGCCATGCGGATCGCGTTCTCGTTCGCCTCGGCCCCGCCGTTGGTGAAGAACACCTTGTTCAACGCGGGTGGTGCGACCTCGGCGATCAGCCGTGCGGCCTCGCTGCGCACGTCATTGGCGAAGGCCGGCTGGATGGTGCACAGCCGGGTCGCCTGCTCCTGGATCGCCGCCACCAGCCGTGGGTGCTGATAGCCGATGTTGACGTTCACCAGCTGCGAGGAGAAGTCGAGGTATCGCTTGCCCTCGTAGTCGGTGAAGTACACGCCCTCGGCCGAGGCGATCGGCAGCGGGTCGATCAGCTCCTGGGCCGACCAGGAGTGGAACACATGGGTGCGGTCGTCACGACGGACCTGTTCCGACGATGCGTCCACCGGCAGGATCGACTGATCAACAAACGTCATTGCCGGCTACCGGGTCCGGGGGAAGCCGAGGTCGACCACCGAGGTAGCAGGGTCCGGCCACCGCGAGGTGACCACTTTGCCTCGGGTGTAGAAGGTGATCCCTTCCGGACCATACATGTGGCTGTCGCCGAACAAGGAGGCCTTCCAGCCGCCGAAGGAGTAGTACGCGACCGGCACCGGGATCGGCACGTTGATGCCGACCATGCCGACCTCGACGTCGTACTGGAACTGCCGGGCCGCGCCCCCGTCGCGGGTGAAGATCGCGGTCCCGTTGGCGAATTGGTTGGCGTTGATGATGGCCAGACCCTCTTCGTAGGTCTCGGCCCGGACCACGGCCAGCACCGGGCCGAAGATCTCGTCGGTGTACACCGTCATGTCCGGCTGCACGTGATCCAGCAGCGTCGCGCCGAGGAAGAACCCCTCGGCCGGGACGTCGGCCTCTCGGCCGTCGACCACCAACGTGGCCCCGGCCTCGCTACCGGCGGTGATGTAGCCGGCCACCTTGTCCCGGTGCTCGGCGGTGATCAGCGGGCCCATCTGGGAATCCGGATCGGTACCGTCCCCGACGATCAGCTTGGGCAGCCGGGCCGCGATGGCATCGACCAGCTGGTCACCGACGGCACCGACCGCAACCGCGACCGAGACGGCCATGCATCGCTCGCCGGCAGCGCCGTAGGCGGCAGACACCGCGGCATCGGCGGCCATCTCGACGTCGGCATCGGGCAGTACCAGCATGTGGTTCTTGGCCCCGCCGAGCGCCTGTACCCGCTTGCCCCGGGCGGTGCCGTTCTCGTAGATGTAGCGGGCGATCGGGGTCGAGCCGACAAAGCTGACGGCGGCCACGTCGGGGCTCTCCAGCAGCGCGTCGACGGCGACCTTGTCACCCTGGATGACGGTGAACACGCCCTCGGGCAGCCCGGCCTCGCGCCACAGCTCGGCCAGGAACAGCGAGGCCGAGGGGTCCTTCTCGCTCGGCTTGAGGACGAACGCGTTGCCGCAGGCGATGGCGTTGGCGCACATCCACAGCGGCACCATCGCCGGGAAGTTGAACGGCGTGATGCCGGCGACGACACCCAATGGCTGGCGGATCGAGTACACGTCCACCCCGGTGGCGGCCTGCTCGCTGAAGCCACCCTTGAGCAGGTTGGGCACCCCGGTGGCGTATTCGACGTTCTCCAGGCCGCGCGCGATCTCCCCGACCGCATCGGACAGGACCTTGCCGTGCTCGGCGGTGACGATGGCCGCGAGCTCGTCGGTCCGGGCGTGCAGCAACTCGCGGAAGGCGAAGAGCACCGCGGCCCGCCGGGACAGCGAGGCGCCTCGCCAGGATTGGGCGGCCTGCCTGGCGCCGGCGACGGCCGCATCGACCTCGGCCTTGGTCGCCAGCTGGACCTCACCGGTCTGCTGACCGGTGGCCGGGTTGAAGACCGGGCTGAAGCGGCCCGAGCTGCCGTCGGTCCGGGTGCCGTTGATCCAGTGCGGGATAGACGTAGTCATGGTCCGAGATTACGACACAGCATCGAAGCTAACAAAGCGAATAATGCTATGTTACAAAACGTGATCTCGATCCTGCAGACCCATTTGGCCGAGCCGACCAGTCGCGGCCTGGCCAACGCCGTCAGTGCGGCCATCAATGCCGGCGAGCTGCACGAGGGCGACCGGCTGCCCCCGATCCGGCGGGTGGCCGAGGAACTCGCAGTGTCGCCGACCACGGTCAGCGCGGCCTGGGCGCTGCTGGCCCGGGCCGGCACCATTCGCACCGACGGTCGCCGGGGGACCACGATCGCGCCACGGAGCCGCTCCGGGCCGCTGCGCTATCGACGGGCGCTGGACAACCAGGGCAGCTTTATCCACGACCTGTCCTCCGGCGTGCCGGATCCGGCACTGTTGCCCAACCTGGCGCCGGCCCTGCATCGCCTGCGCGGCACCAGTCCCAGCAGTTACCTCGATGACCCGATCCTGCCGGGCCTGGTCGAGGTGCTTCGCCGACAATGGCCCTACGTGGCCGATCGATTCCTCATCGCCGACGGGGCCATGGATGCGCTGGACCTGCTCTGTGCGACGGCCTTGCACTTCGGTGACAAGGTCATCGTCGAGCATCCGTGCTTCCCGCCGCTGCTCGACCTGCTGGAATCGGCCGGCCTGCAACCGATCGGCGTTCGGCTCGACGACGACGGCCCGATCCTGGCCGACCTGACCGACCGGCTGAGTCAAGGGCCGGTGGCACTCTTCCTACAACCGCGCGCCCAGAATCCGACCGGGGCCTCGTTGACCCCGGCCCGAGCCGAAGCGGTGGCCGCGGCTGTGCGTGGGCAGAACATCCTTGTCATCGAGGACGATTCGGCCGGCGCGGTCGCCAGCGCGCCAGCGATCAGCATCGGCCGGTGGCTGCCGGCGCAGACCGTGCACATCCGCAGTTTCTCCAAGTCGCACGGGCCGGATCTGCGATTGGCGGCAATGACCGGCTCGGCGGCGATGATCGACCGCCTGACCGAACGACGCTTTCTCGGCCAGGGCTGGACCAGTCGGCTGCTGCAGTCGCTGCTGCTCGACCTGTTGACCCACGATCCGGCGATCGCGGCCGTCGAACGGGCGCGAGAGGTCTATGCCCAGCGGCGCGAACGGCTGGTGCGGGGTCTCGCCGCACAGGGCGTCGAGGTCGGCGGCAAGGACGGCCTCAACATCTGGCTTCCGGTGCGGGACGAACCGGCCGCGCTGGTGCGGCTGGCCAGTCGGGGTATCAGCGCCGCGGCCGGTAGCCCGTTCGAGGTGTTACCGAGTGAGACCCGGCACCTCCGGGTGACCAGCGGGCTGGTGGCCGGGCCGCACCAGGGCATCGTCGACGAACTGGCGGACGCGGCCCGGGCCGGTGGTTGGGTCGGCCCCCGGTAGCCGAACAGCCTTTTGTATCAGTACAAAAAGCTTATTGTCATGCCTAGTGCAGTGATATAGCTTGCCGGGGTGACCGCCGAGCCGCCGACCGACCATCGTCCGGGTCTCACCGTCAAGGACGTTGCCCGGCAACAGCTGAAGACGGTGCCGCTGATCGGGGTCATCTTCTTCTCGGTATCGGGCGGTCCGTACGGACTCGAGGAATCGATCTCGAGTGCCGGACCCGGAATGGCCCTACTGGCATTGCTCATCATTCCGGTCGTGTTCGGACTGCCGTGCGCGCTGATGGCGGCCGAACTCGGCAGTGCGATGCCGGTCGAGGGCGGTTACTACTTCTGGGTCAAGGCGGCGCTGGGACGGTTCCCCGCTTTCCTGGAAGGGATCTGGCAGTGGCTGAACTCCTTCCTCGACACCGCGCTCTATCCGGTCGTGTTCGCCGACTACCTGTCCCAGTGGGTGCCCTGGTCGGCCCGCGGCCACGCAACGCTGTTCTCGCTCTTCGGCGGTCGGTTTTCGATCGACAGCCATTGGCTGTTCGCGGTCGCGTTCATGATTCCGCTGGCCTGGCTCAATGCCCGGGGTTCCCGGCTGGTCGGTGACACCAGCGTGCTGATGATGGTGCTCATCCTGCTGCCGTTCGTGGTGGTGTCGATCCTCGGCATCGTCAAGCTGACCGCACCCGGTACCGGAGCGGTCCTGCAGCCGTTCACTCTCTCGGGGCAGAGCGCACCGTCGGCCTTCGGCGCCGGTCTCGGGGTCATCCTGTGGAATTACATCGGGTGGGAATCGGCCAGCACGGTGCTGGAAGAAGTCGATCGGCCCCAGCGGACGTTCAGCCGGGCGTTGTTCGTCTCGATCCCACTGATCACCATCTCCTACCTGCTGCCGATGCTGGGCGCGCTCGGATCGGGCCTGCATCGCGGCTCGCCCGAGGATTGGACGGACGGAGATTTCGCCGTGGTGGGCGGAATATTGGGCGGTCATTGGCTCAAACTCGCGGTGACCATCGGGGCGGTGCTGGCCCAGGTCGGGCTGTTCTCGTCGTTGCTGATGTCGGGTTCCCGGGTGCCGAAGGTGCTGGCTGCCGAGGGCTTCCTGCCCGCCGTCCTGGCCCGGGACGGGCGGCGGGGGACTCCGGTGGCCGCGATCGTGGTCAGTTGCGCGATCTTCTCGGTGTTCTGCGCATTGGACTTCACCACCCTGATCGATGCCGACATCCTGACCAACCTGGCCGCGATCCTGCTCGAGTTCGCGGCCTTCCTGGTGTTGCGTAGCCGCCGACCGGAGCTGCCGCGGCCGTTCGTGGTGCCCGGTGGTTGGCCGGTCGCGGTGTTGATCACCGCCGGTCCGGTGCTGGTCACGGGATACTTGCTGCAGTCGACCCTGACCGGCGAACCCGGCGCCTTCTGGCTCGGGTTGGTCGTGCTGGCCGTCGGCGTCCTGCTCTACCCGGTGTGCCGACGATCCGGCCGGCTCGATTAGCCATGCTGCACAAGGCAGAAGAGGGACGATCATGAGTCACCAGTACATTGACGGACAACGCCGGGTCGGCCGCTCAGGTGAGTCGGCCACCCTGATCGACCCGTCGACCGGCGTCGTTCTGGGGGAGCTCCACAACGCCGGACCGGCCGATGTCGATGCCGCCGTCGGCGCCGCGGTGGCGGCCTTCGAGGACTGGAGCCGGGCCACTCCGGCCGAACGGTCGGCGGTGCTGGCCCGCTGGTCCCGGCTGCTCGATGAGCGGTCGGCCGAGTTCGCCCGGGTGGAATCGCAGCAGGCCGGTAAGCCGATCCGATTGACGACCGAGTTCGATGTACCCGGCACGGTGGACAACCTCTCCTACTTCAGCGGCGCCGCGCGCAGCCTCGAGGGCAGGGCGAGTGCGGAGTACTCGGCCGATCACACCAGCTCGATCCGCCGCGAACCGGTCGGGGTGATCGGCTCCGTCGCGCCCTGGAACTACCCGCTGCAGATGGCGGCCTGGAAGGTTCTGCCAGCGGTGGCCGCGGGAAACACGATCGTGCTCAAGCCCAGTGAGCTCACCCCCGAGACGTCGGTGATGTTCGCCGAACTCGCCACCGAGGCGGGCCTGCCGGCCGGGGTGGTCAATGTGGTGAACGGGCCCGGGGCCAGCGTCGGCCAGCGGCTGGTCGGCCATTCTCAGGTGGACATGGTGTCGTTCACCGGCTCGACCCCGGTCGGTATCGGGATTGCCGAGACGGCGGCACGGACGGTGAAACGGGTGCATCTCGAACTCGGCGGCAAGGCTCCGATGGTGGTGCATGACGATGCCGACCTGGCCGCGGCCGCGCACGGTGCGGTGGCCGGAGCGCTGATCAACGCCGGCCAGGACTGCACGGCCGCGACGCGGGCCTACGTGCAGCGGCCGCTCTACGACGCCTTCGTCGCCGCGGTGGCCGAGCTGATGGCCGGCGTGCGACTCGGTCCGACGGCCGATCCCCTGACCGACATGGGGTCATTGATCTCACGGGCACACCGGGACCGGGTCGCGAGCAAGGTGGCTCAGGCGGTTCGGGACGGGGCCCGGGTCCTTACCGGCGGCGACGCGCCCGTTGGTGACCTGGCCGCTGGGGCCTACTACCGGCCCACGTTGATCATTGACGCCGACCAGGGTTCGGACATCGTGCAGAACGAGGTGTTCGGACCGGTGCTGGTGGTGCTGCCGTTCGACAGCGACGCCGAGGGGATCGCCCTGGCCAACGACACCCGCTACGGCCTGGCTGCCTCGGTGTGGACGACCAACGTCTACCGGGCCATGGCGGCCACGGCAGCCATCCGCGCCGGCGTGGTCTGGGTCAACGACCACATCCCGATCATCAGCGAGATGCCGCACGGCGGGGTG
The DNA here is from genome assembly GCA_964658795.1 of Phormidium nigroviride PCC 7112. Taxonomy (GTDB): domain Bacteria; phylum Actinomycetota; class Actinomycetes; order Mycobacteriales; family Jatrophihabitantaceae; genus Jatrophihabitans_A. The sequence goes on from CAZZZW010000121.1 coordinate 8,397, forward strand.
AAACAGTCCGGCTACGGCAAGGACATGAGCCAGTACTCCTTCGACGAGTACACGACGGTCAAGCACGTGATGTTCGATCGCACCGGCCTGGCCCGCAAGAGCTGGCACCGCACGATCTTCAACCTCGACAACGGCTAACCGCGCCGAGCAGGGGGCGGCGGCCGGATAGGTGTCGTGTTCGGGGTTGCATTTAGGCTGGACGGGTCCGCCCTTGCGGGCTGCCGACAGCGATCCAAAGGAAGGTAACCCCGTTGCGCCTGAGCATCCGGCAGGCGCAGGCGCCGTTGCTGGCCCTGACCGTCGGCGTCGTGCTGGCCGACTCCGCAGTGGTCACGCTGGCGTTGCCAGAGATCCTGCAGCGCCTGCACGGAACGGTCAGCCAGGTCGCCTGGGTGCTGCTGGCCTTCAATCTGGTGCTGGCCCTGGTCGTGGTACCGGCCGCGTGGACGTGCCGTCACTGGGATCCGGCGGTCTCGAGTGCGGCGGGCATCGTGGTGTTCGCGGCCGCGTCCGCCGCCTGCGCCGTGGCCGATTCGCTCGGCGTGCTGATCACCGCCCGCTCCATCCAGGCCTTGGGCGGCGCCTTCGCCGTGGTCGGTTGCCTGCAATTGCTGGTCGATCGGCTCTCCGAAGGTCGCGGCACCGCGTGGTGGATCGCGGCCGGCGTGTTCGGGACCGCGGCCGGGCCGGTGGCCGGCGGGTTGCTCACCGATGCCTTCTCGTGGCGGTCGATCTTCATCGTCCAGGTGCCGATCGCGATCCTGGCCATTCCGGCGGCCCTTGCCCTACGCCGGCGGCAGACTTCGCTCCCGGTCCGGCACGACCCCAGACCCCGCATCGCGCCCAATCTCGCGCTGGCCCTGCTGTCGGCCGCGCTGACCGCCGCGCTGTTCCTGCTCGTGCTGCTGCTGGTGGACGGCTGGCGTCGGTCACCGGCGATCGCGGCCATCACGGTCTCGGTCATTCCGCTGGCCGCGCTGCTGGCCCGGCCGCTGGCCCGGCTCAGCCGAGCCGGTCCAGGCGCGGAGACCATCGCCGGGTGTGTGCTGATCGCCGGCGGCCTGGCCGGCTTGGCGCTGTTGCCATCGGCCAGTCTGGGCTGGACGATCGGACCGCAAGCCCTGGTCGGACTCGGACTGGGGCTGACGCTGGATCGCCTTACCCTGCAAGCGATGCGGGAACGGATGCCGACCGCGCTGCACGGCGGTTGGACGATCGCGGCCCGGCATGCCGGCGTCGTCCTCGGACTGGCGATCTTGACGCCGATCTTCGCCGCCGACCTGCGCAGCGCGCAGACGCCGGCCCAGGACGCCATCACCGCGCTGGTGCTCGATGCCCCGCTGCGGGCGCAGGACAAGATCGCGCTGGCCCAGCAACTGGGGGATCAGCTACGGCAGGAGCAGGGCCGGATCCCTGACCTGCATTCGGCTTTCGCCCGGTTGCAACTGCCGATCGAGGAGAAGCCGGCGGCGGCGCAACTCGAGCGGCAGCTCGACGACCAGCTCCAGCGGGCCGCCACCCACGCCTTCCGCAACGCCTTCCTGGTCGGCGCCGGGCTGGCCCTGGCCGCGCTGATCTCGCTGGTTCCGGTGCGTCGTCGGGGTGTCCGGTGACGGGGCGACTGCGCTTGCTGGTGCTGCCGATCGCCGCCCTGCTGCTGGTCGGCGGCGTGCTGGGTTTCGAGCTCGGCCACGGGGGTGGTCATTATCGCCCGCTGCCGACGGCTGATCCGTGCGCGACGCGACCGGTCAACTCGGTGTCGTCCGGGATCGAAGGGCTGACCGAGAAGCTGGTGTTGCTCGGACTCGACAACGCCGCCTGCCAACTCGGGGTGTCCCGCGAGGAGTTGACCCTGCGGCTGGCCCAGTCCGGCAATCCCACCGATGCGCAGGTGAACGCCGTACGGACGGGCTTGCTCGCCGGGGTCGACCGGCTGAACGCGGAGGGACAGTTGCCGCGGCCGTCCCAGCTCACCGGCGAGGCGCTGGCGCAGTCCGACCTGAACTCCTTCGTCAAGGCGCTGATCCAGGCGATCCCGGATACCGTTATCGACAAGGCCTTTTCCACTGACGATGTGTTGCGACGCACCATCGAGGACTTGGACCTGCGCAGGCTGTTGTCCAACCTCGGCAACGGCGATCAGCTCGACACACAAGTGCAATCGGCGGTCAAACAGGCGGTCAAGGACGCGCTGATCGCCAAACTCCGCAGTCTGCCCTGACCGGGATCAGGCCCGGTCGTGCAGTGTGATCTGGTAGCCGTCCGGATCGGCGAAGGTGAAGGTGCGGCCGAACGGCCCGTCGATCGGTGCGGAGACGATGCGGTGGCCGTCGGCGACGAGCGCGTCGTGGATGGCTTGGACATCGGTGGCATGCAACCAGATCGCGGCCCCGATGCCGGGCTGGGGCACTGAGGTCAGGTCGGTGCCGGGCATGATGTCGCGCAGTGCGAACGCGATCGGTTTGGTCTCGAAGACGACGGCATGCGGTGGACCGGCCGGTGATCGGACCAGGCCGAGGTACTGCTGATAGAAAGCCTGCGCGGCGGCCAGATCGTGGGCCTGCAGCGAGATGAAGTCGGGACCGGTGACGGGCATGATGGTTCTCCTTGGTTGGCGTGTCAGTTTTCTGACATGAAGAAGGTATGTCAGAATACTGACATGAGTCAAGCCGAGGCTGTCGATCTGAAGACGTCACTGGGCTATCTGCTGAAGGAGGCATCGAGCGCGCTGCGAACTGCGATGGAAGAGGTGCTGCGACCGCTCGGGATGAGCGTCACGCACTATTCCTGTCTCGAGTTGTTGGCCCAGCGCCCGGGCCTGTCGAACTCCGAGCTGGCCCGCGGCGCCTTTGTGACCCGGCAATCGATGAACGTGCTGCTCCAAGCGCTCGAGCGAGACGGCCATGTGACCAGGCCGGCCGAGGCGTCCGTCGGCAAGGTGCTGCCGACCCGGCTCACCCCGCGCGGTCGCCGGAGCCTGGCCACGGCGTCGGCTGCCGTCCGCTCGGTCGAGGTCAGGATGCTGGCCGGCCTGACCGAGGCCGAGCAGGCGGAGGCGTTCGGGATCCTGCAGGGCATGATCCACGCGCTACGCGGGCGCGACGAAGACGGCTAGCGTGTGCGTCCGGCCGGATCCGTCGCCGGGCCC
>CAZZZW010000122.1:0-11530 GCA_964658795.1 Phormidium nigroviride PCC 7112
GTAGCCGATCCGCTTGGTGGCGGTGGTGGATTCGGCCCCGGAACCGGCCTCGACCGTCAGCCGGCCGGAGGCGTCGTAGGTGCGCTGGCGCACCACGCCACCGGGTGCGCTCATGCTCACCGGGTTGCCCGACGCGTCGTAGCTGGCGGTCCAGGTGCGGTCGGCCGCGGCCGGCTGGGCGGTGGTGGCCGGTTCGATGACCGACTCCGGCAGACCCCAGGAGTTGTAGGTGAAGATCGTCGAGTTGCCGCGCCCATCGGTGTAACGGGAGCGCCGGCCCTCGGCGTCGTAGCCGAAGCTGGTGGTGATCGACTTGGTGTCCGAGACCGGATCCACCTGCTTGACCAGCTGGTTCTGGTTGTCGTAGGTGTAGGTCGTGGCATGGCCATTGCCGGGCGTGGAGGTGAGCAGGTCACCGTCGACGTCGTAGGTGTAGGACTGGCTGCGCAGCACGTTCAGCGACGGGTCCAGGTCGGCCTCAGCGGTCAGCCGGCCACCGGTGTCATAGACCTGCTTGCTCGAGCGGTTCAGACCATCGGTGATCCGGGTCTGGTTGCCCATGCCGTCGTAGCCGTACTGGGTGCTGACGCCGGCCGGGTCGGTGACCGAGGTGAGCTGGCCCAGGTTGTCATAGGTGCTGGTGGTGACGGCACCGCCCGGTGAGGTGACGCTGGTCGCGTTCCCGTTGTCGTCGTAACCATATTTGGTCGTGTAGTTCTGCAGCGACGGATACCGCTCGACCTGGGTGCTGGTGACCATGCGGTCGAGGTCGTCGTAGGTCGCCTGGCGCACGGCGCCGGAGGGATCGGTGGTGGACAGCACCTGCCCGGTGTGGGTGTAGCTGTACTTCGTGAGCGCCCGATCGGTGTCGGTCGTGTTCGGCTGGTCCAGCGTGGTGACGTCGCCGAGCCGGTCGTAGGTGTACTTGGTGGTGTCACCGCGCGGGTCGGTCGAGGTCAGCACCTGACCGTTGCCGTCGTAGGACGCCGTGGTCGTGGCCAGGATCGGGGTCGAGCTGCCCGGAGCGGTGTAGGACGGCGCGGTCGAGCTGATGACGTTGCCGACCGAGTCGTACTTCTGGGTGGCGATGTTGCCGAAAGCGTCCTGGTCCTCGACGTCCTCGTTGAAGTTGTCATAGCCGGTGAGCACCGTCGGCCGTTGGGTACTGGGCGCACCGCCGTTGCTCTCCACCGTGGTCGGCGGCAGCGTGGTGGTGGTCAGCCGACCGAGCTGGTCGTAGACGTAGCCGGTGGTGAAGTTGGCCGCGGTCGCGCCGGTGACGTTGCCGAGCGGGTCGGTGATGCCGGTGGTGTAACCGCGCTGGTCATAGCTCGTGTTGGTCACCGACGAGGTGCCGTTGCCCAGGTCGACGGTTTCGCTGGTCGGCCGGTTCGAGCTGTCGTAGACGTAGCTGGTGGTCTGGGTCTGGACCGGGGTGAACCACGGCAGGTTCGAGGTCGCGCCGGTTGCCACGACCTTGGTGGTGTTGCCGTTCAGGTCGTAGCTGTAGGTGGTCGTCCGGCTGACGGTGCCGTTGCTGCCGAGCACGCTGGTCTTGACCCGGCCCATGTTGTCCAAGGTGTCGGTGGTGACCGTCGTGCCGTTGGCCGCAACCTGCTTGACCAGGTTGCCGGCGCCGTCGTAGCTGTCGTCCTCGAGCACGTACTCTCGGGTGCTGCCGTCGGCGTTGTGGAAGTTTTCCTGAACCTTCCGATGCACCAGATCGTCGTGGTAGTACTCGAACCGGATCCGGTGTCCCATCGAGTCGGTCTGGTAAGCCAGCCGGCCGGACGGGTCGTAGGCGTAGGAGGTCAGCACCAGGTAGGAGGAGCTGCCGTCCTGGTTGGGATCGCGCAGCCGGACCTCGGCGATCGAGTTCCGCGCGGTGTAGGCGTAGTCGTAGTCGTTGCCGATCGCGTCGGTCATGCCGACCTTGTTACCGAACTCGTCGTAGGAATAGGACAGTTCGTTGCCGTTCGGGTCGGTCACCGAGGCCAGCCGGTTGTTGTCGTCGTAGCTGTAGGTGGTGCTGCGGGTGGCGTCGGAACCGACCAGGTCCTTGACGTCACTGCGGGTCACATTGCCGTCGACGTCGTAGTTCTGGCTGACCTGCTGCTGGTGCTGGACGCCGGTCACGGCGTCGGTGGTGATCGGCCCGGTGGTCGTCAGCACCCGGGACGAGGCGTCGTAGGTGTAGCTGGTGACGACGCCGGTCGGGAAGCTGTCCGAGATCTCCGTCTGGCTGGTCTTGCGGCCGAGCACGTCGTAGGCGTAGCGGGTGATCAGGCCGCTGGGCTCGGTGATCTGAGCCAGATCACCGTTGTTGTAATAGGTGAATCTCGTCACCACGTTCTTGGCATCGGTCGAGGTCAACGGCAGGCCGGACGGGATCGTGCCGCTGTCATAGGCGGCTTCGACCCCGGAGCTGTAGGTCGTCTTGACGCTGCCACTGTCCGGGCTGACCTGGTTGGTCAGGTTTCCCTTGGTGTCATAGGTGTATTGGGTCAGGTAGCTGCTGTCGGTGGCGCTGGTCGAGCGGCCGTCGCGCATCGTGAGCGGCTTGTCCCAGCGGGCATCCAGCGGATCGGTCAGGCCGGTCGGGTAGGTGTAATACGTCGTGTTGCAGTCGGTGGCACTTGTCCGGCAACTGGTCTTGGTGAGCACGTTGCCGTGCGCGTCGTAGGTCATGTTGGTCGGGTCACCGTTCTCGTCGGTGACCGTCTTCAGCGTGCCGTCGTCGTTGTAGTCGTAGGTACGGATCAGCATGCCGGAGAAGTCGATGACCTGCGAGGCACCGGAGGTGCCGTCCAGAGCACAGAATTCCGGATCGGCCGGGGTCGGCGTGACGGCACAGTTCTGGTCCTCGCTTCGCACGGTCTGACCGCTGGGCGCGCCCTGTCGGAGGATGCTGCCGGTCAGCGCGTCGAACTCGTACAGGTACGGACGTCCCGCCGGGTCCGACACCATGACGGTGCGGCGCAGATCCTTGTCGTCGCCGGTGACCAGGGGTGCTCCGACCTTCCAGGTTCCACCGTTCTTGTCGGTGTATTCGACGACGCGGTCGTTGCTCGGGTCGTAGCTGACCGCGGAGCTGAGCTTGCCGCTGGGCATGGTGACCTGCGACATCACCGAGGACACCGCGCTGCCCAGTTGGTAGTGCGCGGCGGCCACGTCCGCGCCGAGCGGATGCGAGTAGACCGCGGCCTCATCGACACTGCCGCTGAAGTACTTCACCCCGGTGCCGGTGGGGTACCCGGGCCAGGTTCCGGTCGCGTAGGCCGCACCGATCTGGGCGTAGGTCAGGGTGGCGTGGTCGATCGTGCCGGTGATCGAACCGGCCTTGACGCCGTCCAGGTAGAGGGTCTGGGTGGAACCCATCGACGAGAGCACCACGTGGTGCCAGAGTCCGTTGTTGACCGTGCCGGTCGAGGTGATCGGGCTGATCGTCCCGGTCCGGAACTGGCCGCGCAGCTTGCCGTCGGTGCCCACGTAGAGCAGCGGCACGCCATTGGTCGAGGCGGCGGTCAATGCCTTTTCCTGGTAACCGAAAAGTGGGCCGCTGGCGGTGGTCTTGAACCACAGCTCGACCGCCATGTCCCGGCTCTTCTTGGCCGTGCCGGTGGGCAGGCTGACGTACTGCGAACTGCCGTTCAGGGTGAGGCCGGTGTCGGTCGATCCGGCCAGCGCCCCGGTGACCGACTGGGTCGGGCTGCCGACGTAGGTGCCGCTGTCCTTGCCCAGGTTGATCGCGATCTCGCTGCCGGCTTCGGTGCCCGAGTCCTCACCCAGACGCCAGTAGGAGTCGGGCTTGGCGTCCATGACCGCGGTTCGGTAGTGCGAGTCCGAGGTGACGGCGTAGGTGGTGCAGCCGCCGTCCGGGCCGCAGACCTTGGTCAGGCTGTCGCCGGTGTAGCTGTAGGTCCAGGTCGGCGTGACGCCGCCGATCGCGGCCGTCGAGGCGGTCGCGACATGCTTGCCGTTCCAGGTGAAGGTGACCGCACGACCACTGTTGCCGGACTTGGCCTGGGCCAGGTTTCCGCTGCCGTCATAGGTCAGCGTGACCGGCTTGCCGAACGGGCCCTGGATGGTTTGCAGCTTGCCGGAAAGGGAGAACGTGTAGGTCGAACCGCCTTGATCCTTCAACAGGTAGGTGCTGTTGGACAGCGCGAAGGTGGCCTCCCGCCCGGTCGGACCGGTGAAGGTGCCGTCGGGGTTCTTGCCGAACCGGATCTGCTGGCCGCTGGGCAGCGTGACCAGCATGTTGCCGGACCCATCGGTCTCGGCGATGACCTTCATGTCGTAGGTCGAGGTCCAGCCCGCACCGAACATGCCGTCGGTACGTGGGTCCAGGCTGTTGTAGGTCCGGCCGACGTTCAGATCCGGGCCGGTCGTGGTCACCGTGGCGTCGATGGCGCCGGTCGAGAAGTTGCCGGCCAGCGGGTCGAATTCCTTGTCCTGCGAGCTGTACGGCGCGCCGGCCAGATCGCTGACCACGGCCGGCTGCGGCACCGAGGTGAGCAGGGTGATGGTCGGCGAGGTGGTGGTGCTGGAACCGTCCTTGACCTGGCCGTACCAGCTGTAGGACTTGCCCCAGGACAGCTTTCCGGCCGGGATCACCCAACCGGGCGAGCTGGCGAAACCGGAGCTGAAACAGGTCGTGGCACTCATGTCGGTGCCCGGGCAGACCTTGTAGTTATAGGTCAAACTCGATCCGGGCAGCGCGTCGATGTCCTTGCCCTGAGCCCACAGCTGTGGGGTCAGGGTCGGAGCCTGATAGCCGTTCTGCGGGTAGGCCGCGGTGATCACCGGCGGGACGTCGAAGACCTGCAGCACCAATCGGCCCGGTGGCACCTGCTCGTCGGTGAAGACCGGACCGCCGGTCTTCACCATGGTGAAGTCGAGGCTGTAGACGCCCTTGAGGTGGGGTGAGGTGATGGTGGCGGTCAGCGTCTGCTTGCCGTTACGGGCCAGGTCGCTGGTCAACGACGCGGCCTTGACCAGCCCGATCGCCTTGCCGGTGTTGTCCTTGGCCGGGTTGCCCTTGCTGTCGAACATCCGGTAGCCGAGGTAGTACGCCGATGAACCGGTCGCGGTCCAGGTCATCGCACTCTTGTTGGTGACGGTGACCTTGACCGAGCCGCCCGTGGTCAGCAGCACCGGCGGCGTCGGGTTCGGGTTCGGGATCGAATAGCTCGCGTTGTACGGGGTGTGCGTGATGTAGAGCCGCGGCGGGTTGGCGCTGGACGGGCCGGCGAAGGTCTTGGCGGTCAGGGGATCGGTCGTCGAACCGGTCCGTACCGTCAGGCCGTTGTTGGCCTGGCTGCCGTTCACCCAGCGCTGGACCAGGTCGACGCCGGCGTTGCCGAGGTTGAACAGGCTGGCCTTGACCGGACACTCGGTGGAGTGCGCGTTCAGCGGCGGGACGTAGCCGTAGGCGAAGGACTGCGACGCCAATGCGGTGCCGGTGTAGGACGGGCCGGGCCAGCTGGTGCTCGTGCTGGCCGACCACGAGCCGGTCACCGGATAGATCGACACCGGACGGGGTTTGCACGACGCCGCGTCCTGGTCGACCAGCGACAGCTGGGTACCGAAGATGGTCTCGTTGGCCAGCGAGCTCAGGTCCCACTTGAGGTAGCCGGCCGTCTTCGGGCCGACGTTGAACGTCGAGGCGCCGTTGCTGGAGCCGCTCGGGCCCACGGTCAGGGCGCTGCTGGCGCCGCTGGTCTGCACGGTCGGGTCGACCTTGACCGGGAATCGGCGGGCCGGGTCGGCCAGCCAGGCACGGTCGAGCAGCACCGTGAGCACGCCGTGCTGGAGCCGGTAGTGCACCCCGGTGGACTGGGCGCCGGCCGCGTCGGTCATGAAGCCGGCCGGGATGATCGCCTTGACCTGCCCGGTCGCATCGGTCAGATCGACCTGGTCACCTTGGAGCTGAGCGGTGATTCCCTTCAGGTGCAGCGGAAACGCGTAACTCAGCGGCGCGTCGGGCGCCTGCAGGACGATGGTCTCCTTGACGCCGGTCGCGGTCGCCGCCAGCTGCAGGTCGGCGTGCCGGGCGATACCCGCGAAGTCGGCCGTGTTGCCCTGGCTGCTGGCCGCGGCATGGGCCGGTGTGCTGATGCTCCAGCCGATCGCGTGGTCGGCGTCGAGGTTGAGCGTGGCCAGATCGGTGCCGCCGTTGGTCTGGTCGGCCACCTGGACGTCGGCGGCGCCGCCGGTCGAGACCAGCCGGCCGTGCTGGCTGACCAACCTGGGCGCGATCGGCTGCCAGCTGCCTGAGCCGTCTTGGTAGTTGATCGGGCTGGTCGAGTAGATCGTGGTTTCGGTGCCGTCGGTGTTGGCGTAGGTACGTTCGTCGGCGCCCCGACGGCTGGGGATCTCGGTGCTGGTCGCGGGGTTGTATCCGGTCAGCTGCTTGCGGGAGGCGGTGACGGTGTGAGCGTGATTGGCCTTGCTGCCGATGGCTGGGGCCTGCTGGAACTCGACCAGCGGATGACGGCCGCGCAGCGAGGCCGGGATGCGGTCGTTCTTGTTCGCACCACTCTCATGCGAGAGGTTGTTGGCGTTTCCGGTTTGCTGGCCGGGAATCGCGTTGAGCGCTTGCTTGACCTTCGCGGCGTGCGTGATCCCGGCCGCCGTCGCCGGGCTGACCGACGTGAGCGGCAGCGCCAGTGCCACTACCACCGACACGATGGCGGTGGAGCGAGCGCGCAGACGAGCGTGGACAATTCGCCGAGATGTACGCAACGAGCCGATCCCTCTGATTGACCGCGCAGTGACTGCGCGACGTACCGGCTCACAACCCCCGCGAGCCCCACTGAGTTCCAGCGGCGGCGTCACATTCACACAAGACGCGCGGTTCTTACAAATTTCCTAAGTTCGGCGAAGGACGTCAGCGGGGTCAACCGTCATCTCAGCGACAGCAAACCGTGACCTAACCTTGCCAAAGTCGCCTCTTTGTCAGCCCTACATGCGTCCTAAACGGACTTATCGCCAGCTTCGGTAGCGGTCGAGGGTTTGCCCGATTGTTATGACCAGATCGCTCTTGTCCGACATGTGTCGGCCGACGAAGCGGTCTTGACTGGATCCTGGGTCAGGACAGCAGCGGGAGTTGGTCGGACAGGTCGGCCCGGTTGCCGCTGGCCCTGACCAGCGCTCCGCTGACTGCGTCGGCCCAGGCCAGCCGTCCGGTGGCCAGCCGGACGAAGGTCAGCCCGTCGGTCTCGACGACGTTGGGTGGCGTGCCGCGGGTGTGTCGCGGTCCCTGGATGGCCTGGACCGCAGCGAACGGCGGCACCCGGACCTCGACCGATCGCCCCGGATACGCGGTCTCCAGCATCCCGGCCAGGGACCGGACCGCGACGCCCATCGCTTTGCGGTCGAAGGTGATTGCCGGACGGTCCGGCAGCGATCGGTTCAGATCGTCGGCGTGCACGATGAGTTCGACGATCCGGGTGGTGAGGAAGTCGGTGGCCAGCGTCGGCCCGCGAGGCGTGTCGAGCCGCGCCGCGATCGGCTGGGCCAGCCGCTGGGTCAGCACGTGCACGGTCTGATCCCACTGGCTGATCAGCTCATCCGGCGTCCGGTCGGCCGCCGTCTCGATCGTCGCGAAGTCCAGGGCCTCGACGTCGCGGCGATAGCGCCGGACGAACTCGTGCACCGGCAGCGGAATCTCGTCGGTCGGCCGCTCCAGGATCCGAAGCAGGCCGGTGAGCTGCAACAGGACGTGCGCGGTCAGCATCCGGACGTCCCAACCGGGCAGCACGCTCGGCCGGGCGAAGTCCTCGTACGGCAGTTCCACCAGTCCGGATCGGACCAAACTCGATTGCGCCAGCAGCGGCGGGACGAGTTTTACCGGCGTCGGGACCGCCACCGTTCAACTCCCCATGATGATCAGGCGAACAGCCCGGGCAGCGTGGCGGTCCACGCGGCCCGCAGCTCGGACAACGGGATCCGGAACTGGCCCTGGACCTCGATCGCCGATTCCAGGATGTCGAGTACGCCGATTCGCTGGGCCGGCAGGCCGCGGGCGGTACACATGTCGGTGAACCGGATCTCCTCCGACCGGGGTACGGCCACCACCGCGCGGCCGGCCGACTCGGAGAACAGGAACACGAACGGATCCATGTCCTCGGGCACGATCAACCGGACACCGGCGTCACCTCGCAGGCAGCTCTCGGCCACCGCCTGGAACAGGCCGCCGTCGGACAGGTCGTGGGCCGCATCGATCAGACCGTCCCGGGACGCGTTGATCAGGATGTCGGCCAGCAACTGCTCGCGCTTGAGGTCGACCTTCGGCGGCGTGCCCCCGAGGAACCCGTGCGCGACGTTGGCCCATTCCGAACCACCGAACTCGTCCGCGGTGTCGCCGAGCAGGTACAGCTGACCACCGTCACCGTAGAAGGCCTGCTCCGTCCGACGCTCGACATCGTCGATGACGCCGAGCACGCCGATCACCGGCGTGGGCAGGATGGCCGTCGAGCCGGTCTGGTTGTAGAAGCTGACGTTGCCGCCAGTGACCGGAATCCCCAACGTCTGACAGCCATCGGCCAACCCGCGGACCGCCTCGGAGAACTGCCACATGACGCCCGGGTCCTCCGGCGAGCCGAAGTTCAGGCAGTTGGTCACGGCCAGGGGGCGGGCGCCCGTGGTGGCCACGTTCCGATAGGCCTCAGCCAGGGCCAGCTGTGCACCGGCGTACGGATCGAGCCGGGTGTAGCGGCCGTTGCCGTCGACCGAGATCGCGATGCCCAGCTGCTTCGTCTCATCCGATGAATCAGCAGGTTCGATCAGCCGGATCATGCCCGAGTCCTCGGGCTGGGCCAGCACCGTGTTGCCGAGCACGTAGCGGTCGTACTGGTCGGTCACCCAGGACTTGTCGGCCAGGTTGGGTGATCCGATCAGCTTGAGCGCGGTCGAGCGCAGGTGTTCACCGTCCTTGGGCCGGGGCAGGCCGTTGCCGTGTTCGCCGTTGAGGGCGTCCTGGTCATACGGTCGTCTGATCGGGCGTTCGTACACCGGGCCGTCGTGGGCCAGCGTGCGCGGTGGCACGTCGACGATCGTCTGGCCGTGCCAGCGCATCACCAGCCGGCCGGTGTCGGTCACGGTGCCGATGACGGTCGCGGTGACCTCCCACTTGGCACAGATCGCCAAGAACGCATCGAGGTTCTCCGGCGTGACGACGGCCATCATGCGTTCCTGGGACTCGCTCATCAGGATCTCTTCGGGCACCAGGGTCTCATCGCGCAGCGGTGCCCTGTCCAGGTCGACATCCATGCCGCCGATACCGGCCGCGGCCAGTTCGGTCGTCGCGCAGGACAGTCCGGCCGCACCGAGGTCCTGGATGCCGGTGACCAGGTCAGCGGCGAAGATCTCCAGGCAGCATTCGATCAACACCTTCTCGGCAAAGGGATCGCCGACCTGGACGGCCGGCCGCCGCCGTTCGCCCTCGGCCTCGAAGGACGCGCTGGCCAGTACCGAGGCACCACCGATGCCATCGCCACCGGTCCGCGCGCCGAACAGCACCACGTGGCTGCCCGGGCCGTCGGCCTTGGCCAGTTTGATGCCGTCGGCCGGCAGCACGCCGACACACAGTGCGTTGACCAGCGGGTTGGCCAGATAGCTCGGGTCGAAGGACAACTCGCCGCCGATATTGGGCAACCCGAGACAGTTGCCGTAACCACCGATGCCGGCCACCACACCGGGCAACACCCGTCCGGTGTCCGCAGCATCGGCCGCGCCGAACCGGATCGCGTCCATCACCGCGATCGGCCGGGCGCCCATGGTCAGGATGTCGCGGACGATGCCGCCGACGCCGGTGGCCGCGCCCTGATACGGCTCGACGTAGGACGGGTGGTTGTGCGACTCGATCTTGAACGTGACGGCCAGGCCGTGCCCGACGTCGACCACACCGGCGTTCTCACCCATGCCGACCAGCAGGATGTCCTTGGCACCGGGCACCTTCGCCGGCTTCTTGTCAGCGAACTGCTTGAGGTGCACCTTGGACGACTTGTAGGAGCAGTGTTCGGACCACATGACCGAGTACATCGCCAGCTCGGAGCCGGTGGGCCGCCGTTGCAGGATGTCCTTGATCCGCTGGTATTCCTCCGGAGCCAGGCCGAGTTCCTTGAACGGCTGCTCGGCCTTCGGCGTCTCGGCCGCGGCCTCGACGGTGTCCAACGTGTAACCCGGCCGGGTCTTGGGGGCGTTCATGCTTGTCCTACCAGGGAATTCAGGACCGACGCGAAGAAGGTCAGGCCGTCGGTGGAAGGACCGGTCAGGTCCTCAATGGCGTGCTCGGGGTGGGGCATCAGACCGACGACGTTGCCGGCCTTGTTCGAGATTCCCGCAATGTTGCGGTAGGAACCGTTCGGGTTGTCCCCCAAATAACGGGCGACCACCCGGCCCTCGCCCTCGAGCTCGTCCAGGGTCTTCTGATCGGCGACGTAACCGCCCTCGCCGTTCTTCAACGGGATCAGGATCTCCTGGCCGGCCGAGTACCCGTTCGTCCAGGCGGTGCCGACGTTCTCGATCCGCAGCTGCTGGTCCCGGCAGACGAACTTGCGGTGGTCGTTGCGGATCAGGGCCCCGGGCAGCAGGTGGGCCTCGCACAGCACCTGGAAACCGTTGCAGATGCCGAGCACCGGCATGCCGTTCTTGGCGCCGTCGATGATCGACGCCATCGCGGGGGAGAACCGGGCGATGGCGCCACAACGCAGGTAGTCGCCGTAGGAGAAGCCGCCCGGGAGAACCACCGCCTGGACGTCGGAGAGCCACTTCTCGCCGTGCCACAACGGCACCGGCTCGGCTCCGGCCAGCCGGATCGCGCGCAGCGCGTCACGGTCGTCCAAGCTTCCGGGAAAGGTCACGACACCTACGCGCACAGCCACACCTCAAGATTACCGGGGCGCGCAGGCCGCGAGCGCCACGACCGTCCTGGCCACCGGCAGCGGTCCGCCAGCCGCCACGGCGGCCCTGCCCGCCGAGTGGTCAGTTCGATGCCCAAGTGGCCAGTTTCAAGCGCCCATCCGCGGGGTGAAATGCCCACTCGCCGTGGGTGGCCGGGTCAGCGGCGGATGCTGAAGTCCTCGATGACCGGGTTCGACAGCAACGTGTCGGCGATGTGCTTGATCGTCTCGTCGTCGACCGAATCCTCGACCTCGAGTTCGAAGTGCTTGCCCTGGCGCACCGACGAAACGCCGTCGATACCCAGTCGGCCCAGCGCGTTCAGGATGGCCTGGCCCTGGGGATCCAGGATCTCGGGCTTCATCACGACGTCCACCACCACGCGGGCCACGGGCGCTCCTTTCGAGTTCGGTCGAGGGACAGCCTAGTCGGCCGCGCGCCGTAGCTCGCGCGGCAGTACGACCGAACTTAAGAGCCGCCCGACATGGTTCGCGTACTCATCGTCAGTAGACCTGTACTGACGATGAGTAGGCGACACGGCTTTGTCGGTCCTTAGATACGTACTCCGCTGCGGCCTACGCTCAGTCGCGGAGCACAGCCATCAGGACGATGTCGTCGTACCGGC
>CAZZZW010000123.1:0-9256 GCA_964658795.1 Phormidium nigroviride PCC 7112
ACCGGCGGGTCGAACGCCCCGATCCAGGTCAGCGGCATCCGCACCCTGGCCGGCAACGAGCGGTCGTACGGCACCAGCGTCGGGCCGATTCCCGGCGCCGTCTACCAATCAGACGTTGTCCTTATCGGGGGTGGGGCTGATGCCATCGTCAGCGCCCAGGACAACGGATTGGTTTGGACGGTCAAGGGAAACGCGCCCGGCGTGCACCAGCTCGCGGTCGGCAAGATCATGGCCGCGACCTCGTTCGCCACCGGCCGGGTCCTCAAGGTGCAGCCGGTCGTTGGTGGCAACGTGCAGGTGGTGCTCGGCCCGGTGGGGCTGACCGACGTGTTCCAGCAGCTGCACGTGGCGTCGTCGGCACCGATCAGCCTGTCTTCGCCGCTGGCCTACGCCTACAACAATTCACCGCTGACCTCGACCGACGGCGATGCCGGTCAGGACGCCACGCCGGCCGCGCCGCAAGACTTCAACGCCCACGAGCTCGGCGGGGCCGGACCGGTGAGCATTCCGTCCTCGATCCCGACGGCACCGCCGACGGTGACCCTGCAGGCGCCCACGGTGAAGCCCCAGCCGGTGCACGAGGGCGAGTTCGACCTGATGCCGTTCTGCTGTTTCCCTGATCAGGGCGTGCGAATCTCCTACAACGAGCCGGCCGGACGGATGGCCGCGATCGTCGGCATCGTCATGGGCAGTGAACCGCTCGTCGACTTCCACATCGACATCGACCTCGGTGGCCTGGAAGAAGCGGTCTTCCAACTGCACGGGCCGAAGGCGATCGAGTTCCAGTTCGATGCCGCGACCACCAGTGTCGACGGCAACTACCGCAGTCCGACGTTGCGAATCCCGCTCGCCTTCACCTTTCCGATCGGGGTAATCCCGTTCACGGTGACGCTGAACCAGTCCGTGAGCGCGTCGATCCAACTGGCCGGGCAGGCATCGTTCAAATCCGAAGGTAAGTACAAGATCGACGGCGGGCTCGGTTTCTCCTATATCCACGGCAGTTTCACCACCACCAAGCCGCACTTCAGCAGCGAGATCAGTTCGCTGCAGAACGCGACCTCGTTGGCCGTCGGCATCAATGCGCTGAGCATCAGCTACGGCCTGCACTTCTCGATCGGGATCGGGGTGCTCGGGTTCAACGGCGGCCCGTACTTCGACGTCGATGCCAAGCTGGCGATCGACAAGGACGGCAGCCCACCACAGACGTCCCTGGTCGTTGGCTGTGCCACGGCGGCGGTGTCGGTCAAGGGCACCTTCGGGGTCGGTTACACCATTCCCAAATTCCTGACCTCGGCCGTCAACAAGTTCCTGAGCCTGGTCAACGCCGAGCCGATCGCAACCACGGGCGGCAAGAGCTGGCCACCGATCTGGCTCTGGAACCCAGGCTCGGGCAAACAATGCTTCAACCGGACGGGTGGATGAGATGAATCGAGTTCTTGCAGCAATTCCCTGCCTGGTGCTCGCCGCGGATCTGTCGGCCTGCGGTGCGTCGAGCACGAAATCTGCGGCCGCCACGGTAACCACGACGGTCACGGTCACCGCGACCCCGACCGCGTCCGATCCCTCGTCCGACCCGTCAGACGGTTCGGCTGGCGCCTCGGATCCGTCGTCGGCGGCGGCAGTGTCCGACTCGGGCCCGGACGCCTGCTCGTTGCTCACCCAGGCCCAGGCCAACTCGGTCGCCAGTACCCCGCTGATGAAGGGAACCGGCGCCGGCAAGAACGCCGCCGGCGCGTTCGTGATGTGTCAGTACGTCGGGCAACCGAACGGCCCGACCGCCGAGCTCGAGGTGTACGACGGGGACGGCGCGAAGCAGCAGTTGCACATCGACCGGGACAACCTGCAGCACAAGTTCACCGAGATTCCGGGTGTCGGTGACCAGTGCCTGCAGGAGGACGGTTTCATCTTCGTACAGAAGAACGGACTCTGGGCTTCGATCCACCTGGTTCGGCTCAACGATGCTGCGCAGAACGTGCAGCCGATGCGGACCGGGATCACCGAGCTCGCGGCCAAGCTGCCGTGACGAGGTCTGGCTGACTTCGACGTCGCGAAACGTAGTTATCGACCTAGCCGTCAGCAGAGGTGTGCTGACGTCGCGGACGACAACACACGGGTCAGCCCAGTTGAACAGGCGAACTCGCTCAGCTTGCTCGCCCTCACCGCCGGTCTTCGCCTCGGCGGCGGTTAGGCCTCGGACTCGGCCTTGGGCTTGCGGCGACGCCGGGCCGAGCGTGGCGGCGCCGCCCGCATGTGTTCGCGGGCGGTACCCAGCACGGCGTAGAGGCTTTCGACCTGCTCGCGAGACAGCGGCTGCAACAGGAGATCCTTGATCACCTGGACGTGTCCGGGGAGCACCTGCGCCACCCGCTGCCGGCCGGCATCGGTGATGGTGACCGTGACGCCACGCTCGTCGTCCTCGGACTGGGCCCGGGTCACCAGCTGCGCCTTCTCCAACAGGCCGGCCTGGTAGGTCAAACCGCTGCGGCTGTAGACGACATCGTCGGCCAGATCAGTCATCCGCTCGCTGCCGGACGGCGAGTCCAGGCCGAGCCGGGCCAGCAGTTGGAACTGCACGTAGCTGAGTTCCCCCGCCTCGCGCAGTTGCTGCTCGACGGTGTGCCGGAGCAGCCCGGCCACCTCGATCAGGGCGAAGTAGGCGCCCAGTTCGACGGCGTCCAGGGTCGGCTTGTCCGGCATGCGCTCAGCTTACTTCAGCTTCGAATCACTTGCTTCAAGTTCGAAGCACTGCTACGTTCGTCGTGTGCTTCGAATCCGAAGCACTTATCGAAGCGAGAGAAGGCAGCCCCATGAAGGCAGTTGTGTTTCACGAGTACGGCGAGCCGAATGTCCTGAGCTATGCGGACGTCCCGACCCCGGCCCCCGAGGCGGGGCAGGTGCGGGTACGGGTGGCGGCAACGACGTTCAACGGGGTGGACGGCAACATCCGGGCCGGGTTCATGCAGGAACCGATGCCGCTGACGCTGCCACACATCCCGGGCCTGGACGTTGCCGGCACCGTCGACGCCGTGGGCGAAGGCGTGCGCGGGTTCGCAGCCGGCGACCGGGTCGTCGGGTTCCTGCCGTTCGGCACCGACGGCGCCTCGGCTGAGTTCGTGATCGCGCCGGCCGACAGCCTGGCGGCGGCCCCCGTCAGCATCCCGCTGGCCGACGCCGCCGCGCTGCCGGTGGTCGGTCTCACCGCCTGGCAGGCGCTGTTCGATCACGCGCACCTGGCCAGCGGGCAACGGGTCCTGATCGTCGGGGCCAGCGGAGCGGTCGGTGGCTACGCGGTGCAGTTGGCCAAGGCCGCCGGCGCCTACGTCATCGCCACCGGCAGTTCGCACAGCCGCGCGCGCCTCACCGAACGCGGCGCCGACGAGGTCATCGACCACACCGCTGGCTCGGTCGTCGACTCGGTCGCTGACAGGGTCGATGTGGTGCTCAATCTCGCCCCGATCAGCCCGGAGGAGTTCGCAGCGCTGGCCGACCGGGTCCGCGACGGTGGTGTCGTGGTGAGCACGACGGTCTGGATGCCCGCGCCTGCCGACGAGGGTCGGGGCGTCCGCGGGATCGACGTGTTCGTCCGCAGCAACGCCGGGCAGCTGTCCGAACTGGTCGCCCGGGTCGATCGGGGTGAGCTGATCGTCGACGTGGCCGAGCGCGTCGAGCTGGCCGATTTGCCGCAGGTCCATGCCCGGGCCGCGGCCGGGGAGCTCACCGGCAAGGTCGTCGTCCTCGTCTCCACCGACTGACGTCGAGCCCTTGGCCCGATACGACGCTCCGGGCCGATCACCGGCTGAGCGGCGCCGGGCCGGAAACCACAAGAGCGGAATCCCCAACAACTACCGGGGTTTCCGCTCTTGACCGACCTGGTGCTAACACCCCAAAACCACACCGGTTCCCTGGCCGGACGGAACCAATTCCCGTTACAACGGCAGGGTGATCTCGACCCAGTCATGCTCGACCAGCTCGTGTTGATCGCACTGTCCGAGGTGGCGGACAAGCGTGCCACGTTCAGCCGGGGCAACATCCCGGCCGGGGTCCACCGCCAACTCCAGAGCATCCGCTTCACCACCGCCGACGACCGGATCACCGTCGCCGACACCACCCACCTGGCCTTGCAGTACGCACTCACGATCGGCACACCTCACCTGGAGCCCGCGTCCCGCGACCGTGTCTTTTACACAACGAGGGATATCCCTGACGCCGAAACCCGACTTCTCGAGGCCCGGCCGCGACACCAACGGACCTATCGCCGACCCCGTTACACCAGTGACTGAAACTGCCTTGTCACCGGAACACGCACGTAATCCCGAACGCCGTACCCAGATTGAGGACCACCAGCATCTCAAGATCGTCCATCGGCATCAGATCCAGCAGCGTCGCCTCGACCAGACCATCCACCTCGTACCGTCCGCATGTCCGGTAGCGGAGATTGCGCGCTGCCGTGGCCGGTCGCACACTTGGGGTATGGCTGTCGTTGATCCCGATAATGATGCGTCCGAACGTTTTGTGGCGCAGCGCCGCGACGAGCTGCCCGACGAGAACGGGCAGCGGTGGCACGACGTCATCGGTTTCGACAACGCCGGCGAGCTGCAAGAGTTTCTGGACGCTCGACGAGCTGAAAACCCGACACAGACGAATACCCCGCGGTGGCGGTCATCAGTACGTGCCGTCGGGTACCGGCGCGCACGTACCGATGAGCGTGAGCTGAAGCGGGCGTTCGCGCATGGTGCTCGCCCGTCGGCCGAGGTGTGGTCCCGCATGAGCGAGCAGGTCGTGACCAGCGTCCGCCAGTAGCAGGACCCAGAGATCAGCAGGTAACAGGGGCAACCGGGCCACCACCCTGTCCGTATCCGACCGGCGGGTTGTAGTTAGGCGGATAGTTCACGTGGAAGGTGACGTAGCCGTAGTAACTGCCGGGTGTACAAATCGTGGCAGCATTGTCTTGCCAGAAACTCTTTCCCGTCGAGCGCGAGGTCTTTGATGCCAGCGTGCCTCCGCTGGAAGCAATGTCCAGCTCGATCGTCGCGCTGATGTAGGCCACGGTGCCGGTACAGGTGACGTGCCCAATCACGTTCATAGTGCCGTTGACGTGCGTCGAGCCGTGCGGATTGTCGGCTGACGCGTGGCAGTCAATGACGCCGTTCGGTGACACGGCGTGAATCGTGGCTCCGGGCACGACATGCACGGCCGCAGGGATCTGCACCCCGGCTGCTTGGTGCGTTGAGACCGATGTCGCAACTGATTCGGGCCGCGCAGCCGCAGCCCGAGCCGCAGCAGGGATGAACGCTGCGGCAATCAACGTGATCGAAAGCAGAGCTGGTCCGTCAGGTCGCAGCCTTCGCGTGGCCGGTGACAGGGGACCTAAGCACCGGGCAACGCTTTGCCCACATAGACAATCCCAAGCTCGGCTTCATCTACACCAGATGGCTGCGGCAGCAGATCGACGCCGTCATCCCCGCGCCCAGTCCCGTCTCCTGGACCCGTCGGATTAGCTGAGCGGCCTACGCCTTCCGCCCGGTGGACGGTGTCGATCCCTCGTCACGGCATCCTTCGACTTTGACCAGCTCGCGAGCAATCAACAAGGTCTCGCCTACTCGGGCTCGCCCGACACCGCGCGGACCTGCCTCAAGTGGCGGTCCTGCCTCGATTCCAGCAGACGGTCGATAGCTATGAGGACCTCGTCCCACGCCTGGTCCTCGGAGCCGAAACCTGACGCAGTGTTTGGGTATCGCCGGGTCACGGCGATCGCGTCGTCGTAGAGCTCCTGCTCTTCCTGCGGCGCGCTCGTCCGCTGACGCGCCAGTACATGCACCAACCAAGGACCGTCGCGCTGCCACTGCGGATTCGCCAACGACCGCACCCGCAGATACCCGAGCGGGTCCCACATGCGACGGGAATGCCACTTCCGGGAGTTCGCCGGCGGCAGCCCAGCAGGCGGTTGCTTCATGTCCCTATCGTGCCCAACCAGAGCCGACGCAGCACTGCGATTCTGCGACGGCGCATCACACTGAATTGAAGAGGGGCCTTCGAGACAGTGGATCAACCACCGGTCGACGCGTGCCCACGAGGTAGGCCAGCGTAGGGCCGCGTCATCGGTTCGCTCCGTTGCGATCCGCCGATGTGACCGCCTTCGCCAGTGCCGAGAAGCGCTGCAAGAATCGGTCAAACCTGGGCCGGTCCGCGTGGACTGTTGCGGGCTTTTTGCGGACTAAAGCGCGCATTGTCTACTCACTCGGTAGTGAAAGAGACACTACAGCGCAGTGACTACAGACCCTCCATGAGTGCGCCCGAAGGGATTCGAACCCCTAACCTCTTGATCCGTAGTCAAGTGCTCTATCCGTTGAGCTACGGGCGCATGTCCGCCGCCGGAGTGACCGGCAAGTGAACCGAAAGCAGAGTCTAGCGGAGCCGCGAACCGGCCTCCAAAACGGCCGCGCCCGGCCGCCGCCGCGCCTGGCCCGCGAGCGAGAAACGAAGCGGCCCCGTCGCGAACGACGGGGCCGGATCGGCTGGCGGAGGCTCGGGGATTTGAACCCCGGATGGGGGTTAAACCCCAAACCGCATTAGCAGTGCGGCGCCATAGACCGGACTAGGCGAAGCCTCCTTGGCCGCCAATGCGCACGGCCTCAGCCGGTTACCTTACTTGCGGGCCGAACGCCAGCAAAGTCGGCCTCGCTCGACACGCTCGAACGGACCCGCGCCCAGGCTCAGGGACGCAGGGCCGGCATCACGAATCCATCGATGAAATCGACCAGATCGGCCCGCACCGGTGGCTGGCGGCGCACCAGGTACCGATGGATGAGGCTGCCGGCCAGCACATCGATCAGCTTGGCCTCGTCCACCTCCGGCCGGACCTCACCGCGTTGCACTCCGCGCGCCAGCACGTCGCGCAGCAGGTCCTTGCGAGGATCGTGGAACTGACCCTCGAACGTCACGGAGAAACCCGGGTCGCGCAGCATCTCGGCCATCATCGAGCGCATCACATCGCCCTGGACGCCGGCGAAACCCTCGGCAGCCTGGACCGACAGCTCCAGCAATGCGTCTCGGGTGCTGGTGTCCTCGTCGAGCTCCATCGTGCCGACGCTGAGTTCCGGACCTGACATCACGCAGCAGATCGAGTCGAACACCAGCTCCTGCTTGGTCGGCCAGCGCCGGTAGATCGACGCCTTGCCGGTCTGGGCCCGCGCGGCCACCGACTCGATCGTCAGGGCACCGTAACCACAGGCCGCAAGCTCGGCGACGGTCGCATCCTTGATCGCCTGCTCCAGCTCAACCCCCCGCTTACGCCGACCAGCCGGCTCGTCGCCCACCTCGGCAACCGCGGAGTTAACCCGGTTGTCAGACGAGGCTGCGATAGTGCTCGTGGCGATATTGGCTGGTGCCGGCGACATGAACGGGGGATCCTTTCTTGCAGCTGACGTGGTGGCCTCAATCGATCTGAGCAGTGCCTGCTGTGGATCGTCTGAGTCCGCCGATAGTGCACGTTTGCGTTCACTACAGGATACAGCTAGCGTACCGCGATAGGGAACGATTGCGTCTCTTCCGCTCCCGCTTCCAGACCGGCGCCGTTGTCGGTCACAACAGTTCGTCCACAAGTCCGAGGAGTGTCGTGACCACGACCGAATCTGCCGGCGCAACCCGCGCCGGTGCCCGTAAGACCGCACACAAGGGGCTGGTGCTGCTCATCATCGCCGGTGCCCAGCTGATGGTCGTGCTCGATGGCACCATCGTCAACATCGCCCTGCCGAAGATGGGCGAGTACTTCGGCAAGAACCAGACCGACATGACCTGGGCCATCAACGCCTACACGCTGGCCTTCGGCGGCCTGCTGCTGCTGGGCGGCAAGGCCGGTGACATCCTCGGCCGACGCAGCATGTTCATGGTCGGCCTCGGCCTGTTCACCCTCGGCAGCCTGCTCGGCGGCCTGGCCCACAGCTTCGAGTTCCTGCTGATCGGCCGGATCATCCAGGGCGTCGGCGGCGCGATCTCCTCGCCGACCGCTCTGTCGCTGATCACCACCGAGTTCGAAGAGGGCAGGGAACGCACCCGTGCGTTCGCGGTGTTCTCCGCCGTCGCCGGCGCCGGTGCCGCCCTCGGCCTGTTGCTCGGTGGCGTGCTCACCGAATACCTGACCTGGCGGTGGGTACTCTTCGTCAACGTGCCGATCGGTGTGCTGCTGATCGCCGGCGCCTTCATCTACGTCCACGAATCGGACAAGCAGACCGGACGCTTCGACTGGTGGGGTGGCCTGCTGTCGGTCGTCTGGACCACGGCGCTGGTGTACGGCTTCATCCACGCCGCCTCGCACGGCTGGAGCAACGGCGAGACCGTGGCTTCGTTCGTGGTCTCGGCCGTCGCCCTGATCGGTTTCCTCGCCCTCGAGGCCCGGTTGCCGTACGCGATGATGCCCTTGCGAACGTTCCGCAATCGCAGCCGCTCCGGCGCCTATGTGGTCATGTTGATCATCGGCGCGGCCATGTTCGGCATGTTCTTCTTCGTCACCTACTTCGTCCAGTTGGTGCTCGGTTACTCCTCGCTCAAGACCGGCCTGGCCTTCCTGCCGGTGGCGTTCGTGATCGGTATCGCGGCGCAGTTGTCGGCCGCGTTGATGCCCCGGATCGGCCCGCGCAACCTGATCATCTTCGGCTCGGTGGTGATGACCGGCGGCATGTTCTTCCTCGCCACCATCAAGGCCGATTCGGGATATCTGACCCACCTCCTGCCGGCCCTGATCATCCTGGCCTTCGGCATCGGCAGCATCTTCGTGCCGCTGACCACCGTCGCGGTGGCCGGTGTGGAACCGCACGAAGCCGGCCTGGCCTCGGCGTTGCTGAACGTCGGCCAGCAGGTCGGCGGCTCGATCGGCCTGTCCGTGCTGACGACCGTCTTCGCCACCGCGTCCCGCAACGAGGGCAAGCACCAGGGCGCGCTGCTCGGGGCCCAGGTGCAGAGCGGTGCCGTGAAGCCGACGGTCATCCAGCACTTCCAGACCCTGGCCAGCCAGGCGACCGGCGGAGCCAAGGCCGGGGCCGACGCGCTGACCGACAGCAAGGCGGTGCAGGCCTTCCACGAAGTCCTGGCCCACGGCTCGTCCCGTGGCTTCTTCGCCGCCGCGATCTTCGCCGTCGTCGGCATCCTGGTCGCGGTCGGCATGATCACCACCGGCAAGGACGCCGTGCCGCAGGGCGAGGACGCCCCGTTGGCGGCCATGCACTAGTTCCACGTTCGTCGGCCGGCGCAGACCTCGGGG
>CAZZZW010000123.1:9266-11499 GCA_964658795.1 Phormidium nigroviride PCC 7112
CCGACTGCCCGATCAGAGGCCGGTCATCCGCTGGATGGCCGGCCTCGTCCAATTCCCGGGGTGGTCAGGATCAGCGGGCGGCGGCCAGCACCAGGTTGGCGTAGTGGCCGGCACCGTCCGGGCGCAGGTGCAGACCATCGTTGTAGAACCAGCCCTGCGAACCGTTGGAGTCGGCGTACCAGTCCACGATCACCACATTGTGGAACTGGGTGCCGATGCGGTTGATGGTGTCGTTGTTGGGGTTCTGCCAGTCGGTCGGAACCCGGTCGGTCAGCAGCACCACCCGCTGCCGGTCCCCCAGATCGGACAACGTCTGGGAGAGGTCGGACGGCCGGATCACCCCGTTGTTGCCGGTGTGGATGACGACCGTGCGCTGCTGCCGTCCGGCGTCATGATCGGACCGGACCGCGGCCAGCGTCACGTACGGCTGCTGACCCTCGACCGCGTGCAGGTCGCAGCCGGCGAACAGGATGCTCAGGGCCGTCTGAGCACCGAGCATCACCGAGTCGCCGTAGGCCGAGATCACCGGTGTGACCGGAGCCGGCCCCGTGACCGGCTTCGTCGACCCTGCGGGTCGCTTCGGCCGAACGGTCTTCCTCGCACTCGCGCGGTCGGCTTTGGCCTTGGCCAGCAAGGCGGCCTTCGACGGCGGCCGGTGGACCTGGGCCCGGGGCGCCGACGGTGGCGGCAGGGTTGCCGGACCGGTGGCCGCCGCCGGTTCCAGCGGGGTGGCCGGTTGGCCGTCCGGCAACGCGAGCAGGACGGCGAACAACCCGACCAAACCGAGCACCGCTAGGTAGCGCGGGGCCGGCCGCAATCGCGGAGTACGCAAGGCCGACTTCGGTTCGGTCCGTCCGGTGCGGGCGGCGCGGACAGCCAGGTAGCGGGAGCCGAGCCGCCGGACCGGCAGCTCCACCAGCCGGTAGCTCGCCTCGGCCAGCGCCAACGGGACCAGCAGCCGGATGGCCAGCACCCAGCGGTGGTCGATGCTCAGATCGACATCGGGCCGGGTCACCACCACCACCGGCCAGTGCCAGAGGTAGATCGCGTACGACCGCTCGGCCAGCAACCGGAACGGCCGCAGATCCAGCAGCCGGCCGACCCGGCTGCCCCGACGAGCTACCCCGGCCACGGCTATGGCGGCCAGCAGACTGACCAGACCGAACCCGCCCCGGTACAGGGCGATGGAGAACTGGTCGATCCGCACGACACAAACTCCGACGGCCAGCAGCGCCAGCACGGCCACCAGGTCGGTGACCCAGCGCCGGACCCGCCACCCTCGCGGGGTCAGCCGGCACCGTTCGGCCCACGCCCCGAACATGGCGCCGAGCAGCAGTCCCATGGCGTGGGTGTCGGTACCGAAATAGACCCGCGACGAGTCACCCTCGAACGGGACGTCGTGCCGGATCGCCTGCCACGCCATCGCAGCGGTCGACACGATCGCCAGCCCCAGACACAGCAACGCGAGCAGGCCGAACCGGTGCGGCAACGGCCACCGCCGCGGATAGGCCGGCCCGGTCGGGCGGCCGATCCGGCGCCAGATTCGGTACAACCCAGCTGTCGCGACCAGCAGGAACAGCGGCCAGATCAGGTAGAACTGCTCCTCGATCGCCAACGACCACAACTGCTGGGTCATCGGTGGCCGGCCGGAGGCTACGAAGTAGGACTGGTGCGCCTCGATCAGCCACCAGTTGCCGGAGTAGGTCACCGTCGAGAGCAGGCTGCCCCGCAGCGTCGGCAGCTCGTCCCGCCAGATCGTCAGGCAGCCGATGGTGATCGCGGTCAAGAGCACCAGGACGGCCGGCAGCAGCCGGAAGGCCCGGCGCAGGTAGAAGCCGGCCAGGTCCACGCCGCCGGTCGCGCGCAGCTCGGCCAGCAACAGCCGGGTGATGAGGTATCCGCTGATGACGAAGAACAGGTCGACGCCGAGGAAGCCACCGGGCAGCAGTTGCGCGTCGGCGTGGAACAGCAGGACGGCCAGCACAGCCAGTGCTCGGAGCCCGTCCAGGCCCGAGAACCGGGGCGCCGAGCGCTCCGGCGCGAGGTCGGGCCGGGGTGGTTCGGGGGATCGCATGGCGTTGGCGATCCTCACACGGGCGGCGGTCCAGATCGGTGAAGCGCGCCGGGTTTCAGCCCTCGCTCAGCCTTCCGCTCGGTCCCGTGCGCTGAGTGGTCAGTTCACCCCTCGGGTGGTCGCTTGAAAGCGCCCACTCGAGGGGTGAACTGACCACTC
>CAZZZW010000124.1:0-11451 GCA_964658795.1 Phormidium nigroviride PCC 7112
GCCGACGCCCTGGATATGCACCCGGTGGTGGACGATCACGTTCTCGGAGTACTGCCCCTGTGGATTGGTCGAGGTCTGGGTGTTCGGCCAGACCACCACCAGCCAGTAGGGTTTCGCCGGCTGGGCCGGCACGTTCCGGCGAGCTGCGACCGCGGGGGCCGGCTTCGCCGCCTCCAGTCCGGCCTGCAGCGTGGTGTACCGCGCGAGGGCGTCCGGACTCTTGGCGCCGGGACCGACCTCGACGATCGCCGGGTTGCCGGCCGTGGTGCCCGGTGTGGTCGCCGTCGCCGAGCCGAGGATCTGCAGGGTCAACGAGTTGTACCCGGCGGCTCCGTTCGATCGGGTAATCGTGACCGGTTGCGCGCCGAGCAGCGCGGAGGTGTTCGGCACGGTGATCGTGATCGCGCTGTCGGACCAGGCCGAGGTGGGCACCACCGTGCTACCGAGTCTGACCGTCCCCGCGGTCGCCCCGAACCCGAAGCCGGTCAAGGTCACCGACCGGTTGGCGTCGGTGGTCCGGAGGTAGGGATGATCGACCGCCAGCACCTGCGGTGTGTTCGGCCCGAGATCGCACTGCGTCGGGTTCACCGTGGTGGTGTCCGGTGCCAGCGCGGTGGTGGCGACCTGGGTCGGTGCCTCGTCCGTCACGGTGTATTGCCCCGGCCAGGCCTGGAAGTTCGTGGCGATGGTGCGGAACCTCGGGTTGTAATCGGCGTTGAGCGCGCCGGGTTGACCGGGGTCGTTACCGACGAACCGGTACATGTTCGGACACGGCCCGGCCGGCACCGGGCAGTTGTAGGTGTCGGTGGAGGGCACGAGCGCTTCGTAGAGACCGTTGAAGTCCGTGTGGGCGGTGTAGTCCAGCCGCCCGGTCCAGTCGTACAGGCCGACCGGGACGTAGGGCATGCCCTGGGCTTCGCCGTAGTTCACGCTGCGCTTGTCCAGGGTCAGACCGAGGTCGTTCAGCGTCAAGCCCCAGAAGTGCGTCGGGATCGGCACGTCGGTGTAGAGGTTGAAGTTCGGGGCGGTCGACTGCCCGCTCCGGACGGTGACCAGTTTGTCGGTGCAGTACGGCCGTTGCTGACCTTCGAACGGGCTACCACCGGCAGCCAGGAAGTCGGGATTGGTGACGGTCACCTTGTGCAACGGTCCGGCGCACGGGGAGATGATGCCCGCCTGCTGCGAGGGCGGTTGCGTCGGCGCCATCGGGGTGTTCAGCTGCGCACCCTGGTCCTGCTGGTCGGCCTGGGCCTGGCTGGCCGGCGGATAGTTCTCCTGGGGCACGTAACCGTCGCCGGAGAAGACGTTGACGTCGGCCTCGGTGGTCACCTTGTACATCGGGGTCTTCGGCCCGGACGGGTTGTTCGGGATGTCGACGCCGACCAGGTAGTCCGCCGGGACCAGATCCTGCTCCGGGTACCCGTTGCTGGCCAGGTCCGCGTACAGGGGCAGATCGTGCTGCGGCGCTGGGTTGCGCTGGTCACCGACCGGGTACTGGTTAATCTTGGAGGTGGCGAATCCGTAGTTTCCATTGACCGTTTGGCTACCGCCGCCGGCGTCGGAGACTCCAGCCGCAACGCCCATCATCGGCGCCTCGACGCACATGGCGTTGGCCGCGGAGTCGGCCGGCGGCAGCGCCTGCTGGTCGGCCAGCACCGTCCCGTCATACTGCCGGGCGGTGCAGCCACGAGGCGGTTGCCAGGTCTCGGTCGTGTAGTCGTCCTGGACCCGTGGTCCGCGTTTCATCGAGCCGTCATCGTTGAGCACATAGCCCTGACGGCAGTGATCGGCCGGGGTGCTGGCATCACAGCGGATCGGCAGATACAGGTGCACATTGATGCCGGGGATGCCCGGTTGGTAGCCCTCGGTCACTGCATCGGCCGGGTCGAGTTCATTGCGGGTGGTGTCGTAGGTGACGGTGCCGACGATGCCGCCGTTGCTGCCGGCCGGGTAGGGCTCGACGCCCCAGTCGATCTGACCGCCCAGGCCGATGATCGGCAGGAAGTTGATGTCGACCATGCTGCCCAGCTGAGTCGTCGGCTTCGGGTCGTTCTCACCTTTGTAGGTGATTCCCGTTGTGCGGTAACGGGTGTTGAATCCCTCGAGAACCAGGAACTTGCCCAGCGGGTAGGTCTCGTGGATGTCGTAGAGCCCACTGTCGTTGGTCGAGGCCGTGTTGGTGGCCTGATCCATCAGCGAGTTGTCCCGCTCTCGCACCGTCATGGCGAACTGGGGAACACCCTTCTCGCCGGGGTCCATCCGGCCGTTGCCATTGGAGTCGATGAAGACGTGGCCGTAGATGTGGGTGAACCAGCCGACGATGATCTTGTTACCGACGTCGGTGACCTGTCCGTTGGTGACCTCGATGTTGAAGCTCCACAGGATGTAGTCCTGGTCGGCGTCCCAGATCGACAACTGGTAGCTGCCGGTGGCCACGTTGCTGATCTGGAAACTGCCGTCGGCGTTCCCCTGCCCGGTGTAGACCTGCTGGTCGCCGCCGTTGAGGTCGGACAAGGCGATCCACGGGTGGGCAATCGGGCCGCCGCTCTTCACGCCGGCCAGGCCGGTCTCCGGCGAGACCTGGCCGTTCTGGCCGCCGATATATGGCAATCCGGCGATGGCTACGCCCTTGACCGTCCCGGTGCCGGTGGCTGAAGCCGCGACGGTCGGCATGGTGCGAACGAATCCGAACTGTACCGCCGGCACCAACTCGGCCCCCTTGGTCTGCTCGGTGTCGTATCCGGTCGAACCCTCCTGCTCCCAGATGTCATGGTCGTGGCCGCCTTCCAGCGTGGTGGTCTGCACCCACTGACCAACCTGGCCGGCCGGCGGGGCCACCGTGGCGGCGTAGCGGTCCGAGCCGAGGTTCGGGATCACGATCTGACCGGAGGCATCGCTGACACACTTGCCGATCGAGCCGGGATCGATGGCCGGCTTCGTTCCGTTGAAGACCAGGTGGCCGGCCGGATCGTGGACGTACTTGGTGCACAAGGCATTTCCGTAATAGTCGGTGCTGACCAGGCCGAATACGTCGGTCAGCGTGGCGCTGAAACCACTCAACCCCTTCTCGGCGTCGACCTCGTAGGTGGCATCGACGGGGTTGGTGTCGTTGAAGACCTGCAGTCGCAACGTGCTCAGCGGCAGGGGGGCGGCATTCATCTGAACCTGAACCAGTTGGTTCGAACCGGAACCGACGGCGAAATGCTGACCGTCGATCTTGAAGCCGTCCGCGGTCACCGAGATCAGGTACTTGCCCACCGGCAGGCTGACACTGGTCGTGGCGTTGAGATCGTCCTGTGTTCCTTGGGCAACGATGGGGGCGAAGCCGGAGGTGTTGCGGACCGAGGGCCACGGGCAGGTGTCGGCGTAGGTGTTCGCCTGAGCGGTCGGCGCGCCGTTGACCGCCGTGTTCGGCAGGCAGCTCTGGGTGCCCTGGTTGGAGATCGATCCGGGGTCACCGGTGTCGTCGACGTTGATCAACCACTTGTAGTTGGCGATCACGTCGCCCTTCTTGCTCACCCCGCCGACCGTCATCGCACTCGACACGGCCAGCGCGATCGTGCCGGGCGAGTCCGCGTGCGCACGAGGTGCCCCGGTGAGTTGTGCCGCCGGCAACAACGCCATGACGATCAACAATCCGAGCAAGGCTTTGCCTGATCTGAGCAGGCTCTTCGATGACGACAACACGACTGCGGCCCCCTGTTCGAGCTCGCGCCACGACGGAGGCGCAAGAGTCTGACCGGACTCTGCTCGGGGCTCGGGTCAGTTGCTTAGCAAAATGACAGCTACGTCATCCGGCTGTAATCCCCTGTCATGCATTGATGACTCTGTGTCGTCGATCGCGAACACCCTGTATTCATCGGGTAGTTCGTGATGGTCAGTGTTGCGCCAGCGGCTCGGCAGCCGGAGCGGCCGCCAGGGTCACATCGTTCGAGGGCCGAGCCGCCGGGTGCGAGCCCGGGATGTGCAGGATGATCGTGGTGCCCCGATCGGCCTGGCTCTGCACCTCGAGCCGGCCGCCGCGGGCCTCGACGATGGCGCGCACGATAGACAGGCCCAGACCGCTGCCGGCCCGATCGCCGGCGGTGCTACCGGTTTGGAAGATCTCCGCCATTCGCGGCAGATCGACATCCGGGATGCCGCTTCCGGTATCCACGACGCGCAACTGAACGTCGTCACCGGCCCGCATCGCCTCGACCCGGATCGTGTCGGAAGAATCCGTGAACTTAACGGCATTCTCGATCAGACAGTCCAGGGCCGACTCCAGCCGTTCGGCGTCGCCCAACATCATGCCGACCCGGATGTCCATCTGCCATCGGCGATCGGCGGTCGCTCGCCAGCGCGCCAACACCGCCTCGACGAGTTCGGACAGGTTCACCGGCACCCGGGGGACCGGAGCCTCGACCCGGACCAGAGTGAGCAGCATCGTGGTGAGGGCGGATGCCTTGTCGAGTTCGCCGAGCACCACGGTGGCATCGGACCTGGTCAGGTCGTCCTGGGCCCGCTCGTGAATGAGATCGGCGAACCCGCGGGCGATCGTCAGCCGGGTGCGCACCTCGTGGGAGCCGAACCGGGCGGCAATCTCCCTCTGTTCGGCGTGGGTTCGTTCGGTCTCGCGGAGTTCGGCCAACCGGCGCTGGGAATCCTGGAACCGGCGGACGTGCCAGATGAGGAGCGCGACCAGTACGCCCATGAGGAGGATCTCGCTGCACTCCTCCCAGCCGATGATGTCAGCCTGGGCATGCTGCACCATCGCCACGCCGGTGCTCACGGTGATGGCGGTGAAGGTCAGCCAGGTGATCCGCAGCGACCAGCGGTACAGCCCGTACAACAAGGCGAAACTGGCCCAGGTCAAGTGGTACGGAATGGTCTCCTCACCGGGCAACAGGTACATCAACGTCACGTTGGCCACGGCGAAGCCGAGCCAGCCGGCGACCAGGATCCGTTTAACCCGCAACGAGTCGATAGCCGACATTGCGCACCGTTTCTATGCAGTTGGAGGCCAATTTGGACCGCAGCCGGCGAACGTACACGTCGACCACGTTGGTACCGGGATCGAAGGACAATCCCCAGACGTCGGAGAGCAACTCCTGCCGGGTGCAGATCTGGCCCCGTCGGTGCAGCAGGTGGGCCAGCAGCACGAACTCCCGATGCGGCAACAGGATGTGTTGGCCCCGGATGATCAATTCGCGTCGCTGAAGGTCGAGTTGGAAGTCCGCTCCGTGCAGGTATTGGGCAACCGTCGCCGTGGACGCGCTGGATTCGGTCCGCAGCCGAGCTCGTACCCGAGCCAGCAGTTCGGCGTTGATGAAGGGCTTGGCCACGAAGTCGACCGCACCGGCATCGAGCACGCCGACCCGTCGGCCGATCTCGTGGACCGACGACAGGACGAGCACCTTGCTCTCCGGCTTCGCCGCCATCAGTACGTCCAGGACCTGCTCGCCACTGAGGTCCGGCAGCATGAGGTCGAGGATGACCAGATCCACGACGTCCTCGGCCAGTAGCGCATTCAGGCCGGCCGAGCCGTTGGCGGCGGTCGTGACCCGATATCCGGCGTCCGCCAGCAAGCGATTGAGCAGAACCCGCAGGTTGGGTTCGTCCTCCACCACGACGATATGCGCCACGACACCCCCCGGCTGTCCGACCTACGCATTGTGCGCAGCGTGTGAGGTGCTGGCAACCGAAACACCAGCAGATCTGGTCGCGTTGCGCTTTGTGTTCCCGACAAAAGCATCGAAATCTCGCGAAGCATCCCCTTGTCAGCACAGCAGATTACAAATCTGTCACCGATCGACCCACGTACGCAAGGGTCCTCGTGGCCTGGACGCGGCCACGGCGCGGATTACAGTCCCGGCTCGGTTTGCCGATCGGATAGACCGTAGGGAAGGGTCTATCCGTGTCTGCAGCTCAATCCTGGCCATCGATCGTGCCGGGCGCGCCGGCGCAACCGGTCGTTACCGACCTGCGCCCGGAACGGATCGCCCGCCGGCTACGCCTGGCCTTGCAGCGTGGCGAGGTCGCGGTTCACTACCAGCCGGTCGTCGAACTCCCGTCCGGTCGCATCCTGGGAGCCGAGGCCCTGGCCCGCTGGACCGACGACGAACTGGGCGTCGTCCCGCCCGACGTCTTCATCGCGGTGGCTGAGTCGACCGGACTGATCCGCGAACTCGGGTCTGCGGTGCTGCATCAGGCCTGTCTCGACTCGCTCGCATGGTCGAGCGATGACCAGCTCGCCGGTGCCGCCGTAGCGGTGAATGTCTCGGCCGTGCAACTGGACGACGACGACATCGTGGCGACGGTGGCCGGAGCTTTGGCGCAGTCCGGTCTGCCTGCGCACCGGCTGTGCTTGGAGATCACCGAGACGGCGGCGATCGACGACATCGAGGCTTGCATCCGTCGACTGGACGCCCTGCGGGCGCTCGGGGTGCGGATCGCCCTCGACGACTATGGCACCGGGCACTCGTCGCTGACGATGTTGCGCCGGCTGCCGGTCGACGTGGTCAAGATCGATCGGTCCTTCGTCGAACAGGTGACCACGGACGCGCGGGACGCGGTGCTGGTGCGGCTGGTCATCGACACCGCGCACAGCTTCGGCCTGCGGGTCTGCGCCGAGGGCATCGAGACCGAGAGCCAGGCCCGCCAGCTGATCGCGATGGGGGCCGATCGAGCCCAGGGCTGGCTGTTCGGGCGTCCGGAGCCGGCTTCGGCCGAACTCACCGCGAAGCTGATCAATGCCCGATCCGTCGGCATCGAGAGCGATTCGCAACCGGACCTGCTGCTCGGCGGCACCGAGGAACTCGTCGTCGTCACCTCGGCCGACTTCCGCATCCGCTACATCTCGGCCTCGGTGCATGCGATGCTCGGCTACGTCCCGGCCGAGGCCCTCGGCGCCTCGGTGCTCGATTTCTTGGACGTGTCAGCGACAAGACTCCTCGACCGCAACGAGGAGATCCCGTCCGGCAACGGGCAGTACCGGGTGCGGCACCGCGACGGCAGCACCCGGTGGTTGGCCAGCCGGGGCCAGGCCCTGGCCGAGGTCGGCGGCCGGGGGCAGGAGTTCCTGTTCATCGTTCGTGACATCACCCCGGCGGTGGAGGCACAAACGGCGCTGGCCGAGAGCGAGGCCAAGTTCCGCGAAGCCTTCGACGGTGCCCCGATCGGCATGGCGATCAACCGCCTGGACGGCAGCTTCCTCGATGTGAACCAGGCCCTGGCCGAACTTCTGGGCTACTCCACTGAGCAGATGATGCAGTTGACCGTCGCGGACATCACCTGCCCCGACGACCAGGCTGCGGATGCGCTGAACACCGACGCCCTGGTGGCCGGAGACGCGCAACAGGTTTCGGTCGACAAACGTTACGTCCACGCCTCCGGCCGGACGCTGCCGGTCCGGGTCCGGGCCTCGATCGTGTCCGACGAGGGTTCGGGGCAGGCCTACATCGTCGCGCACGTGCTGCCCCTCGGTACCGTCGACGAGGACGCCCGAGCGCCGATCACCAGCGATGACAAGGCGATCCCGAGTTCGAGGGAGCCGTCGTGGGCGGCCCTCGACCTCGCCTTCGACGCCGCCCCGTGTGGGGTCGCGGTGGCGGACTCGGCCGGTCATTTCGTCGCCGTCAACGACCGTCTGTGCGCCCTGTTCGGCCGGGATCGGGCCGAGATCCTCGGCCGGTCCAGCCGGCACTTCACGCATCCGGATGACCTGGATCAACACGCCCGGGCCGGGGAGGCGATCAGGTACGCGGCCGACGGGTCACTTCGGGTCGAGAAGCGTTACCTGCGCCCGGACGGGTCGACGATCTGGGTCGAGCTGCGGCTGAGCCATGCCACCGGCCCCGACGGCACCGAATGGACGATCGGGCACATGTACGACCTGACCGTGGACCGGAGCGGCGCCGCGGCCACGGCCGATCCGGGCGCGATCCTGAGCAGTGTCGCGCGGATCATGCGCAGCATCCAGCAGGGTGAGGACGCCCGGACCGCCATCGTGCGGTCGCTGGTCACGCTGTCCAATGCGACCTTCGCGTTCGTGGCCGAGCCGATCGATGACCAGCTGGTCGTCACGGCGTCGACGGAAACGGCCTATGCCGGTTTCACCCTGCCACTCGACGCGCCCACCGCGACGGCGATCGTCTACCGGACCGGACAGCCACTGCTGGTACGCGATGTGCAGCACAGCGCCTTGGTGTCGGCGACGACGGCGCGGCACGGTCAGGCCGAGGTGATGCTCTTCGCGCCGATCCGTAACCGGAACGGCGTGTCCGGAGTGCTGTCGGCCGGCTGGACCGATCCGGCCGCGGCCCCGTCCTCGGCCTATGGCGTTGCCGTCACCCTGCTGGCCGACCAGGCCGGCATCACCTTGTCGCAATCGGCCATGCTGGACGAGTTGTCCTCGCTGGCCACGACCGATCAGCTCACCGGGTTGCCGAACCGTCGCGGCTGGGACAGCCAGCTGAACCTGCTGCAGCGCAACCTTCAACCGGGGCAGCAAGTCTTTCTGGCCCTGGTCGACCTGGACAACTTCAAGGTGTTCAACGACCGGTTCGGCCATCACGAGGGTGATCGCCTGCTGCGGGATTTCGCCCGGGCCGCCCGTACCGCGCTGGGGGATCGTGCCGTCTTCGCCCGCTGGGGTGGCGAGGAATTCACGATCGCGCTGGCGTGTACGAACTGGGCCGAGGCGGAGTCGACGCTACAGGCGGTGCTTCAGTCGGTTCCACAAGGGCAAACCTGCAGCATCGGCTATGCCCAGCACATCGACGATCTGGCCGTGGCCGAGACCCTGCGGCGCGCCGACCAGGCCCTGTACCGGGCCAAGGACGCCGGCCGGAACCGGATCCGCAACACCAGTTGAACGACAACGGTCCGGGTACCCGTCGGGGTACCCGGACCGTTGCTGAATCGCCTTAGAACGTAGCGGTGTCGATCACGAAGCGGTAGCGGACATCGCTGCCCACCACGCGGTCGTAGGCCTCGTCGATCTGGTCGCCGGAGATGACCTCGATCTCGGCTCCGAGGTGGTGCTCGGCGCAGAAGTCGAGCATCTCCTGGGTCTGCCGGATGCCGCCGATCATCGAACCGGCCCAGCTGCGTCGCATCGGGATCAGCGCGAAGGCCGGCACCTCCAGCGGCTCCGGCGGGGCACCGACGTTGACCAGCGTGCCGTCCAGCCGCAGCAGTGAAAGGTACTTCTCCATCGGCAGGTGCGCCGACACCGTGTTCACGATCAGGTCGAACGAGCCGGCCAGGTCTTCGAAGGTGGCATCGTCGCTGGTGGCGTAGTAGTGGTCAGCGCCGAACTTCGTGCCGTCGTCCTTCTTCGACAACGTCTGGGACAGCACGGTCACCTCGGCTCCCAGGGCGTGGGCGATCTTGACCCCCATGTGGCCCAGGCCGCCGAGGCCGACGATGGCGACTCGCTTTCCCGGTCCGGCGTTCCAGTGCTTGAGCGGGGAGTAGAGCGTGATGCCGGCGCACAACAGGGGCGCGGCCTCGTCGAGGGAGATGCCCTCCGGGATGCCGAGCACGAAATCCTGGTCGACGACGACGTGCGTGCTGTAGCCACCCTCGGTCGGTCGGCCGTCCTTGCCGATGGCGTTGTAGGTGCCGATGTTGCCCTTGAGGCAGTACTGCTCCTCGCCGGCCTTGCAGTTCTCGCACTCGCGGCACGAGTCGACCATGCAACCGACGCCGACCCGGTCACCGACGGCGTACTTGTCCACCTCGGAGCCGATCTCCTCGACGGTGCCGGCGATCTCGTGACCGGGCACCAGCGGGAAGATGGCTTCGCCCCATTCCTCGCGGGCGGTGTGGATGTCAGAGTGGCAGATGCCGGCGAAGGCGATCTTGATCAGTACGTCGCGCGGGCCGAGGTCGCGACGCTCGATGGTGGTCTTGGCGAACGGGGCCTTGGCGGCGGGGGTGGCATAGGCAGTAACTGAGCGCATAAAACGAATGTCTCCTCGGACTCGACGGTCGGGGTTCTCAGATCCACTGTAACCACGCCGGAGGCACGTTCGAACCGCAGCATGACGGGCTGGTCACCGGCTCAGTGGCTGGATAAAACCAGCCACCGGCGGCAACAGGCAGCCATGGACGACACATTCGCCGTCAGCCACGCGGGTGGGCCGCGCGGGCTTGGGCAGGGGGCGGCCGGCGGTGGTCGCGGCTGAGCGTGACTACTACTGTGAATGTCGTAAGTCATCTGCGGTCAGGGCCGGGATCCGGCTGCGACCCGATCGTCGAATGGCAGGCTCACGTGGTGCATTCGAGCGAGGTGACCGGCTCCGATCGGTCGGCGGTCAAAGTGAGGTCGGGGCTGAAGGTGCCGCAGGTGGCGGCGATGTTCTGGGTCGTCAAGGCCTTGACGACCGCCTTCGGCGAGTCGGCGTCGGACTTCTTGGTGCACAGCATGGCGCCGGAACTGGCGGTGCTGCTCGGCTTCGCGGCCTTCGTGCTGGCCCTGGGTCTGCAGCTGATCCGGCCTGACTACTCACCGATCCGCTACTGGTTCGCGGTGGCGATGGTCGGGGTCTTCGGCACGATGGCCGCCGACGTCCTGCACGTCGGGCTCGGCGTGCCGTACGCGATCTCGGTCGCCCTGTTCGTGGTCGTGCTCGCGCTCGTGTTCTCCGGGTGGTATCGCAGCGAGCGAACGCTGTCGATGCACAGCATCTGTAGCACCCGGCGAGAGCTGTACTACTGGGCTGCGGTCGTGGCGACGTTCGCCCTCGGGACGGCGGTCGGTGACCTGACCGCGGTCACCCTGCACCTGGGATACCTGGCCGCCGGCGTTGTTTTTGCTTGTGCCATAGCGGTTCCCGCGGCCGGCTTCCGGTCGTTCGGGATGAACGCGGTCGCGGCGTTCTGGATCGCCTACGTCCTGACCCGACCGGTCGGTGCGTCCTTCGCCGATTGGCTGGGCGTCTCACCTGCACGCGGGGGACTGGGCCTCGGACCGGGACCGGTGGCGGTCGTCCTCGGACTGCTGATCGTCGTCGCGGTCGGCTACCTGGCCTACAGCGGCGTGGACCGACCAGCCGTGAACCGAGCGGGACGGCGACGCGCCGGCCGATCAGGCGTCGCGCCGAACCAACTGCGTGGCGGCCACGATCAATCCGAGGACGGCCCAGCCGACCAGGACCAGTAGACCGGCCCAGGGCGACAGCGATCCCGGCTCGGGCAGGCTGCGGACGAAGCTGCCGCCGGCCTCGCTGGGGAGGTAGTGCGCTATGTGTTTGCCCCACGTTCCCAGCACATTGCCGAACAGCACCGGGAGGACAAGGATGACGGCGATGTAGCCGACCAGGGCACCGGGAGTGGAACGGATTATCCAGCCGAGTTCCGCGCCGATGAGGCCGAGCAGGGTCAGATACACGCCGGTTCCGAGGACGACCCGGAGCGCGCCCGGGTCGCCGAGGAGGCCCAGGTCGAGATCCTGGAGTCGCTCGA
>CAZZZW010000125.1:0-11342 GCA_964658795.1 Phormidium nigroviride PCC 7112
GCGCCGGCCGCTGTCCCGTTCGACTCCACCACGCCGCTGCCTCTGGGTCGTTTTACCGACCTCGTCACCGTCCCGGCCGTCGCCCCGGCCGATGACCGAGTCGTGTTCGCCGGTACCAACATCAACTCCGGCGACCACCCCGGGCCTGGTGGCGTGGTGATCGCCCGGACCGATGGTTCGCCCGTACAAGCCGTCGGTGGCGTCGGGGATGTCGATGTCGACGAGCTGGTCCTGGGACCGAACGGTGTCGTCTACGCGAGTGAATCGGCGAATCACCAGATCGTCGCTATCGACCCGGTCGCCGGCAGCGTCCTCCGGACCTACCCCACGCCCGATCTGTGTCCGGTCGGCATGGCCTTCGCTGGCAGCGACTTCTGGTTCAGCTCGATCTGCCCGATCCAAGCAGTCTCGAAGTCGGCGTTGGCCCACCTCGATCTTGCCACCGGGGACCTCGTCACCCGATTTGCTCATGACGGCGGCCCGACTATCCAATTGGCCGGCATTCCGGGAAAGCCCGGAGTCCTCGCCGCCACCAACCTGCTCGCGTTTCAGACGCTGAACCTGGTAGCGGTCGACGGCACGGATGCCTCGGTGACCACGACGTTGAAGTACGACGGCATCGGCATCGTCCTCAGCGCTACCCCCGACGGTTCGGCCATCGCGTCCGACACCGCCGCCGGACCCGAGCTCTACTCGACCAGCGACCTCAGCAGGGTGACCGGGTCTCTGCCGGCCGCCAATTACGGCACCGCCGACATCGCGTGGGAGACAGGCCATGCCGCTGTCTCGTCACTCGAGGGCGGGGCTGAGTACGTCAGGACCCTGTCCCTGCCGGGCTTCGAAGGCATTCACAGCTACCCGCTGCGCGACAGCAACAGTGAAGCGGAATCGACGGTTCCGGCTCGCAACGGTCTGGGTTGGGCCCACGGCGTCCTGTACTCCGTGACCGAGAACGAGTATCAGTCCGCGCCGATGCTCAACGTCCTTCGCACCGCGCTCCAGGCCGGATCGGCCATGAGCCTGCGGTCGGCGACGTCGGTCGGCCGAGCCCACCCGCTGGCGCTGACCGGGCACCTGGCCAGTTCCTCGGGAGCTTCGATCGCCGGTGCCTCGGTCCTGGTGGCCAAGCGGGACCAGTCTGGCGCGCACCCGATCGGCACCTTCACCACCGACTCGGACGGGCTGTATCACGTCAGCGACGTGCCGGCCGTCGGTGGCACCAACAGCTACGTCGCGGTGTACTCCGGCGACGACACGCATGCGCCGGTGACCACGGTGGACGCCGTCACCGTGTTGCGGGGCACGCCGGTGCTGACCATGAAACTGGACAGCGGTAGCTACAACTACCGCCAGGCCGCCCATCTGACCATCCACCTCGGTTCGCACGATGTGAAGAAGGTGCAGATCTGGGTCAAGGCCGGTCCGGCACCGCTGCACTACTACACGACCCTGACGGTCAACAGCCAGGGGAATGCCGCGATGGCCCTGGCGATGAGCTACAACACCGTCTTCGCGGTGAAGTTCTACGGCGATTACTACTACAACGCAAGGGTCATCTCGACCTCGGCGCAGACCCGGGCCGGCGTCGTGGCCGCCGTGCCGGGCAACTACGCCACCTCGGGTGCCTACAAGCTGTTCCACGAAGGCGGCGACATCTACGTCGGTGGCGCGACCGGGCCGGACAAGTCGGGCCAATGCCTGCGCTTCGAGTTCCAGGCCTACGTGCACGGCGCCTGGACCGCCGGGCCAGTGCTCACCTGCGCACAGATCCGATCCGGTGCTGCCGTCGCGCTGCTGCGCGGGGCGCCCATTCGGATCCCGTTGCGAGTCCGGGCCGCCTACCACGGTGACAGCTACAACGCCGGCAACTACTCGGCCTGGGCCTATTTCGAAGAAATCGAGATCGGCTGACCGGCCAGATCCACCACATCGGACTTCTGCTCTATCTCACCGGGAGATTCAGCAGGTTGGAAGGAAGAACATGATCCGTCGTATCGCCCTTGCGACGGTGGCCGTCACGGCTGCCGCGCTGACCTCGGGCATCACCTGGTCGGCCACGGCCGGCGCAACCACGCCCGCGGTCAGTGCGCCGCCGGTGGACCAGTCCGTGGACCTGTCGGTCGGCAGCGTCACGAACATGATCCTGGTCCCCGCGGCCGGGGCCGACCAGCCCTCAGTTGCCCTCGTCTCGGGCACCGCGGGGCTGGCGGGCAGCGGGGGCGTGGTCGCCGTCCGTCTGGACACCCAGGCCCAGACCACACTGCCTGACCTCGCCAACGTGCAGAAGATGGTCATCGGACCGGATGGTCTGCTCTATGTGAGCGAGACGCCCAACTCGGCGACCAACGCGGTCTCCCAGATCCAATCCTTCGATCTGACGACGAATGCCGTCGTGCACACCTGGCCGACCGGAACCGTCGGTTGCCCGACCGACCTGGCTTTCGCCGGCACCGACCTGTGGTTCAGCTACACCTGTGACGGCACCAGCCTTGCCGGTAACGGCAACGGCGGCGTCGGCACCGACGGCATCGCGCACCTGGACACGACGGATGGCACCGTGGTCGTGCCGGACGGCGTGACCGCCACGCACTCGATGCGGCTGATGTCGATCCCAGGCGCGGGTCATGCCAACGAGCTGGTCATCGGGGACAATTACGCCGCCGCTGATGGCGGAACCAACAACATCTCGTTGGTGACCGTGTCAGGTACCACCGCGACCGTCACCAGCCACATCGCGAGCACGGGCTACCAACAGCATCTGTCGGTCTCTCCGGACGGCAACACCCTCACCGTGTCCTCCTACACCGACGTCCGCAACTACTCGACGACGGATCTGTCACCGCTCGGCCAGACCCTGTCCGTGCTGGGCATCGACAGCGTTGCGGTCAGCGCCGACGGTCGGCACCTGGCTGGCGGCACGTCCTACACCGGTGCGCTCACCACGTACGACATCACGCGCGGGTATGCCCCACTGCACAACTACCCGGGCAACAGTTCCTTCCCGCCGGCCCCTGATGCCCTGGCCTGGAACGGCGACACGCTGCTCTCGGTGTACTCCTACCAGTACGGCAGCTCGGCCCAGTTGCACATCCTGAACACTGCCCTGCAAACGCCCGCCGCGATGAGCCTGCGTTCGGCGGCGTCGGTCGGCCGGGCCAAGGCGCTGCCGATGACGTTGCACCTGGCCAACCTGGACGGCAGCCCGATCGCCGGCGGCTCGATCCTGGTCGCCAAGCGTGACGCGGCCGGAGCCCACCCGATCGGCACCTTCACCACGGGAACCGACGGCTTCTTCCACTTCACCGACGTTCCGGCGGTGGGTGGCGCGAACACCTACGTGGCCGTGTACTCCGGCGACGAGAACCACTCGCCGGTGACCGCGGTCGACCAGGTCAACGTGCTGCGCGGCACCGCACCGCTGACGATGAAGGTCACCTCGACCCTGTACAGCTTCCACCAGCTCGGCCACCTCACCGTGCACCTGCAGTCGCACGATGTGAAGAAGGTGCAGATCTGGGTCAAGGCCGGTCCGGCGGCGGTGCACTACTACACCACCCTGACCGTCAACAGCCACGGTGACGCCGCGATGAACATGGCGATGGCCTACAACACCATCTTCGTGGTCAAGTTCTACGGCGATTACTACTACAACGCCAGGGTGATCTCGACCGCGGTCGGTACCCGGGCGCTGGTGCAGATCGCCCTCGCCGGCAACTACGGCACCAATGGCGCGTACGCGCTGTTCCACCCCGGTGACGACGTCTACCACGCTGCCCTGGTGTCGCCGAACCGCTACGGCTCGGCCACCTGCACGCACTTCGAGGTGTTCTGGTACGTCAACGGAAGCTGGCAGCCCTACGCCCAGTCGCCGTGTCTCACCTACGAATCGAACGGCGTCGTCTACGGCGTCCTGCGCGGAGGCGACTCCGGGTACGCGATGCGGGTCCGCGCCGTCTTCAACAGCGATGCCTAC
Source organism: Phormidium nigroviride PCC 7112 (assembly GCA_964658795.1). GTDB lineage: Bacteria > Actinomycetota > Actinomycetes > Mycobacteriales > Jatrophihabitantaceae > Jatrophihabitans_A. The sequence goes on from CAZZZW010000125.1 coordinate 3,974, forward strand.
AACGTCGGCAACGTGTCCCCGTGGGCGTACTTCATCCTCCGCTAGTCAGCCCGAACCACCGGCCAGCCCGTTCGCCCTCGGCGAGCGGGCTGGCCGCGTCTTCGGGCGATGCTCGCCGTCGTCACCGCCGCCGGCCGTGGAGTTCACGGCTTCATCCGTAACGACTGGGCCGTTTTGCTTCCGTACCGGGCGGACTGCCGCTTATAGTCACCCCATTTGAATCACGTTCAACACGAGTCGTGTTGACCGGGCGCATCCGCTCCGACGGGTGCACGGGGAGGACCTGAGCATGATCCGTCGTACCGCCGTGGCCGCGCTCGCCGTGCTCGCCGGGCTGACCCCGGTCGCCGTCGCAGCGTCGCCGGCCGGCGCCACCGCCGCGGTTGCGCCGGTCCGCTCGGGTGTTCGTCCAGCCGTGAGCCCGGCGGCCGACAGCCCGATCGAAGGCACTCCGGTGTCACTGCCGTTCGGGACCTTCGAGCACATGCTGGTCGATCAGGCCGCCGGCAAGATCTTCTACACGGGCATCATCGGCGGCTTCGACGGCACTGTCGGCGGTGTGGTGGCCAGCAGCCTGACCGGCACCGAGCTCCACCTGGTCAGCGGCACGACCGATGCGGCGGGTCTGGCCATCGGCCCGGACGGCCTGGTGTACGCCGCCGAAAGCACCGACAACTACATCGTGGCGATCGACCCGATCCAGCTGACCGTGACTCACAAGTACAGCACCGGCGACGCCGCCTGCCCGAACTCGGTCGCATTCGCCGGCAACGACCTGTGGTTCAGCTTCAAATGTGGACCGGATCCGAACGAGTTCGGCATCGCCGAGATCGATCGCACCAACGGCACCGTGAGCATCCAGGGCCCGACCAACTACGGCAACCCGCTGGTGGCCGGCGTTCCCGGACATCCGGACGAACTGCTCGCCACCTATTTCGGCGGTGCCTACGAACTCGATCTGCTCCAGGTCAACGGCGGCACCGCCACCCCGAGCGGCATCGTCGCCTACACCGATGCCCCTGATCTGGAGGTGAGTCCGGACGGTTCGAAGGTGCTGGCCTACGGGGTGCCGTACTCCACGACCGACCTGTCCAACGACGGCAGCCGCTATTCCCCGGCCAGTGGCGCCGGCGTTTCTACCAACGTCTACAGCCCGGACGGCCAGCACGTCGCGGTCGGGGACGACAGCCTGAACCTGTCCATCTTCGTGGCCGCCTCCGACCTGGAACTGCATCCGTACAAGTCGCCGTACAGCTCGGGTCCGGGCGATGCGACGCAACTGGCACCCGGTGGCCTCGCCTGGACGAACAACACCACCTTGGCCGTGGTCCTGCAGGACACCTCAGGCAGCACGCCTCAGGTCCGCTTCTTGCCCGATGCACTGACCGCGCCGAGCTCGATCGCCCTGTCCGCACCCGCCACGGCCCGCCGCGCGCAGTCCTTCTCCTTCACCGGCACCTTCAGCAACGTGCAGGATCCAACCGGTCTGCAGCTGTCGGTGTCCCGCCGCGATGCCTCCGGACTGGTCGGGCTGAGCCCGGTGACCCTGGGTGCCGACGGGACGTTCACCGTGACCGATACGCCGCCGGTCGGAGCCACCAATGTCTACACGGTCTCTTACGCCGGCAGCCCGCATTACGGGCCGGCCAGGACCGCGTTCTCGATCGTGGTGTCCCGCGACAACGCCGGCCTGGCGATCCACACCGACCAGGCGCTGTATCCGGTCGGCGCCACCATGACGGTGACGATCCACCTCGGCTCGCACTACAACCTCACCCAGGTATCGCTGTACGCGACGCCGGCCGGTTCGTATCAACGGCTGGTTGCCCGGCCGACCGTCGATGCGGCCGGCAACGCGGTGGTGCGGGTCAAGTACAGCTATTCCACCTCCTTCATCGCGACCTTTGCCGGTGACTACCGGTTCGCGCCGACCTCGATCAGCACGGTGGCCCGGATCGCGGTCCGGTTGACGCCGTCGTTGCGCGGTGGCTATGCCACCTCGGGCGGCTACACCCTGTTCCACGCCGGCAGCTACGCCACCCCCGGCGCGCAGGTGTTGCCGCTGAAGCCGGGCCAGTGTGTGTCGTTCAGCCTGCAGTACTACAGCGGCGGCCAATGGACCAATGGCGTCGGTCTGCCGTGCGGTCGGCTCAACGCCGCCAGCGTGGTGTCCGCCGCATTCACCGAGCGGGCCGGTGTGCCCTGGCGACTCCAGCTGGGTTACCGCACGGACACCACGAACACCGGCAACGCCAGTCCCTGGATCTACCTGCGCTGGGTCTGATCCGGCACCGGATCGCCCGTGAACATTGGGTAATTCGACCGTCATCCGGCGGGTTCGGGTCGGGCAGTGTGGTCGGCGTGGCAACCGGATCAGCTGATGGCTTCACCATTCAACCCACGGCGGCGCTGGCGGCGACCGACCAGTTCGCAGCCAGCACGGCGACGCTCACCGGACTGGCCACCATCAGCCCGGCGACGGCCGCAGTGTTCGCCGCGCTCGGCAGCCCGGTGGCCAGCGCCGACGCGAGCCTGACCGCGCAGCTGTCGGCCTCGATAGCCACACTGAGTTCGTTGTTCAGCGGCCTCGGTGCCGACCTGATCAAGGCGATCGAGGGCTACGTGGCGGCCGACAACGCCGTCGCGGCCAGCCTCGGCGGCACCTCCCAGACGCCGGCCAAACCCAAACAGGGGCCGCTGGATCACCATCTGGAACAGCAGATCCCACCGCATGGCAGTCGCAGCGCCGGTTTCGGGGATTACACCGAGTACGCCGAGATGAAGGCCATCGAGCTCGGCCTGCGGGCCAAGGGCTACACCCACGCCGCCGACATGCTCGACCATTACTTGGGCAACAGCGGTTCGACGGTGACGGTGGATCCCAAGCAGTTGATGACCGACAACCCGAGCTTCGGCCAGCGGATCGGTGACACCGTGGCGGCCAACGCGGGGCAGTCGACCTTCGACTCGGGCTGGGTGAACTACAACGCCGATCTGCACGACGCCAGCGGCAAGTTCAACGGGTCGGAGAGTTACGACTGGTACTACGCGATGCACGATTTCCGTTACCGGGTGACGGGAACCAACGTCGTCGATGCCTCGGGCCAGACCATCACCAATTACAACGTCGATGTCTACAAGCCCTACATCTTCGGCGGCCCGAACCGGTCGCCGCTGACCATCCCGCACACCGGCATCAAGCTGTCCCAGGACGACATGCAGGGGCTGCACGACGCCGGGCTGGCGCAGGACTTCCTGATCACCGGAAGCAGTTCGTTCAGCAACACCCGGTGACCCTGTGCAGTGCTTCGACGACCAGCAATGCGATTGATTTTGCTTCGCAACGTCAAAGGGAACTTGAGTCGCTCGGTGGTCAGACCCGGTCGACCTGGATGTGGCCGTCGGTGACCGTGACGCGGATGGTCAGCCTCGGACCGGTGGCCGTGCTGGCCGGGTTGAGTTGCAGCCGGACGTTCATACCGCTCTGATAGTCACCGGTGGCGTTCGACCGGCCGTTCTGGATGTCACCGAAGTGGACGTCGGCGATGACGGTGGCGTTCATGCTCTTGGGAATCTCCAACTTGACCACCCCGGCCGCCTGGGTGATCCGGACGTCGGCGGCCGCGGACAGCGTCAGCCCGGTGAGGTCCAGGGTCGATCGGCCCGCGAACTGACGGTAGGTGGTCAACTCGGCGTTGGTCGCCGGCTTCCAGCCGATGTCACCGGAACCGTCGGACAGACTGGCCGGCGTCCCGCCCAGCCCGACGGCGACAACAGCCAGCAACAGCAGCGGCATCAGCAACGACAGCATCGCGCGGCGGATCGCCAGGCTGACGAGCAGCCCTACGCCGAGGATGGCCAGACCGGTCCACAGGTAGGCCGGGAACGGTGCGCGGTTGAAGGTGTCGAACAGGGCCACGATTCCCCAGCCGAGAACGAGCGCGAGCCCGATCGCGAGCTTGACCGGACGTCGACGCTGGACTCGGGCCCGGTGTGCCTCGGTGGCCTCGGACAGCCACGCCTGCATGTTGCGGCGGGTATCGGCCAGCGGGGGGATCAGGCGGGTGTCGCTCGGGGCGTCGGTCACCGGCGGCGGGGTGAATTCACCGTTCGGCCGGTAGCCGGCCGGCCAGGAACTGGAATCCACTACCGGCCACTCCGGCTTCGGCTCGTCGCCCGGAGCCTCCGGTGGCGTGTGCTTGGTCAGGGACAGGGGAAGCTCAGCCGGCCGGCGGTCGTCGGTCTCGTCAGGGGTGTGGCCCTCGGGCCAGAGCCGCTCGGCCGGTACCGGCTCGGTCACCGGGGAGGCAGGGGGTGCGACGGTCGCCGGGGCGGCCCACGGTGGTGTGCTCGGTGCGCCGCCGGCCCAGGGCGGGGTGGCCGGCATCGGCTTGGGTCGATTGACCAGACGATGCATCAGCACCAGCACCACTACGGCGAGCAGCAGGATGGCCGGGAGCGTGCCCGGGGCCCACCAGGAGAACCAGCTGATCCAGACGACGACGGCGCCGCCGACCACCACCAGCCACGGTGGCACCTTGCGAACCCGCAGCTCGTGCAAGGCCTTGTCCAGCATCGACACGTCGGTGTCCGGCTCGGGGACCAGCATCCAGGCCACGCCGTAGGCCAGCAGCCCGACGCCGCCGAAGAAGGACAGCACCGCGAACAGCACCCGGAAGATCACCGGGTCCACGCCGAAGTACTGGCCCAGGCCGCCAGCAACGCCGGAGATCACCCGGTCGGTGGTGCTCCGGCGCAGGGTGCGGGCCGGACCGTCGGTGGAGCCGGCTCGTGCGGTGCCGGTGTCGCTCATCGTCGTCATGCCGTTCAGCCTGAGGCGGTGGTCGGTTCTACGGTATCGGTGACGACCCCGAATTCACCCCTGATCTCCGAGGCTGCGGCGATCCAGGGGTCCACCGATACCGACCGGGCCGGGGCAGCGGCCATGATGGGTACATCATGACGACCACTGGTTCCCTCGGCGGGCAGCCCTTCAGCCGGCCGCCGATCCCGGCGCCCCGGCTGTACCGGAACTCCTCCGGTCGTCTGCTCGGCGGCGTGGCCGGTGGCCTGGCCCTCCATCTCGGCCTGTCCCGCCGGTTCATCCGGCTGGCCTTCGTCGCCCTGGCCTGTTGCAGCGGCCTGGGCGTGCTGCTCTACGGCGCGTTCTGGATCATCCTGCCGACCGCGCCCGATGCCCGGGCCGAAGGCCCCGTGCGCTCGGTCGTCCAGTACGTCGGCGGCGCTGTGGCCGCCCTGATCGTGCTCTACCTCAACATCCATGCACTGCCCCTGGGCTGGTGGTTCATCCCGTCGCTGCTGGCCGGATTCGGTGTGCTGCTGCTCTGGCGGCAGGCCTCGGAGACCGAACGGGAACGCTGGCGGCGGCTCTCGCGCAGCTCGCTGTCGGCCGGGGTCACCGATCGGGTGGGCTGGCTACGGATCGTGGCCGGCGTAACCCTGGTGCTGGCCGGCGGCGCGCTGATCCTGGTCCAGGCCGGCATCGCTGCGGTGGGGGCCGGTCTGGTGGCGATGGTCATCACGCTGATCGGGGTCGGCCTGATCACCGGCCCCTGGTGGTTGAAGCTGGTCCGGGACCTGTCGGAGGAACGGCGTGAGCGGATCCGCAACGAGGAACGCGCCGACATCGCCGCGCACCTACACGACTCGGTGCTGCAGACGCTGGCCCTGATCCAACGTAACGCCGGCGCGCCCCGGGAGGTCGCGCGGCTGGCCCGCAGTCAGGAGCGCGAGCTACGCACGAAGCTATACGGGGTGGGCGTGCCGAACGGCCGGTTCGGGGCGGCGCTGTACGCGGTCGCGGCGGAGGTCGAGGACGCCTATGCCCTCACCGTCGACGTGGTCGTGGTCGGTGATCAGCTTCTGGATAGCCGGCTCGACGCGCTGGTCGCCGCTGCCCGAGAGGCGTTGGTCAACGTGGCCAAGCACGCCGGTGTGGCCCAGGTGTCGCTCTACGCTGAACTGGATGACAAGGTCGCCGAGGTGTTCGTGCGCGACCGGGGGGTCGGCTTCGATCCGGACCGGATCGACGAATCCCGGCAGGGCATCAAGGGCTCGATCCACGGCCGGCTGGCCCGCCAGGGCGGCAGCGCGACGATCCGATCCAGTCCCGGCGAGGGAACCGAAGTGCGTCTGAAGGTGGAACTGGCATGACCGAGAGCAACCGTCCCCGCGTGGTTCTGGTCGACGATCACGGCATGTTCCGCGCCGGGGTCCGGGCTGAGATCGGCTCGGAGGTCGACATCGTGGCTGAAGCGGCGAGTGTGGCCGAGGCGGTCGTCGTGATCGGCCGCCACACCCCCGACGTCGTGCTGCTCGACGTGCACCTGCCCGATGGTGGTGGTCCGGAAGTGCTGGCTCAGGTCCAGGCGGCTGTCCCAGGCACCCGCTTCCTGGCGCTGTCGGTCTCCGACGCCGCCGAGGACGTGATCGCGGTGATCCGGGCCGGAGCCCGGGGGTACGTGACGAAGACGATCTCGGGGCCCGAGCTGATCGATGCGATCAAGCGGGTGGCCGACGGCGACGTGGTGTTCTCGCCTCGGCTGGCCGGTTTCGTGCTCGACGCCTTCCGGGACAGCGATCCGGGACCGACGCCGTCCACCGACCCCGAGCTGGACCAGCTGACCCCACGGGAGCAGGAGGTGCTGCGGTTGCTGGCGCGGGGCTATGCCTACCGCGAGATCGCCGGCGAACTGTTCATCTCGATAAAGACGGTGGAAACGCACGCATCCAACGTCTTGCGCAAGCTCCAGCTGTCGTCCCGGCACCAGCTCACCCGGTGGGCGGCCGAACGCCGGATCGTCTGAGCTCGCGACGGCCTCAGCCGCGGCAGACGCGCAGCACGGCGTCGGCTACGGCCACCCCGGCGTTGCCCAGCACCCGGCGGTAGTGCTCGTGGATGGCGCGCTCGCGTCCGAGTTCGACCCGGGTGCCGCCGGCGTTGATCCGGGCCAGCTGGATCCGCCTGGACAGGGCGGCGCGCTCGGTGATGAGTCGGGTCACCGCGGTGTCGAGTGCGTCGATCTGCTGCCGGAGGGTGTCGATGGCGATCGGGTCGTCCACCAGTTGCTTGGTGCGGTCGACGTCAGTGGTGTCAGCGTTCACGATCGCAGTCTCGACGGGGGAGGTACTCATCTTCTATTTCCTGCTCTCTGCTTGTCTGGTGCGGACGGTGCTCGGTCTGCGTGGGGGTCGCATTCCAGCCCGGACAAAGCAAACGCCCCGGGCTGCGATGCGGCCCAGGGCGTGAAATACGGTCGTGTGTCAGCTCAACCGGTCACGATGGACATCGCCGCGTTGCCAAAAAACACAGCGCGATACCCATAAAAGAATCGGACGGCGTGAATCT
>CAZZZW010000126.1:0-11339 GCA_964658795.1 Phormidium nigroviride PCC 7112
GGGTGATGAAGCCGGCCGGGGCCACCAGGGGCAGCCGAATGCGGGCCGGCCCGGGGCGCGGACGTCCGGCATCACGCGTGGCCATCGAAGGATGTAGCGCCGCGACCCCGAAGAGCGCGTAACTGACCAGCCAGCCGGCATCGATGGCGTTGCCGCTGGCGTAGCTGCCGTGCAACACCATGACGTCATAGACCAGGTCGGCCACGAGCATGGCCACCAGGCTGGCGGCCACCGCGACCAAGCTGGGTCGGCGCAGCCGGCCGGCCAGCGCCGTGCCGATGAAGAAGAACAGCACTCCGATGTCCATCAACGGGTAGGACATCGTGACCAACCGGCCGAACAGAGTCAACGTATTGTCGTGTACGTACGATTTCATCAACGCCTGCCAGAGAATTGCCGTCGCTCCGCAGGTCACGATGGCGGCGTCGACGTAGTCCTCTCGGCGCGTCCGGCGGCCTCTGGCCAGCCCGGCGACCGCGACGATGAGGAACGGATACCCCGCGAGGTAAAGGCCATCGGCGATCGAGGGAAATGGCGCGTCGGTGTGCAGCACCGCGTCGTAGTAGTTCAGGATGGCGTCGCCGGCCGACATCAGCGCGTTCGCCGCCGCCAGGGCCAGCCACGGTCCGACTCGTTCCGGTCGGTGCAGTCGCACGCCGACGAGGATGCACAGGACGCTCGCCAGTCCGAAGAACGAGTAGACCAGGTCTTGGTAGCCGCCGGACGGCAGCGCGAAGTAGGTTGCCAGCAGAATTACAAATGCTCCTGCCGTGTAAAGCCAAACTCGATTCACTTCGCCCCCTTCGGCGTTCGGGCTGCTTATCGGCAACCGGCTCACCGAATCTGAACAACGAGCGGCATTTAGGCTGCGCCTCACCGAGTCCGTCCAATTCGTCGGACACTTTGACCTACTGCTGCCGGATTCGCCGGGATACATCGGCCTGATTGCACTGACGAACGGGTGCGGACCAGCTGTCTGATGTCGATCAGACAGCCCTCGCGGCCGAGCTGGTGCCGGTCCGAGGTCGGTAGTCCGCGAGCCGACCATGATCGCTATATTCGCCCGATGCCCGTTCCTGCGCCTGTCCTGCTGACCGATCGTGAATGGCCGCTGCAGTTCGGCGATCAGTTCGCCGTGGTGCATGCTCGCGGTGGGGCTCTGCGCAGCTACACCGTCGGGGGCCGGTCGGTGGTGGACGGCTGGGCCGACGACGAGGTGCCCCCGGCCTTCAACGGAGCCGTCCTGGCGCCCTGGCCGAACCGGATCCGGGACGGTCGCTGGGTTCGGGACGGGGTTGAGCATCAGCTGCCGGTCAACGAGCACGATCGGCAGAACGCGCTGCACGGCCTAGCCGCCTGGACGGATTGGCAGCTGGTGCGGCACCGGGCTGACTCGGTCCAGCTGAGCTGCCGGGTCCCGGCCCAGCCGGGCTACCCCTACGAGGTGCTGTTGGGTGTCACCTGGTCGCTGACCGATGCCGGCCTGACCTGTGGGCTGACGGCCGACAACGCCGGCCATACCCCCGCTCCGTTCGGGGTGGCCACCCATCCGTTCTTCGGTTTCGCCGACCGCGGTGTGGACGAGCTGACGCTGACCCTGCCGGCCGAACGGTACCTGGCCGTGGATGATCGACTTCTGCCTGTCGAGACCAAGAAGATCTCGAATCCGCTCGGCTCGCTGAGGGGTGTCGAACTGGACACCGCCTACACCGGGATGCGGTTCGACGAGGACGGCCGGTGTCGGGTGATGCTCAGCTCCGACCGGGGTCAGATCACGGTCTGGGCCGACGAGCAGTTCGGTTGGTGGCAGGTCTACACCTCGGGCATGTTCGACGCCGACGATCCGCGCTATCGCCGCTCGGTGGCGATCGAGGCGATGACCTGTGGCCCCGACGCGTTCAACTCCGGCATCGATCTGATCGAACTGGCCCCGGGTGCAGGCTGGTCCGGCCAGTGGGGCGTACAGGCCAGGTTCACCGACTGAACCTTCGCCGGGCCGTCGCGGGGACCTCGTGCTGCCGCTGTCGGCCGGTCAGCTGTGGAACCGATCGTTGCGACCGAGCTGGGCGAACGCCTGCGCCGAGGCCGACGATGTCGTCACCAGCCAGTCGCAGTTGCCCGGGGGCGCCGGGTAGTCGAAGTAGACCAGCGCCTTCAGTCGCGGCAGCCGGGTCAGGCTGGCTGGTACCGAGGCGAACCAGGCTGCCTTGTCGCCCGGCATCGAACCTTCGACCGTGCCGTACTCGGCCAGCATGAACGGTTTGTCCTTGGCGAAGGATTGTCCCTCCAGCCACTGGTAGAACGGCGCCACCGTCTGGCTGAAGCTCTGCCAGTCCCGGTGCTTGCACGCGGCTGCGTTGTAAGGATCCCAGCCGATCCAGTCGACATAGGCCGCCCCGGGCCACATGGTCGGGTACCGGGCTCGCCAGACGGGGTCGGAAAGGCCCATCAGGTCCCAGACCCAGCGGACGTTGGTTGCGCCGTTCTGCCTACAGAGCGTGACCACGTGCCGGAACGCGGCCGCGTAGTCCGACACCGAGCCGTGGTTGCGATAGTCCAGTTCGGGTTCGTGCGAGAACGAGATCAACACCGGGCGGCCGAACGAGGCCAATCGTTTCGCCTCGGCTCGGATCACGGTGTCTGCAGAGCCGAGGGCAATGCTGTCCCAGGTCAGATTGTCTCCGGAGGACGTCACCGGCTCCCAGTTCATGAACAAAAGTCGTCCGTCGCCGGCCAATCGAGATTCTGCCGAAGTAGGAAAGACATCTTCCCATCGGTGATAGGTGTGGACGATGTCCAGCCGGCGGCCGGTGGCGAGCTCGGTGGCGGCTACCGTCGAACCGAGGGCAGCGCTACGGCTGTCCAGGGCGGCACCCCACAACTCACCGCAACTCCAGGCCTGCGAGCGCAGCTGGTGGCAGGCCGGACGGGATCGCAGCGACAGGACGGCGACGATGAGGCCGGCGCACAGGGCGGCGACAAGACCGCAGAGGACAGCTCGCCGAGCTCCGTGCCGGGACAGTTGCATGTGCAGAGAGTAGTCACGAATTGTTAAATGTTTGGTTCAGATCAGTGCACGTGCAATTTCCTAGATCCACTTTACGCATCTCGTAGATCTGTTACTGTACGTGCACACGGGAGCGCCCATTCGTAACGCAGTGTAGCGATGATGGGCAGTAATGACCGCTTACGCCCTTCGTCCGCAGCGGGGAGCGTCTCACATCCGAATACGTCGGAGGCTCCGTGCTTCTCTCTGTCCTGTTGTGCTGTGCCCGTACCAGGGTCGTGCAGGTCCCATCGACCGGCACGGTGACCTCATGACCGCGCTGCTGCCCGGCTTCGGTGACACCGTGCTGGCCGAGCCGCCGTCGCGAGCGGTGTCGAAACCTAGACCGCAACGTCCGGCCGTCCGCAAGTTTCGTCCCGATATCGAAGGCATCCGCGCCTTCGCGGTGCTTTCGGTCGTGCTCTATCACGCCCACCTCGGGGTGCGCGGTGGCTTCGTCGGGGTCGATGTCTTCTTCGTGATCTCGGGTTTCCTGATCACTCGGCAGCTGGTCAGCGCCGTCGATCGCAACGGGGTCCGGGCGCTGCCGACCTTCTACACGCGTCGGGTCCGGCGTTTGCTACCAGCCAGCGTGGTGGTCGTGGTGGCGACGGTACTGGCAGCCCGGATCTGGGCACCGGCGCTGCAGGTGCGCTCGATCGCCCAGGACGCGCTGGCTACGACGGTCTACGGGCTCAACTATCGGCTGGCGATCAGCGGCACCCAGTACCTGCACGAGACCGACGCGGTGTCGCCGTTGCAGCACTTCTGGTCGCTCGGCGTCGAAGAGCAGTTCTACCTCGGCTGGCCGCTGCTGATCGTCCTCATCGCGGTGCTCGGCCGGCGGTTCCGGACGTCGCTGCTGGTGGCCTTCCTGGTCACCATCGTGGCGGTATCGTTCTACTTCTCCGTTACAGTCACGACCAGTTCGCCGTCCTGGGCCTACTTCTCGCTGCACACCCGGGCCTGGGAGTTGGCTCTCGGGGCACTCGTCGGCGTGGGAGCCCCGCAGCTGGCCCGGCTGCCCCGGGCCGTGGCGCAATCGGCGGCCGTGCTCGGACTGGTCGCGATCGTCGGCTCGGCGTTCCTGCTCAGTGACGCCACCGCCTACCCCGGATCGGCCGCCGCGTTGCCCGTGCTCGGTGCCACGGTGTTGATCGCGGCCGGCTGTGGCCGTCGCCTGCGCACCGAACGGATCCTGGGCGAACCATCGCTGCAGTGCCTGGGCCGGGTGTCCTACTCCTGGTACCTGTGGCACTGGCCGATGCTGATCCTGGCGCCCTATGTCGTGGGACATTCCCTTGGTTGGATCGACCGGATCGCCGTCGTGTGGCTCTCCTTGACCGCGGCCGTCGTCTCCTTCTTCGCCATCGAGGATCCGGCCCGGCGCCTCGACCTGGGCAACCTGAAGTGGTTCGCCTCCGGGCTGGGGCTGTCGGCGTCGGTGGCGACGGCGTGCGCCTTGGTGCTGACCCATCTGCCGGCCCTGACCGGGCACGGCGCCGCGGTCACGGTCGTCCAGGCCGACTCGGCCTCTCCGGCGGTGATCGCACAGATGCAGGCGGCCGTGCTGGCTGGCGTGCGCACCACAGCGGTGCCGAGCAACCTCGAGCCGCAGCCGGCGGCGGCGGCCCAGAACACGCCGCCGTCGTCGAAGAACGGCTGCCACGCGGACTTTCTTGTGGTCAAACAGGGTGATTGCGTGTTCGGTGATCCGGTCGGAACGCGCACGGCAGTCATCTTCGGTGACTCGCACGCCGAGCAGTGGTTGCCGGCGCTCTCGGCGGCCGGGGTCAAGGCGAGGTGGAAAGTGGTGAACTGGACCAAGGCAGCCTGTCCCGCCGCGCAGCTCAGTGTCTTCGCCCCGTCCCTGAATCGGCAGTACAGCGAATGCGATTCCTGGCGGACGGCCACCGAGGCTCGGATCGCGGCCCTGAAACCGGCCCTGATCGTGGTCAGCCAGTCCGAGAACGTGGTGTCGAGTTCGGTCTCACCCACCGATTTCGCCACCGCCACCCAGGTCACGTTGCAGCGGCTACGGCAGATCGCGGGAGCGAAGGTCGTGTATCTACAGGACATTCCGATCCCGAACTACGACATGCCGACCTGCGTCGCCCAGCACCTGTCGGACGCCAGCAAGTGCAACTACTCGGTGAAAAAGGCCTATACCTACCCGGACCGGCATCGCGCGTTGTTGGATTCAGTAGCCGCCTCAGCGACACCCACCCTGGATCCGCAGCGCTGGCTCTGTACCGCCGACACCTGCCCGGCGATCGTCGGCAACTACCTGGTCTATCGAAACAACACCCACATGAGCGCGGACTTCTCGACCTGGCTGGCGCCGATGGTGGCACCACTGCTGGCCGCGCGCTGACCTGAAGTTCCTTTCCCCCAAGAGAAAACGGTCGTCACCGCTTCCCCGAGCGGAGTTCTGGCGACCGGTGAAAGGCAATCGTCATGTTCATCGGACTGTTGCAGCTGAGACACAGCTTGCAGGAGCACCAACGGCTCTACCTGTTCACCACGTTCGTCCTGCTCACCTGGCTGGTCTGGATCGCGAAGGTTGTGTTGTCTCGGCGCTACCGGCCCTGGACCGAGCCCTACGCCACCACGACCACCGTGGTTATCCCGGTGGTGGACGAGCCTTTGGACCTGTTTCACGAGGTATTGCAGCGGATCATCGAACAGGGCCCGACCCAGATCGTGGTCGTCATCAACGGCCGGCGCAATGTAGGTCTGGAAGAGGTCTGTCAGACCTACGAGCAGGTCGAATGGACCTGGACCCCGATAGCCGGTAAGCGCAACGCGGTCCAGGTCGGGGTGGCGCGGTCCCACGGTGACGTGGTGCTGCTGGTCGACAGTGACACCGTCTGGACCGACAACACCCTGTCCGAACTGGTGAAACCCTTCATCGACCCCGGGGTAGGCGGCGTCACCACCCGGCAACGCATCCTGGAACCGGGCCGTGCCTTTCTGACCCGGTGGGCCGACTGGCTGGAAAACAGCCGGGCGTTGTACTCGATGCCGGCCCAGAGCGTCTTGGGGACGGTCGGCTGCCTGCCGGGCCGGACCATCGCGTTCCGCAGGGTGATTCTCGAACGAGTCATGCACGACTTCATGCATCAGAAGTACCTGGGTGTGTTCCTCGAGGTGTCCGACGACCGGACCCTGACCAACCTCACCCTGCAACAGGGCTTCCGGACGGTGTACCAGGCGACCAGTCTGGTCTACACCGATGCCCCGTTGAAGTTGAAGAAGCTGGTGAAACAGCAATACCGGTGGGCGCGGGGCAGTCAGTACAACACGCTGCGGATGCTGCCCTGGATGGCCACGCATGCGCCGATGCTGGCCTTCTTCTTCCTGGCCGACATCGCGTTGCCGTTCCTGTGGTTGTGCTCAGCCGTGGCCTGGGGCGTCCGGTACGGCAACCACACCGGCGACAACCTGTATGACGGCATGTTGCACGTCCGCCAGCACGCGTTGCCGGCCATCATCCTGTTGACCCTGCTCACCTCGACGATGGCGATGTGCCTGCGGCAGGCCCGACACCTGGCCGAGGTTCCCAATGACTTCTTCTGGATGCCGGCCTACATCATGTTCTCGACCTTGGTGCTGATGCCGATCCGGCTCTACGGCTTCATCCGGCTGGCCCACGTCGGCGGCTGGGGCACCCGCGCCGATGCCTACACAGCGGGAGATTCGCTGGCCGGGGGCGTTGTCTCGCCCCTCGTGGTCCCCGGAAGGCGAGCAGGAGAACCGGTGGCCGGGGACGTTGTCTCGCCCCTCGTGGTCCCCGCTGAAACCATCGCACCGGAGCCGGGTGGTTCGGGTGGGACGGCCGTCCTGACGAAGCCGATTGCCTCGATAAAAACAGCAGAACCCGCGCCGGACGGAGATCCGCGTGGCCTCATCCCGTATCTGATCGCGTCCGCCATCCTGATCATTGGAGTTGTCTACGATGTTCGACCTGTTTGAGAAGCTCGCTCCCGGCCACTCGAGCCGGATGACCACGGCCGTGGTCGGTATCTCGCTCGCGGCCGTGTCGACCGCGATCTACCTGTCGCCAAACGTGAACAAGAAGGCGCCGGTGGCCAAGGTGAATTCGATTCCTGCCTCGATCGCGCCGTCCAGTGCCGCTCCGTCGGCGTCTCCGAGCTCGAGCAAGGCCAGCGCCCGCCCGTCGGCGAAGCCCAGCCCGAGTCGGCCGCCGGCCCGCAACGTGACGATCGTCAACTACGTGCACGGTCCGTCGACCGGTGGACACGGGTCGACCACGACCAGAACCACCACGGCCACGACCACCACCACCGCGACGGCGACGCCGCCGAGCACTGGTGGTAGCACCCCGAAGATCCCGCACTGCTCGGACTTCAAGTGGCAGCAGGACGCCCAAGCCGCATACCTGGCCAACCTGTCGGACCCGGGTGCACTCGACGGAGCCAAGGGACCGCACAACGGCGACGGAATCGCCTGCAACGGACTGCCGTCCGATCCGAGCCGGCCGGTCTCGACGTCGACCGATGCCTACGCGCCACCGGTGGTGACCGCGGCCACCAAGGCGGCGCTGCTGCAGCCGGCCTCGAAGTACTTCGGGGTCGCCGAAGACGGATTGCCCGGTGATACCGGCATGTTGAACCACCTGGCCGTCCAGGCCGGCAAGGCACCGAGCTCGTTGGAGTGGTTCTCCGGCTTCGACAGCGACTACACCTCGGCCCAGGTCACCGCAGCCTGGTCGCGGGGAGCTTTGCCCTTGATCACCTGGGAGTCCGAGGCCCTCGACCCGACCAGTGGCCAGAGCTCGTCCCAGTACACGTTGAGCCACATCGTCAACGGCGACCTGGACGACTACTTCTACCGTTACGCCGGGTCCATCGTCCAGACCGGGTTGCCGGTGGTGATCCGGTTCGACCATGAGATGAACGGCAACTGGTATCCGTGGTCGGCCGGCATGGCCTCGTACAACAACACCCCGGCCAAGTACATCGCAGCCTGGCAACATATCTGGCAGATCTTCGACCGGGTCGGCGCGAACCAGTACGCCATCTGGATGTGGGCACCGTCGCGGGTCGACAATCTGAAGCCGACCTCGAAGGGCAAGCCCACCGGCCAGACCAACATCGCCGACGACTACCCCGGTGACGGTTATGTCGACTGGGTCGGTGCCTCTACCTACCTGCGTACGGCCAGTCTGGGTGCCACCTACGACGCCACCTTCGGCAAGACAGTGTCGGCATTGAAGGCGGTGACCAGCAAGCCGATCTACATCGCCGAGACCGCCGCCATCCAGGCCGACACCTCAGGTGACCTGACCGATCTGAAGGCGAGCTGGACCGCCAACGCCATCGCCGGGTTCCTGGCCGACCCGCAGATCGTCGGTTTCACCTGGTTCAACAACGACAAGAGCACGATGCAGGACAACGGAACGGAACTGCTGAACAACTGGCGGTTCGACTCGTCCGGTCCGGTGTTGGCTGCGTTCAAACAGGCAATCGGGACCGGCAACATCGCCAGTGGTGTCATGCCCGACGGCAGCTGAACGTCTTCGATCCAGAGAGCAAGGAGAATCCCATGAAACTCAGCGTCATCGGAACTGGTTACCTCGGCGCCACCCACGCCGCGGCGATGGCTGAACTCGGCCACGACGTGATCGGCATCGACGTCGACTCCGACAAGATCGCCCGGCTGAACGCCTCGGAGGTGCCGTTCTACGAGCCGGGCCTGCCCGAGCTGCTGGCCGCTCAGGTGTCGGCCGGACGGTTGCGATTCAGCACCGACATCGCATCTGCGCGTGACTGCGAGGTGCACTTCATCTGCGTGGGAACGCCGCAGCGGCCCGATTCCTACGGCGCGGATCTGCGTTATGTGCGCGAGGCATTCGACGCCCTGCTGCCGCAGCTGCAACCGGGGTCGGTGGTGGTTGGCAAGTCGACGGTGCCGGCCGGTACCGCCGCCGCGATGGCCGGACCGGTGCACGCGGCCGGGGCCGACCTGATCTGGAATCCGGAGTTCCTGCGGGAAGGCTTCGCGGTACTGGACACGCTCACGCCGGACCGGATCGTGATCGGCGCCGAGTCCGACCGGGCCCTCAAAGTGCTGCGGGAGGTCTACCGGCCGATCATCGATACCGGAACCCCGGTGATCGAAACGGATTTCGCGACCGCGGAACTGGTGAAGGTAGCGGCCAACTCGTTCCTGGCCACCAAGATCTCATTCATCAATGCGATGGCCGAGATCTGTGAGCGGACCGGCGCCGATGTCACTCAGCTGGCGGCTGCGCTCTCGCACGACGAGCGGATCGGGGACAAGTTCCTGTCGGCGGGCCTCGGCTTCGGCGGCGGGTGTCTGCCCAAGGACATAAGGGCATTCATGGCCCGGTGTGAGGAGCTCGGGGTTGACCAGGCGGTGCTCTTCCTGAAGGAGATCGACGCGATCAACCTGCGCCGGCGGGCCCGGATGGTGGATCTGGCCCGGGAACTGTGCGACGGATCGCTGGCCGGCATGCGGGTCGGCGTACTAGGCGCGGCGTTCAAACCGAACAGCGACGACATCCGGGACTCACCCGCGCTCGATGTGGCCACCGCGATCCAGCGTGAGGGGGCCGCGGTCCGGGTGTACGACCCGCAGGCGATGGCCAATGCCCGTAAGTCGTTCCCCGCCCTGGCGTACTCCCCGTCGGCGTTCGATGCCTGCCAGGACGCCGATGTGGTGCTGCACCTGACCGAGTGGGCCGAGTTCCGTGAGATGGAACCGGCCGCATTGGCCTCGGTGGTGCGGACCCGGCACATCGTGGACGGCCGCAACGTGCTCGATCGTGACCGGTGGCGGGCCGAGGGTTGGGTCTACCGGGCCTTGGGCCGCCAGTAGTTCCGCCGGCCGTACTGGCGTCGAGTGGTCAGTTCTGGGTCCGAGTGGTCGCTTCGAACTGGCCACTCGAGGGGCGAACTGGCCACTCGGCGGTAGTGGTTCAGCTGATCCGGAACACCGGGAAGCCAGGTGCGGCCGCGGCGAGGTCCGCGTCGGAGGACTTCTTGTCGAGGTTCTCGAAGAAGGCGCCGACCTCCCAGGCCCACTTGCGCAGGTACTCGCGCAGGATCGGGGTCTTCTGCTCGTCGGTCAGCTCGGCGGCGGTGAAGGTTCGGACCTGGCCACCGAGTCGCAACTCACCGGTGCCGGCCGCGCGCAGATTCCGGGTCCACTGGGTGATGCCCCGCGGCGAGACCAGGTACTGCACGCCGTCCACGGTCAGCAGGTTGACCGGAGTGGTGCGCCACTCCCCGCTGGATCGGCCGCGGACCCGGAGTTCCCGCGAGCCCATCACGCTGATGCCCATGCGGGTCAGGCGACGGATGGAGCGGTTGAAGACGTTGCGGGTGAACCAGCCGGGCTCGAGGTAACGGGGTTCGGTGGTCATGTCGGGCTCCTTGTGAGGTCTGTGTCGAGAGCACTGCTCTCTGTTTGCAGCATCATCCTGAACCCTCGCCGTCGGCGTTGTCAAGAGCAGTGCTCTCGTTTCTTGTCAGTGATCTGAAATGGCGGCATACTGGCGTCATGGCCACCAGTGCACCCCGTACCGCCCGGGCTCGGGTCCGAGCCGAACTGACCAATGAGATCAAGCAGGTCGCTCGCGCGCATCTGGCCGCCGAGGGCTCGTCCGGACTGTCGCTGCGCGCCGTCGCCCGCGAGCTGGGAATGGTGTCGTCGGCGGTGTATCGGTACTTTCCCAGCCGGGACGATTTGCTGACCGCGCTGATCGTCGACGCTTACACCGCGGTCGGGGCGCAGGCTGCCGCAGCCGAGGCGGTGCCGCGCCGAAGCGACCATGCCGGACGGTGGCTGGCGCTCTGCCGCGCAACGCGGGAGTGGGCGGTCACCCATCCGCACGAGTACGCGTTGATCTTCGGCAGCCCCGTTCCCGGCTATGCCGCGCCGGTCGACACGATCGACCCGGCGGCTCAGATTCCCCTGCTGTTACTGGGCATTATCAACGATGCGGCCGCCGCCGGGCAGGCGCCGACGGTCAGTCACAGCAGCATGCCGCGGGTCGTGCATGGTGACCTGAAGCGACTGCGGGATCAGGCTGCGCCCGGATTGTCCGACCATTATCTGGCTCGGGCCTTGATGGCCTGGTCACAGCTCATCGGCCTGATCAGCTTCGAGCTGTTCGGCCACCTGCACAACGTGATCACCGACTACGCCGCGCACTTCGACTACCAACTCCGCGCCGTCGGACACGACCTCGGCCTCTAGGTTCCGCAGTCGAGGCCGAGGTTCTGCGCCGAAATTCTGCGCCGAT
>CAZZZW010000127.1:0-8754 GCA_964658795.1 Phormidium nigroviride PCC 7112
ATGTGGCCGACGCGGCCCCGGCGCTGATCGCAACGCTGGCGACCGTGCCCAGCGCCAGCGCTGTTCCGATCGCGACTACCCGCTTGACGGCCACCATGGTGGTTCCCCTTGTCCTGCCGGTTGGCCGGACGCGGAGTACGCGGACCACCGGCAGAAGCTGGCGGGCTGACGTCCACTCCGCGCCGTAGACCACGACGGCGCTCATGTGCTTGCGGCCCGGACAGTCAGGTATTCCGGCTCGCCCCGGCCTCGACATGAGGACCGGGACCTACGGCTGCGGGTCAGCGCCGGAGTCTGTACCGGCTTCCCCCAACTGCTGGGCTTCGAACAAGCCATGGGACCACATGACGCGCGCGAGCGTCAAAGCGACGCGGTGTCGGATCGGCCACGCTGCCCTCGGCCGGCCGGGACAGCAGGCAGAAGGGCCGCGACGGGTCGCGGCGATACGACACGCTGACACATCATGTTGTTGCACGCGGATGGCTCGGCCCCCATATATAGTCCTGGACGCAGCTGGTTCTCGACCGTCATCCAGGCGGTCGAGTGGCAACAGGGAATCCGGTGGGTCTGTCCGCAGACGAATCCGGAACTGCCCCGCAGCGGTGAGTGGGAACGAAAGTCGTCAACAGCACTGGACCCGACGGTCTGGGAAGCGGCGACCGGTAGGCGAGTACCAAACGCTCATGCCCACGAGTCCGAAGACCTGCCAGCGCACCACGGTCAGCCCGACCGTGGTGGTTCGTGACGGTCCCGTGGGAGGGCTCGCGACCACACGCACTCTCGCCGGTGCGTGCGTTCGTCGCTCCCTGCTCGGCCGTCGCGGACCGGATCCATGCCAGCTCGCGAGGAGAGAGCAGTGACGGTCACGTCGGCCCCACCGGCCAGCACCAAACGTCCCACCATGCAGGTCCGAAAGCGAAACGGCGACACCGAGCCGGTGGACGTCAACAAGATCGTCCGGGCGGTCGAGCGTTGTTCCGACGACCTGGCCGACGTCGACCCACTGCGGGTCGCCACCAAGACCATCAGCGGCCTGTACGACGGGGCCACCACGGCCGAGCTGGACCGGCTCTCCATCCAGACCGCGGCCGAGATGATCGGCGAGGAGCCGGAGTACTCCCGACTGGCCGCGCGGCTCCTTTCCGGTTACATCGACAAGGAAGTCCGCAATCAGGGCATCGCCTCGTTCAGCCAGTCGGTAGCGCTCGGCCACGCCGAAGGGATCATCGGTGACGAGACGGCCACGTTCGTCAAGGACAACGCCCGCAAGCTCGACTTCGCGGTGGACGTCGAGGGCGACCGGCGGTTGGAGTACTTCGGTCTGCGCACCGTCTATGACCGGTACCTGCTGCGGCACCCGATCCAGCGCACCGTCACCGAGACCCCGCAGTACTTCCTGCTCCGGGTCGCCTGTGGCCTGTCCCGGACGCCGGCCGAGGCGATCGACTTCTACCGGCTGATGTCATCGCTGGCCTATCTGCCGTCCAGTCCGACCCTGTTCAACTCCGGCACCCGGCACACCCAGATGTCGTCCTGCTACCTGGTCGACTCGCCCCGGGACGAGCTGGACTCGATCTATGCCCGCTATCACCAGGTCGCGCAACTGTCCAAGTTCGCCGGGGGAATCGGCATCGGCTTCAGCCGGGTCCGCTCCCGGGGCGCGCTGATCCGGGGCACCAACGGGCAGTCCAACGGCATCGTGCCCTTCCTGCGCACGCTCGACGCCTCGGTGTCGGCGGTCAACCAGGGCGGCCGGCGCAAGGGGGCGGCCTGTGTCTACCTGGAGACGTGGCACCCGGACATCGAAGAGTTCCTGGAGCTGCGCGACAACACCGGTGAGGACGCCCGCCGGACCCATAACCTGAACCTGGCCAACTGGATCCCGGACGAGTTCATGCGCCGGGTCGAGGCCGATGAGCTCTGGTCGCTGATCGATCCCGACCAGGTTCCGGAACTGCCTGATCTCTGGGGCGAGGACTTCGATCTGGTCTATCGACGGGCCGAGGCCGAGGGCAAGTACGTGCGGCAGGTCAAGGCCCGCGATCTGTACGGCAAGATGATGCGCACGCTGGCCCAGACCGGCAACGGCTGGATGACCTTCAAGGATGCGGCCAACCGAACCTGCAACCAGGTCGGAGTGGCCGGCAACGTGGTCCACCTGTCCAACCTCTGCACCGAGATAATCGAGGTTTCCTCCGATTCGGAAACGGCAGTCTGCAACCTGGGCTCGATCAACCTGGCCCAGCACTTGTCTGGTGTGGATATCGACTGGGACAAGCTGCGGGCCACCGTGCAGACCGCGATCCCGTTCCTGGACCGGGTGATCGACATCAACTACTACCCGAGTCAGCCGGCCGCTGCGTCCAACCCGCGCTGGCGTCCGGTCGGCCTCGGCGTGATGGGACTGCAGGACGTCTTTTTCGCCCTCGGCCTGCCCTTCGATTCTCTGGCCGCTCGCGAGCTGTCGACCCGGCTCGCGGAAGAGATCTACCTGACCGCGTTGGAGGCTTCGGCATCGCTGGCCGAGGAGTTCGGACCGCATCCGGCCTTCGCCGAAACCCGCGCCGCCCAGGGTCTGCTGCAGCCTGATCTGTGGCACGTCACGCCGACCCAGACCGAGCGCTGGTCCGCGTTGCGGGCTCGGGTGACCGCGACCGGCTTGCGCAACTCGCTGCTGATCGCGATCGCGCCGACCGCCACCATCGCCTCGATCGCCGGTTGTTATGAGTGCATCGAGCCGCAGGTGTCCAACCTGTTCAAGCGCGAGACGCTGAGCGGGGAGTTCCTGCAGATCAACAACGCCCTGGTCAGAGCGCTCAAGTCGCACGGACTGTGGACGGCCGAGGTCCGCGAGCGGATCAAGCGGGCCGAAGGATCGGTGGCTGGCATCAACGAATTGCCTGCTGAGATCAGGGAATTGTTCCGGACCGCCTGGGAGCTGCCGCAGCGGGCGCTGATCGACCTAGCCGCGGAACGGTCGCCGTACATCGACCAGAGCCAGTCGCTCAACCTGTTCCTGGCCGCTCCGTCCATCGGGAAGCTTTCGTCGATGTACGCCTACGCCTGGAAGTCCGGGCTCAAGACGACGTACTACCTGCGCTCGCGCCCGGCCACCCGGATCCAGCAGGCCACCGTCAGCGCCAGTCCCGTTGTTGAAATCAGTGCCAGCGAAGCCATCGCCTGCTCGCTGGAGAACCCGGAGAGTTGCGAGGCCTGCCAGTGACCAACCACATGCTGCTGGACCCGGGGATGGATCTGACCCTGCGTCCGATGCGATACCCCCACTTCTACGACCGATTCCGCGACGCGATCAAGAACACCTGGACGGTCGAAGAGGTCGATCTGCACAGCGATCTGAAGGACCTGTCCCGGCTGTCATCGGCCGAGCAACATCTGGTCGGACGGCTGGTGGCCTTCTTCGCCACCGGCGACACCATCGTGGCCAACAACCTGGTGCTCAACCTGTATCGGCACGTCAACTCGCCCGAGGGACGGCTGTACCTGTCGCGCCAGTTGTTCGAGGAGGCGGTGCACGTCCAGTTCTATCTCACTCTGCTCGACACCTACGTCCCGGACGAGAACGAGCGGGCCGAGGCCTTTGCCGCGGTGGAGAAGATCCCGTCGATCAAAAGGAAAGCCGACTTCTGCTTCCGGTGGATCGACTCGCTCGGCGACCTGCAACGGCTGCAGACGGCCGCCGATCGCCGGCAGTTCCTGCTCAACCTCATCTGTTTCGCCGCCTGCATCGAGGGATTGTTCTTCTACGGGGCCTTCGCCTACGTGTACTTCCTGCGGTCACGAGGGCTGTTGAACGGACTGGCCTCGGGAACCAACTGGGTCTTCCGGGACGAGTCGATGCACATGGCTTTCGCCTTTGACGTGGTCGACCAGGTGCGCCGGGACGAGCCGGACCTGTTCGACGAGGCGCTGACCGGGCAGGTTCGCGACATGTTGGCCGAGGCTGTCGAGTGCGAGGTGCAGTTCGCCGAAGACCTTCTGGAACAAGGAGTTTCCGGACTTTCACTGCCGGACATGCGGGACTACCTGCAACATGTGGCCGACCGGCGGCTGGCGCAGCTGGATATTGAACCGCTGTATGGATCGAAGAATCCCTTTGCCTTCATGGAGCTGCAGGACGTGCAGGAGCTGTCCAATTTCTTCGAACGTCGGGTGTCGGCATACCAGGTCGGAGTGTCGGGCACGGTCAGCTTCGACGACGACTTCTAGCCGAGTAGGGGCAGGTAGGCTCGGGCTATGGCAGCGGTAGTCATCACGGTGAACGGATTGGCCGAGGAGTTTCATCAGCCGCAGCGCGCGACCGTGACGGTCCGGGTCGGATTCGAAGGCGCCGGCAAGGATCTGGTCCGGCAACGCACCAGCGATCTGGCCAACCATTTCGCGATGGACGTCAAGAAGCTGCACAACCCGCAGGGCGGACCGGTCACCTGGTACACCCAGAGTGCGATCTCCACCTGGACCGAGAAGCCGTGGAACAAGGACGGCAAGCAGTTGCCTCCGGTGTTCCACGCCCAGATCACCTTTCAGGCCAAGTTCGCCGACTTCGACGTGCTGGTCGGCTGGGCCGACCACTGGGCGTCGATCGAGGGGGTCAGCCTGGCCGGTGTCGAGTGGACCCTGACCGAGGCCTTGAAGCGAGAAGTCACCGACCGGGTAAGGACGAACGCGGTTCGCGCCGCCCGGGACAAGGCCCAGGCCTATGCCGACAGCTTGGATCTCGGACCGGTGACGGCCGCGCAACTCGCCGATTCCGGCATGCTGGGCGACCAACGGCACGGCGGCGGCCCCGTCGCCGCTGTCCCCGGTTACAGCGCCCGTGCCGCCCGGGCCGAGTCGGGCGGTCCGGCTGCGATCGTGCCGCAGGACGTGCAGATCAGTGCGGCGGTCGATGCCCAGTTCACCGCCAACTGATTACGCACTGTAATCAGAGCAGGCGCTCCAGCCTCTAGTTTGGCGGAGTCTGCGGAGTTTGGCCGGAGTCGATCTTGTGTGCGGGTCGGTGTTCTGTTACACAGAGTGCACAAAGTCCGATAACGCTCGTCCGCCCCCATCCCGACAACTGGGCCGCCCGGCCGCCCCCTGGGCCGGGCGCCGTGCTTGCCCAACCCTCGCCGAAGGTGAGTCCGCCATGCTTCGTCGTCTTGTTCGTGCTGCCCTGGTGCTGCTGTCGACCACCGCTGTCTTCGGCGCGCTGGTCCCGGCCCACGCCGACCCGTTCTTCCCCGATCCGAAGACCTCGGTCACGGTGTCCCGGCTGACCGTCACCGACGGCAAGGGCTGGCTGGTGCTGCAGCCCCGGATCGGGCAGGACCAGACCATCGGCTTCGAGGTAGGCATCCCGGCCGGTGACGGCGCGTGGTCCGGGCCGTCCAGGGTCGCGGTGCTTGACATGGGCATCAGCTGCGTTCGGCAGGCCGGACCTGGTTTGGACTACCTCTGTGGCAGCAGTGGATTCGACTGGGAGAACCCGCCGCCGATACTGGCGAGTGGCGGTTACCAGATCACCATTCCGGTCACCCGGACCGGTCCGATCACCGGCCTGACCGGCCGGACCAGTATCTGGGAGGAGAACCCGTTCGACGGGCCGTACAGCTTCTACTCCGACAGCTTCCCGGTCGTCGACGGCACGCACTTCCGCAGTACCGGTGAGGTGCGGGGCCTGCTCACCGCCCTTCCGGTCAACGGCTCGGCCTTCGACCTGGGCGATATCGCGGTGACCCTGACCGCCGTGCCTGGTGAGCGGGTGCACGCGATCGACATCCAGTTGCCGCCCGCGGATTGGGGGATCGTGGCCTGGCAGCTCAACGCCTACTACACCTGCCGCCTGTCCGGCGGACCGGCCGCGCCGCTGATCCACTGCGCCTCGATCCATGCCAACGTCGATTTCCCTTCCGGCCGCTACCCGTTCGTGGTCAAGGTTCGGATCCCCGCCGCCGAGGACACCTCCTCCGGCCAGGACGCAACGGTCGCGCTCACCGTCAACGGGGCCGCGCCGCTGGTGCAGGACACCTTCCAATGGACCAGTCCGTTCCCGTACTGAGCGGGCTGGTCCAGAGTGTCCGCCGGGCTACGCCGGCTGCTGCGGGGCGCGGTGGGGCTGCTGGCGATAGCCGGAGTCCTCGCGCCCACCAGCCCAGCTCGGGCCGATCCGTTCTTTCCCGATCCGGCGACCTCGGTCGTGGTGACGCGGCTGTCCGTCTCGGCCGGCCGGGCTTGGCTGGTGCTGCAGCCCCGGATCGGTCGGGACACCGCGATCGGCTTCGAGGTGACCATTCCGGCCGGCAACGGTGTCTGGTCCGGCCCGTCGAGCATCCCGGTTCCGGACATGGGGATCCGCTGCGTCCCCAAGGCCGGTCCGGACCTGGACTACCTGTGCGGTTCCGACGACGCCTGGGCCGATCCGCTCCCGCCGCTCTTGCCCGGCGGTGGCTACCAGATCTCGATCCCGGTCACCCGCGCCGGGCCGGTCGACGGCTTGACCGGATCGACGAAGTACTGGGAGGTCAACCCGTACGAGGGCGCTGCCAGCTACGCCTCCGACACGTTTCCGGTTGTAGGCAGCGGGCACTTCCTGAGCACGGCCGAGGTCCGCAACTTCTACACCGACGTCGGTTCCCGCTATTACCAGCGGGACCGGGGCGACATCGCAGCGACCATGACGATCGTGCCGGGTGAGCACGTGCACGAGATCGACTTTCGGTTGCCGGCCGCCGATTGGCGGCTGCTGGCCTGGTCGCCACGACCCTACGTGAGCTGTCGCCTGACCGGTGGACCAGCCGCTGCGCTCATCAGTTGTGTCTATGCCTGGCAGCGTGACTTCCCGGCCGGGCGATATCCCTTTGTGGTCAAGGTGGATCTGCCGGCCGCCGAGGACTTCTCCGGCGGACAGCTGGCGACGGTCGCACTGGCGGTAGATGGAGCCGCGCCCGAGTTGCAGGACAGCTTCGGCTGGTTCACCACCGTGCACTACTGACCGGTCGGCCGGGCCCGCCGTTGCGGCATTCAGCCCGCTGACAGCACCCGCCGGCCAGAATGCCGGCGTGAGCAGCCGCCGTCCCCGCCACAGCCGGGGCTGGACCGTGTTCGGGGCGGTGGCCACGGTTGTGGTGCTGTTGCTGGGGATCGGCATCGGTGGCTACCTCTGGTTCCGCGCCTCGGATGAACCTCAACCGGGTCAGGTCACCCGGGCCGACTTCGATTCACTGACCTTGGACGAAGCCCGCGCCGACGTTCAACGGCTCGTCGGTCGGAACCCGCGCCCGCGGTCTGCGTCGACCTTGCCGCCACCTCCGGTGGGGGTCACCTGCGACCTCTACAGCGAGTACCCGAGGACCGGGAACAACGCCTATGTGGGCTACCTGAACCTGATCAGGCTCTGCTATCAAGCCGATCGGCTGGTGTTCAAGGCCCGGTACGACGGCGATGGCGGGGAAGGCTGCGGAGTCGGGCAGAGCAAGATCGCCGCGCTGGTGATCCCCGCGCGTTGTCCGGGCGGTTAGCGATGTGCGGTGAATTGCCCTACTCCTACCCGTCGTACGGTGAACCGAGCCACATCTGCTAACAGCCCGCTTGCAATTGCTAGCACCGCTGGGCACAGTGGAGTCGTGGATATCGACGGGATCAAGGAAGCCGCCAAGGCGCCGGTCATCGGCGTCAGCACGATCGGCGACTTCATCCGTGAGCAGCGCACCCAGGCCCAGGTCTCGCTGCGCCAGCTGTCCAAGCTCGCCGGCGTGTCCAATCCCTATCTGTCGCAGGTCGAACGTGGTCTGCGCAAGCCCAGTGCCGAGATCCTGCAGCAGATTGCCAAGGGTCTGCGGATCTCGGCCGAGCAGCTCTACGTCCGGGCCGGCATCCTCGAGGATCGCCCGGGCAACGCGGAGCTGGTGCAGGCCGTGCTCGACGACAGCCTGCTGACCGAGCGCCAGAAGAACGTGCTGATCGAGATCTATCAATCATTCTGTCGTGAAAACGGCACCGAAGCCCCCGCCGCGACGACCCCGTCCGGCGCAACCGCAACCAAGGAGTAGCGCCATGTCGCTCGCCACCGATGCCCGAACCTATGCCGACCTCGCCGTCGCGCAGGGCAAGACCGCTCTGAACCAGGCCACCCAGCTGCTGGCCGCCGCCAACCACCGTCTGGTCGCCGACGCGCCGAAGCCGGCCTACGCCGCGCTCGGGGCCGCCGATCTGGTCGCCGCCACCATCACCAAGCGGGTCGAGGACCTGCCGGTCGACGCCGTCAACGGCGTCAGCAAGGCCCAGCACACCAGCCAGACCCTGCTGGCCCGCGCCCAGGCCGAGGCCAACACCAAGCTGGCCGAGCTGCGGACCCGGGTCGAGGATGGCATCGAGACCGTCAGCACCCTGCCCACCACGGCCAAGACCACCGGCGAGACCTATCTCACCGCCGCCGTCTCGACCGGTCAGGGCTACCTCACCGTGGCCAAGGGCCTGTACTCCTCGTTGACCGACCGGGGCGAGGCGAAGGTCGCCCAGCTGCAGAAGGACCCACGGGTGGCCAAGTTGTTCGGGCAGGTCTCCGACGCCGCCGACTCGGTCGTGCCGGCCGCGAAATCCGCCTTCGACGACGTGACCACCCCGGTCAAGCCGGCTCGCAAGGCCACCGCGACCAAGACCACGCCGCGCAAGACCACCGCCGTCAAGGCTCCGGCCAAGAAGGCCCCGGCTCGCAAGGCCAGCGCGACCAAGGCGCCGGCCCGCAAGTCCACTGCG
>CAZZZW010000127.1:8764-11333 GCA_964658795.1 Phormidium nigroviride PCC 7112
GAGACTTCTCGACCGGGCCGACGGCTGTTGTCAGTAGGCTGGGGCCGTGCACACCATCCACGAGATCCGCTACTGGCTGTTGACGGTGGCCTGGGTCGGTGCGATGGCGCTTCAGCTGTGGGCCCTGATCGACTGCATCGGGCGCAAGGCGGCGGCCTTCCCGGCCGCGAACAAACTGACCAAGGTCACGTGGATCCTGCTCAACGGCCTCGGCCTGCTGGTTGTCCTGATCTTCCACAGCGTGACGTTCCTGCTGTCCTACATCGGGATCATCGTCTGCTGCGTCTACCTGGCCGACGTCCGGCCGGCGGTCAAGGAGATCAGCGGTCCGTCCCGCTGGTAGCCCAGCGCGCTGGGCGACGAGCCCGCATCAGGCCACGAGTCGCAGTGGCTCGCGGTAGTTCTTGCCCGTCCGGTCCTCCGGGTGGTCGGCCAACCACCGCCGGGCCAAGACGGTCAGGTCGCCGTCCCGGCCCTTGAGCATCATCACGATCATCTCGGCGTCACCACGCAGTGACCACACCGGGTGGCCGAAGCTGGCCGGATTGTTGCCCTCGATCAGCCAGTGACTCGGCCACGCGAAGCCGTAGCCGAGAAGCGGCAGGGCCGGCAGCAGCCGCCGGCGACCGGTGACCAGGCCGGTCACGGTCAGAGCCAGACCGAGCAGCGTGCCGACGAAGTGCAGCCGACGGGTCAAGGCCTGCGAGTGCATGGCTACGTAGTACGGAAAGAACTCGCGATAACTGCCGAACGCGCGCTGGGCTGCCAACTCGCTCCGCTCCTCACCGGCCAGATCGTCTACCGGCCCTCTTCGCGTTCTACCAGAGCGTGGCCAGCGCGACCAGTGGTAGCAACCCCTGCAGCACCGAGGCCCGCGCCATCTTGCGATTGGTACCGACCAGGACGAGGGCGGCGGCCAGCATGCAGGCACAACCGAATCCGACCAGCGAGCGGCCCTGATGCGGGCGGCCGGCCATCCAGACGATGGCGCCCGCGATCGTCCCGATAGCCAGGAAGAGGTTGTAGAAACCCTGGTTGAAGGCCCACGGCGCGACGGTCAGGGCTTCCTTCTCGTCGGCGATCATGAACCGCCGGTAGATCGCCGGCTTGCTGAAGGCCACGGCCTCCAGATAGAAGATGTAGAGGTGGATCAAGCCGGCCAGGATCGCCGCGATTTGGCTGATGGCACTCATGCCGTCAGATCCTGCCAGGCCGCACTCGGCACCGGCACGGCAAACCCGAAACGGCGGGGCGTCGGCGGCTCAGCCGATGCCCCGCCGGGTGCGCGGGATCAGGATTGCTCGCCGGCCCGCTGGCACTGCATGCACAGTGCGGCCATCGGCACGATCTCCAGCCGTTCGACCAGGATCGCCCGTTGACAATTGGTGCACCGGCCGTAGCTGCCGTCCTGGATGCGGGCCAGAGCGGCGTCGACCTCAGCCAGCGCCGAGCGGGCCGCGCGTCGCAGGGTCTCGGTCACCTCGAGCAGGGCCGGGGCCGCGTCGGCCTCGGTGGAGTCCAGCTCGTGCAGTTGCTCCAGCCGAAACCGGCGCTGTTCGCGCAACTGGTCCTCGAAGTCGGAGATGCCGGGTCGCCCGACGGTGTGTTCAAAGCCGTCGGGGCCCGTCAGAAAACGGGTCGCCATGTCAGTTCGTCCTTTACGAAGAAGGTGTTCTGCCTGATCAGGCAGGGACGCGGAAGCCGATCGGCGGCCACGTCGACAGACCCGGTTCGGATCGGACGTGACCGGCTCAGCCGGCCCGCGGTGGCGCCCGAGCGCTCGGTCGCGCGATCGCCGGGGCCAGCAACCGAAGCGACGGCGGCCGGCGACGCAGCCACACCAGCAGGGCCAGGCCGAGCAGCAGGACCGGACCCGACAGTGCGGCATCGACGGCCGGGAGACCGTGGAGCGAAGCCGCCCGGATCGGGCTGGGAACGGTCAGGTGGTGTTGGGACTGTCCGGCCAGGGCATGCCCGGACGGGACGGCGGCGGTGAGCGACAGGGTCAGGACCAGGCCGGCCGTCAACAGCATCAGGACAGCAGTGACCGCCGTCAGCCGTCGGCGTTGTTCGGTGGTCACATCAGTTCGACGAGTACGGCGGACGCACAGTTCCGGCCGGCGCCATTTTCTCAGCGTCGTCTTCGTCCCTCGTGGGCGGCCGGAGCGCTGCGGCTGGGGCATGCTCAGCCCGCTGTCGCCTGGCTGACCCGGCCGGTGCGGATGTCGATGGTCATCCGGTTGGTCCGCATGTCCGAGGTGAGCGCCATGTCGTCGGCGTCGATCACCCGCAGGTGCAGGCCGTGCTGGTCGGCCAAGGCCTGGGCTTCGTCCAGCGGCAGGCCGATGAAGTCCGGTTCCAGCGCCTGGGTGCGGGCGATGAGGACCTCGATGTTCTCGCTGGCGTCGTCGCTCGTCATCCGGCAATGACAGCACGAACCGGCCGTCCCCGTCGAGCCGGTCTTGCCGCTCCTGCCCGCATAGTGCGGCCCGAGATGGGGCTCGGAACCACCTCAGGGCCCCGTTTCGGGCCGCACAATGCGACCTCGGGGGGGCAAAAACACCGGCCC
>CAZZZW010000128.1:0-11303 GCA_964658795.1 Phormidium nigroviride PCC 7112
GCACTCCAAGCGTCAGCACACGTGTGCTGACGCTTGAAGAGCAACATACGTTTGACGATGCTTAGGTTGGGCCGAGCTACGCCGCGCCCGGTTCAGAGCCTGCTAGCTCCGCCACTGTGCTGATGCAGTGCCTGCGCTAGCTCCGCCACTGGGTTTTCTTGCGCTGGCGGTCCCAGATCAGGCCGCCGGCCAGCACGATCATGGTCAGCAAGATGGCCAGCGAACCGGCCTTGTTGTAGTGCGTGGTCGTCAGCAGGGCCAGAAGCACCAGGAACGACAGCCAACCGCCGATCTGACGGCCCTTGCTGAAATCGTGGTGCCAGCCCCACTGCTCGGGCGCGCCGGTGTCCTCGTGATCGACGTGTTCGACATCGTGCGAACCGTGCGAAGAATTGGCACCGGCCATCGAAGATCACTCCCACTGCGTCAGAACGGGGCTCGGAACTGCTGGAGCCATTGTGGCATCGGAGCCCGGACCATGACGCACCGGCTCGCACGATGCCCCGATGCATCGTCGGCCAGAATGGCCGCATGAGCAGCCCGCGCAACATCGTCGTGCTCGGTTCCACCGGCTCGGTAGGCACCCAGGCCCTCGACGTGATCGAGCAGGCACCCACGCGATTCCGGGCCACCGCCCTGGCCGCCGGCGGCAACAACCCCGAACTGCTGGCCCAGCAGGCGGCCCGGCATCGGGTCAGCCATGTCGGCGTCAGCGACGAGCAGCGCCGAGCGGAGGTAGAACACCACCTCGACCAGCTCTGGCCGGCCGGCGCACCGAGACCGACGATCGAGGTCGGCTCCGCCGCGAGCGCCCGGCTGGCCACGCTCGACTGCGACGTCGTGCTGAACGCGGTGGCCGGGCTGCAAGGCCTGCAGGCCACCATTGCCGGTCTGGATGCCGGGCGGGCGATCGCGCTGGCCAACAAGGAATCGCTGATCGCCGGTGGCCGGCTCGTCCTCGACCGGGCCGAGCCGGGCCAGCTGATCCCGGTGGACTCCGAGCATTCGGCGTTGGCCCAATGCCTGCGCGGGGGCAGTCAGGCCGAGGTTCGCAAGCTCGTGCTGACCGCCAGCGGCGGGCCGTTCCGAGGTCGGACCCGGGACCAGTTGCGCGACGTCACCCCCGCGCAGGCGCTGGCCCATCCGACCTGGAACATGGGTCGGCACATCACCACCAACTCGGCCACGCTGGTCAACAAGGGCATGGAGCTGATCGAGGCCGAGCTGTTGTTCGGCGTGGGCTATGACCGGATCGAGGTCGTCGTCCACCCGCAGTCGGTCATCCATTCGATGGTGGAGTTCGTCGACGGTGCGACGCTGGCCCAGGCCAGTCCACCCGACATGCGGCTGCCGATCGCCTTGGCATTGGGCTGGCCGGATCGGGTGCCGGACGCGGCTGCTCCGCTGGACTGGACCAAGGCTCAGGACTGGACGTTCGAGCCGGTCGACAACGAGGCGTTTCCGGCGGTGGAACTGGCCCGGCACGCGGGCCGGGCGGCGGGCTGCGCCCCGGCGGTGTGGACCGCGGCCAACGAAGAGCTGGTCGACGCCTTCCACGACGGCCGCTGCAGCTTCCTGCAGCTGCTCGACGGGCCGGCCGCCGTACTGACTCGCTACCTCGACTCAGGCCCGACACCGCCCCGCGATATCGAGGACGTGGTCGCCGCCCAGGACTGGGCGCGCGCCGCCGCTGGCGATGAACTGGCCCGGTAGTTGCTGTGAACCACCCGGGAATCGGCGGCCACCCGCTCCACTAGCAGGCACAATTGACGATGCGTTCGTCACGAGCGCTGTTGGCTGTGTCTGCGAGAGGACCGTAATCGCGTGCTGTACGCACTGGGCGTGATCGCCTTCGCCCTCGGGCTGCTGGGATCGATCGCGCTGCACGAGATCGGCCACATGACCCCGGCCAAGAAGTTCGGCGTCAAGGTCACCCAGTACATGGTCGGTTTCGGCCCGACGATCTGGTCCAAGCGCAAGGGCGATACCGAGTACGGCTTCAAGGCCATTCCGCTCGGCGGCTACATCCGGATGATCGGGATGGTGCCCCCGAGCGTGGCCGGCAAGCGCTCCCGGTGGCCCCGCCGGCTCGGCACCCTGGTCGAGGAATTCCGGGCGACCAGCCGGGTCGAGGTCGAACCGGACGAGGAGCACCGCCAGTTCTATCGCCTGACCCCGGGCAAGAAGATGATCATCATGCTCGGCGGTCCGTGCATGAACCTGCTGATCTTCCTGCTCATCAGCATCCTGCTCTACGGCATCGTCGGGCTGAAGGCGCCGACCACGACGGTCAGTTCGGTGAGCCAGTGCGTGGTGCCGGTGACCTCGACGGTCACGACCTGCGACTCCACCACCAAGGTCGCGCCCGCCGCCGGGGTGCTGCAGGCCGGCGACAAGATCACCTCGATCAACGGCACCAAGATCAGCAAATGGGATGACGCGGTATCGATCATCGAGGCGTCGGCCAACAAGACCCTGAGCTTGACCGTGACCCGTGACGGCAAGCCCACCACGTTGAGCATCACGCCGGTGGAGAACACCAAGTACGCCAACGACCAGGGCACCAAGACCAAGCAGGCCGGTTTCATCGGCGTCAGCACGACGCAGAGTTACCAGGCCCTGCCGCCGAGTCAGGTGGCCAGCCAGATCTGGAGTCAGCTCGGCCTCGGCGTCGAGGCGTTAAAGCAGTTCCCGGCCAAGATCGGCAGCCTGGTCGGCACCGTGTTCGAAGGCAAGCCCCGGGACCAGAACGGCGCGATCGGCGTGGTCGGACTGGGCCGGATCGGTGGCGAGATCGCCGACAGTCCCAAGGTCGACGCGCTGGACAAGGTGTTCACCCTGCTCAGCCTGCTGGCCAGCGTCAACCTGCTGCTGTTCTTCCTGAACCTGCTGCCCCTGCTGCCCTTGGACGGCGGCCATGTCGCGGGGGCGATCGTGGAATCCATCCGCCGGGGCTACGCCCGGATCCGGCACCGGGAACACACCATCTTCGTCGACGTCGCGCAGTTGGTTCCGGTGATGTACGTGGTGGCCGGTTTCCTGGTCGTGTTCTCGGCCCTGGTGATGTACGCCGATATCGTGAAGCCGATATCGATCAACAACTGATCCGGTACAGCCACGAAGGAGCGTTGTGACCAACCCCGAAGCGACCAAGCCCGAAGTCGAATTCCCCAGCACCGAGCCCACCGGCGAACTGCAGATCCGGGACCTGATCGAAGGTGACGGCGAGGAGGCCAAGGCCGGTCAGCAGGCGATCGTGCACTACGTGGGGGTGGCCTATTCCACCGGAGAGGAGTTCGACGCCAGCTACAACCGTGGTGCTCCGTTCACCTTCGGCCTCGGCGAGGGCATGGTGATCGCCGGCTGGGACCAGGGCGTGCAGGGCATGAAGATCGGTGGCCGACGCGAGCTGATCATCCCGCCGCACCTGGGCTACGGCGATCGGGGCGCCGGTGGCGCCATCAAGGGCGGCGAGACGCTGATCTTCGTGGTGGACCTGCTCGGCCTGCGCTAACGCGAAGGCCAACGCGGGTTGGGCCGATCGCCCAGCCCGCGTTGGTCAAACGTTCATCCGCATCGACGTACTCTGGAACTGTCCAGCTTCGCAGTGTCGTGAAGAGGAGTCATCGCAGTGAGCACCCCGGTTTCGCTCGGCATGCCGGCGGCACCTCCGCCGGTCCTCGCCCCTCGTCGCAAATCCCGGCAGATCAAGGTCGGCTCGGTCCTGGTCGGCGGCGACGCGCCGATCTCGGTCCAGTCGATGACCACCACGCTGACCTCTGACGTCAACGCCACGCTGCAGCAGATCGCCGAGCTGACCGCGGCCGGCTGTGACATCGTCCGGGTCGCCTGCCCGAGCCAGGACGACGCTGAGGCACTCCCCGCGATCGCGGCCAAGTCGCAGATCCCGGTGATCGCCGACATCCACTTCCAGCCCAAGTACGTCTTCGCCGCGATCGACGCCGGCTGCGCTGCGGTCCGGGTCAACCCGGGCAACATCCGCGCCTTCGACGACAAGGTCGGCGAGATCGCCCGGGCGGCCCAGGCGGCCGGAACCTCTTTGCGGATCGGGGTGAACGCGGGTTCGCTGGACAAGCGGCTGCTGGCCAAGTACGGCAAGGCAACCCCGGAGGCGCTGGCCGAATCGGCCCTCTGGGAAGCCAGCCTGTTCGAGGAACACGGTTTCTACGACTTCAAGATCTCGGTCAAGCACAACGACCCGGTGGTCATGGTCCGCGCCTACGAGCTGCTGGCCGAGAAGTGTGATTACCCTTTGCATCTCGGGGTTACGGAGGCCGGCCCGGCGTTCCAGGGCACCATCAAGAGCTCGGTCGCGTTCGGGGCCCTGCTGTCCCAGGGCATCGGTGACACCATCCGGGTCTCGCTGTCGGCCCCGCCGGTGGAAGAGGTCAAGGTCGGCCTGCAGATCCTGGAATCGTTGAACCTGCGCCAGCGCCGGCTTGAGATCGTGTCCTGCCCGTCCTGTGGCCGGGCCCAGGTCGATGTGTACTCCCTGGCCGAGAAGGTCACCGCCGGACTCGAGGGCGTCGAGGTTCCGTTGCGGGTCGCGGTCATGGGCTGCGTCGTGAACGGTCCGGGCGAGGCGCGTGAGGCCGATCTGGGTGTGGCCAGCGGCAACGGCAAGGGCCAGATCTTCGTCAAGGGCGAGGTCATCAAGACGGTGCCGGAATCCCAGATCGTCGAGACGCTGATCGAGGAGGCAATGCGGTTGGCCGAGCAGATGATGGCCGACGGCGTCGCCTCCGGCGAACCCACGGTCGCCATCAGCTGAAAACCGCTTTTCCCGGATGCAACACTCGGGAACTATGGATATCCAGGTACGCCCGGGCACACCCGAGGACCTGCCCGCGATCATCGATGTCGATGGCATCTCGTTCGGTTTCAGCTATACCGAGCAACACCGGAACGACGTGGCCGAGCGTGGCATCAACTTCACCGTCGCCACCGAGGCCGATCGGGTCGTCGGCGTCAGCGGTGACTTCCGCTTCGATCTGACCGTGCCCGGTGGCGCCAAGGTCAACGTGCCCGGAGTGACCTGGGTATCGGTATTGCCGACCCATCGGCGACGAGGCGTGTTGACGGCCATGATGACCTCGCTGCTGGACGGCTATGCCGCCAACGGGGATGCCTGTGCGTTGCTGACGGCCAGCGAAGGCGGCATCTATCGGCGCTACGGCTATGGTGCCGCGACCCACAGCCGCAAACTCTCGATCGACCGCCGGCTCACCCGCCTGCGCACCCCGGTGGATGCGTCGTCAGTCGAGTTCCTATCGGCTGAGCAAGCCCGAACGCGATTGCCGGAGTTGCATCGCCAGTGGGAGAACCAGATGCCCGGCGCCCTCAGCCGCGACGATCGGTGGTGGCACTCGATCTTCCTCGACCGGGAGTACTACCGCGACGGACTGTCTGAACGCCGCTACCTGGCCCACCCCGAGGGCTACCTCTCGTACCGCACCCGCGAGAGTTGGCAGAACGGCAATCCGGCCAGCGTCTGCGTGATCACGGACTACAAGATCCAGACGCCGGCGGCCCATGCCGCTCTGTGGCAGGTGCTGCTCGGCCTCGATCTGTTCGCCAGCATCGAGACCTGGGAACTGCCGCTCGACGATCCGCTGCCGTTGCTGCTGACCGATCCGCGGCAGGTCCAGGTCACCGCGGCCAAGGACGGATTGTGGCTGCGACCGGTCGATGTCGCCGGGCTGCTCGCGGCCCGCCGGTACCAGCTTGAACTGGACACGGTGCTGGACGTCGACGGTGAGCGATTCGCGCTGTACGGCGGCCCGGACGATGCCGAGTGCGTGCCGACCGACCGTCCGGCCGAGGTCTGGCTGGATCGTGCCGGGTTGGGCTCGATCTACCTCGGTGGTCTCCGGGCCAACACGCTGGCTCGGGCCGGACAGCTGCGCGGTGACGATGCGAGGAAGCTGCAGCGGTTCGATCTGGCCTTCGGCACCGACCGCGCACCGGAGTACGGCACCGGCTTCTGACCTGCGCAGCGCGCGCCCGGCATGAGCGCCCGCGCGAAGACCGCTGGATCGGCCGGTCCGGGTAAGTTGGTCGGCGTGACGGTGATTCAGGCCCAGCCTCGGGTGCTGAACGAGCGGGACGCCGATGCGCTGCGAGCGCTGGTGAACGCCGACCCGATCGTCAACTGTGTCGTCGATTCGCGGCTACGGGCGGTGCCTGATCTGGATCCGCAACGCTTCGGCGGTTTCGTCTGGGGACTGGACGGACCGGACGGACGGCTGCGGGCAGCGGTGTTCCACGGCGGCAACCTGATCCCGATCGGTGACGACCTGGACGCGCTGGAGCTACTGGGCGGCCAGCTGTCGCGCAGCATGCGCGGTTGCTCCTCGATCGTCGGGCCGGCCGAAGCGGTCGGCGTGCTGTGGTCCCAGCTGACGCCGCGCTGGGGTCCGCCTCGCGCGGTCCGGACCAGCCAGCCGCTGCTGATGACCCGCAATCCGGCGCCGGTCCCGGTCGATCCGTACGTGCGCCCCGTGGTGGCGGGGGAGTTGGAGCGATTCCTGCCGGCCGCGGTAGCGATGTTCACCGAGGAACTCGAAGCATCGCCGAACGGCAGCGACGGTGGCCGCAGCTATCGCAACCGGGTCGCCGAACTGATCGGTGGCGAGCGGGCCTTCGCCCGGTTCGACGAACGCGGCCGGGTCGTGTTCAAGGCCGAGATCGGCTCGCTGTCACCAGGCACCGCGCAGATCCAGGGGGTCTGGGTCCGGCCGGATCTGCGGGGCATGGGGCTGGGCCGGGCCGGCATGGCGGCGGTGCTGCAGTACGGCCTGCGCCGGGCGCCCACGGTGAGCCTCTACGTCAATGCCTACAACACCCCTGCCCGGTCGTTGTACGACCGGCTGGGCTTCGTCCAGCTGGCCACGCTGCGGACAATCCTCTTCTGAAATAAGCCTGATCGGCAATGCCGGCGGTAATCCGTGTGTGGTTTGTCGGTGCCGTGTGATAGCCAGTAGACATGCAACTCGACGCCGTGATCTTCGACTGGGGCGGCACGCTGACCCCGTGGCACACCATCGACCTCTACGACTGTTGGTTCACCGTCACCCGTGACGACGCTCAGGCCAAGGCGCTGCTGGCGGCTGAGGACCAGGTGTGGGGCCTGGTCCGGCACGAGCATCGCAGCGGCACCCTGAACGACATCCTTGCGCTGGCCGAGCTCAGCCTGACCGAGCCGCAACTGGCCGCCTACTACCAATGGTGGGATGCGCACTCGATCACCGATCCCGACGTGCCCGAGGTGTTCGAGGCGTTGCGAACTCGCGGGCTGAAGGTCGGCGTGCTGTCCAACACCACCTGGCCGCAGGACCAGCACGCCCGGATCTTCACCCGCGATCAGGTCGACCACCTGATCGACGGTGCGGTCTACTCCTCCGAGATCCCATGGGCCAAGCCGCACCCGGAGGCGTTCCGGGCCGCGCTCGATGCTGTCGGGGTCAGCGATCCGGCCCGCGCGGTCTACGTCGGCGACCGATTGTTCGAGGACGTCTTCGGGGCCAACCGGGTCGGCATGCGGGCCGTGCACATCCCGCTGTCGGTCATCCCCGAGAAGCAGCGCGGCGAGGACGGCGTGCCGGATGCGACCATCCACCAGTTGAGCGAGCTGGTGCCGGTCATCGACGGCTGGCTGGCCGAGGGCTGACGTTCGGGTTCGGCTCAGGAACTACCGGGAAACGCCGCCGTCGGTGCACCAGGCGTGGTCAGCCGACGCCAGTAGAGGCCCGACGAAGCGGCCGTGGTCAGCCCGGTCACGGCCTGGTTCCTGATGCCGGGCTGCGCTCCGCCGGCCCGGATCGCGCAGAGCAACAGGTAGCGGTAGGCCGCGGCGACCTGCTCCTCCAGCTGCAGCGCCCACTGCTGAGCGGCCTGGTCGGAGGTGAGCGCTGACGGCGGGGCGTATCCGACGCTCGCCGCGACCGGGGTCTGGCCGAGCGTGACCAGCTGCTCGGCCACCGCGTCCCGGAGCAACCGGTGTGCCTCCTCCTGGCTGCGGGCCTGGCCGACCTGACCGTCATCGGTGAGGTGGGTGCCCAGGGCGGGGTAGCCGTAGACGCAGGCGTGTTCGGCGGCCAGTACCTGTTGCAGCCCGTCGGCGATCGGGTCGCCGGCCGAGGTCGCAGTCGAGGACGAGGGCGAACTCACGCCAGCACCTGCGCATGGGTGGTCAGGCTGGCGGCGATGCTGGCCAGGGTCGGCACCACGGCGGCCGCCTCGGCATCGTCGGTGGACCAGGTTTGTACCGCTACGACAAGGAATTTAGCCATGGTCCTCGAACTGGTGGCCAGTTCGGCCCGGGTGTGGGGGACAGCCACACCGGGGGCGGGGATGGCGGACGTGGCGGGTGTCTGCTGGGCCAGTCGCCAGCCCGGGTAGTTCTCCAGCAGCGCCCGGATCGCGACACCGTGCGCGGACACATCGGCCTGCAAGCCGGCCGGCGCGCCGGCCACCGCGGCGTAACCGGCCAACAGGGATTGCTGCCGGGCCAGGGCATCGGTGAGCGCGGTCGGCGGGGCCGGCGGCGGCACCGCGACCTTGTGATGCACCTGGCGGGACAGGCCGAGCCCGGCACCGACGACCAGTCCGGCGAGCAGGGCCGACCGGCTGAGCAGGGTGCGTCGGGAGATGTCAGCCATGGCGTGAGCAGTCTTCCAGATGCCGGTAGGATCGTTGGCGATCAGCACCTCAGTGCGATCTCAGACGATGTGTACCGCCTGACGAGTAACAACTGGACACCGACGGGAGCGGCGAGAGATGACTGCCCGGTCACCGCAACGGCAACGGCTGCATGACCTGCTCGATCCCGTGGTGTCAGCCGCCGGCTATGAGCTCGTCGACCTCTCGGTCA
Organism: Phormidium nigroviride PCC 7112; assembly: GCA_964658795.1. Lineage (GTDB taxonomy): Bacteria > Actinomycetota > Actinomycetes > Mycobacteriales > Jatrophihabitantaceae > Jatrophihabitans_A. The sequence continues at coordinate 8,894 of CAZZZW010000128.1, forward strand.
GCGCGGCCGGACGACGCAGCCTGGTTCGGGTCACCGTGGACGGTGACGGCGGCATCGATCTGGACGCAGTGGCCGACGTGTCCCGCCTGGTGTCGGACACCCTCGATGAGAACGACGGCGCGTTCGCCGGACCGTTCGTGCTCGAGGTCAGCTCGCCCGGGGTGGATCGCCCGCTCACCGAGCCCCGGCTCTGGCGGCGCGCGGTCGGCCGGCTGGTCAGCGTGCCCGTGAACGAGGCCGCTGAGCCGACCGTCGGCCGGGTGACGAACCTGGACAGCGACGGAATCACCCTTGAGGTGGACGGGGCGTCCCGGCGCTTGCACTGGGCCGAACTCGGCACCGGCCGGGTCCAGGTCGAGTTCAGCCGGCCCGGCGACAAGACCGGACCGGCCGGCGACGCCGAGGACGACGGGGATTTCGACACCGAGGACGAGGAGGACTGAGCCATGGTCACAGTCGATATCGCCGCATTGCGCAGCATCGAGCGGGAGAAGGAGATCTCCTTCGACACCGTCATGCAGGCGCTCGAGACGGCCCTGTTGTCGGCGTACCGGCACAGCAACCATCCGATGCCGCACGCCCGGGTGGAGATCGACCGCAAGAGCGGTGACGTCACCGTCTGGGCGGCCGAGTACTCACCCGACGGTGAGCTCATCGAGGAGTTCGACGACACCCCGACCGATTTCGGCCGGGTCGCGGCGATGACGGCCAAGCAGGTCATCATGCAGCGGCTGCGCGATGCCGAACACGACAACACCTACGGCGAATACTCCGGTCACGAGGGCGACATCGTCACCGGGATCATCCAGGCCGACGCTCAGGCGACCCAGCGCGGTCTGGTGCTGGTGTCGCTCGGCAAGGTCGAGGCGGTGCTGCCACCGTCGGAGCAGGTGCCGGGCGAGGTCTACGACCACGGCACCCGCATCAAGTGCTACGTGGTGTCGGTCGTCCGGGGCATGCGCGGATTGCAGATCACGCTCAGCCGCACTCACCCGAGCCTGGTCAAGAAGCTGTTCTCGCTCGAGGTCCCCGAGATCGCCGACGGGCACGTCGAGATCATGGCGGTGGCTCGCGAGTCCGGACACCGGACCAAGATCGCAGTTCGTTCCACGGTCGACGGTCTCAATGCCAAGGGTGCCTGCATCGGGCCGATGGGACAGCGGGTTCGCAACGTTGTGGCCGAGCTGCACGGCGAGAAGATCGACATCATCGACTACGACGACGATCCGGCCACGTTCGTCGGCAACGCCCTGTCGCCGGCCACCGCGAGCGAGGTCACCGTGGTGGACCTGACCGCCAAGGCTGCCCGCGTCGTCGTGCCCGACTACCAGCTGTCGTTGGCAATCGGCCGCGAGGGCCAGAACGCCCGGCTGGCGGCCCGGCTGACCGGCTGGCGGATCGACATCCACTCCGACGCCGAGCCTCCGGTCGAATTCGGGACCGCGGCAGAAGCGACTGAGTCCCGGCCGGACAATTCCACTGTCGGTGAGGGGTAGACTGGACGACGGTCGTCGGAGTGACGGCGAGGGTCCTGTGCGCACCTGCATCGGCTGTCGTCGGCGCGCTGCGGCCGCTGATCTGCTTCGAGTAGTCGCAGATCCCGAACTTCGGCCCGATGTCACCGGCTCGCCGGTGCGGGTCGTCGTTCCGGATCCGCGGCATCGCGCGGTCGGCCGGGGAGCTTGGTTGCACCCCGAGCTGACTTGTGTGGAACTGGCGGAACGACGTCGGGCCTTCGGACGAGCACTGCGCAGCAGTGACCCGCTCGACCCGGCTCCGGTCCGTCGGTATCTCGAGGAGACCAGCTAAAGTTTGCAGTGATTTGTCAGCGGTCCGAATTCCCGGGCCGGGAACTCGCGAAAGTGAGAGACAGAGCTATGAGCACCCGATGAAGCGTCACCCATGAGTGCGTTTCCCACCTAGATCGGGACCTGCGGGCTGCCGCCGGTCCTGTTATGAAGGAGTCCAGTGGCAGGCAAGGCCCGCGTACACGAGCTCGCAAAAGAACTCGGCGTACCCAGCAAGGAAGTTCTGGCAAAACTCAGCGAACTCGGCGAGTTCGTCAAGAGCGCATCGTCCACCGTCGAAGCCCCGGTTGCCCGGCGGCTTCGCGAAGCATTCCCGGCGGCCACGGCCGCACCGGCCAAAAAAGCACCGGCCAAGGCGGCTCCGAAACCGGCGGCTGCTGCGCCGGCTCCGGCCGCACCCGCGCCGGCCGCGGCCGCTGCTCCGGCCGCACCCGTCCCGGCTCCGGTCGAGACCCCGGCACCGGCTCCGGCTGCGGCACCGCCGGTCGAGACCCCGGTTGCGCCGGCCGCTGCTGCGGCTACGGCCGCTCCGTCGGAAGAGGCCCCGGCCCGTCCGACGTCCACTCCGTCCGCTGCGCCGGGCCCGCGTCCGGCACAGTGGT
>CAZZZW010000129.1:0-11246 GCA_964658795.1 Phormidium nigroviride PCC 7112
AGCCCATCGGCGGCAGCGGGTTCGTGCTCGTGTGGTCAGCCGGTCTTGCCCGACAGGGCCACCAGGACGCCGGCCAGGGCGAAGTACTTGTTGCTGCCGAGTTCGGCGATCGTGTCGATGCCGAGGGCTTCCTTGAGCAGCTTGTCGTGATTCGGAGTCAGGCCGGCCAGGGCGGATGGGGGAGCGGCCAGGATCTCGTCCAGGCTCTTGTCCTCGTAGGCCTTGTCCAACGCTTTAGCAAGATTCACCGAAACGGCCATGCGACGTTCCTTCCTCGATGTGGAATCGGACTGGTCACGCAGGTGTCAGCCTGAACCAGGAACGGCCTGCCGCACAAGGCTCGATCTCAGCCGGTGTATTCGTAGGCGCCGATGTCGTAGCCGCCGCCGTACGGCCGGTGCGCGTTGCGGTAGTCGATGGTCGGCGCTCCCGACGCCCGGGCGTGGTTCACCGCAGCCGAGGCCGCGGTGAGCATGTAGTTACCGCCCGGGCCGTTGACCACCGCCGCATTGCCGTCGATGTTGGCCACCGCCGGGAAGTACTGCCCGCCGTTGAACCGAGCGAAGGTCTGCGCTCCGCCGTGGTAGCTGTAGAAGTCCCCGAGGACCGAGACGTCAGCGAGATTGTTGGCGTAGGCGTTGGCCGAGGTCGCGTCGAAGATCTGGTAGTTGGCGTTGTGTAGGAACAGGTTGTTCTTCACCGACACGCCTTGCTTGCCGAGGAAGATGCCGCCGCCGAGCGGAGTACTGCCCGAGCTGGTCTGGTTCGACACGAAGCTGTTGTTCAGGATGATCTGGGTGCCGGTACCGGCCAGTGCCAGTCCGCCGCCCTCGTGCCCGGTGTTGCGCTGCACGATGTTGTTCCAGAAGGTCGTGCTGGCGTTGCCGACGAAGACGCCGCCCCCGTAGGCACCGGAGTTGGTGGTCGCGTTCAGCTTGATGTTGTTGGCGCTGACCCGTGAGTTGGAGTCCTCCGCCAGCACCAACCCGCCGCCGTACTGACTGCTGCGATTGCCCGCGATCGAGTTGTGCACGATGGTCGGCGTCGATTGGCCGAACACCGAGATGCCGCCGCCGCTGCCACTGCCCGGGTAGGCCGAGGAGGTCGGGGCGCTGTTGCTGTTGATCGTGTTGCCGGTGATGTACGGGCCACTGCCGTTGGTCTCGACGTGGATGCCGCCACCGTAGGCGGCCGTGTTGCCGGTGATGACGTTGGCGCTGATCACCGCGACCTCACCGGTACGCAGCATGATGCCGCCGCCCGCCTCGCCGGCGCTGTTGTTGGTGATGGTGTTCTGCGTGACCGTGCCACCGGCCCGCGCGGACCGATCACCGGAGTTGGCCTCCAGGTAGATCCCGCCACCGCCATCGGTCGCGGAGTTAGCGCTGATCACGTTGCCGCGGATGGACGGGTTCGAGCCCATGTAGGCGAAGATGCCGCCGCCGAACACGCTCACGTGGTTGCTCTGGATCGTGTTGTAGGCGATGTCGGGGGAGGACGAGCCGTAGGCCAGGATGCCGCCGCCGTCAACCGAGCGGTTGGACACGATCTGGTTGTAGGCGATGGTCGGACTGGCTCCGTTGGCCGCGGTGACACCGCCACCCTGGCCGGCGGGGGCATTGCCGGAGACGATCCGGAAGCCCCACAACTGGGCGGTGCGGCCGACGTTCTGGAACATCACCGGAGTCCGTCCGCCGGGTGCGGCGATGATGGTGCGCGCGGCGCCACCGGACGACCGGACGGCCACGTTCTTGCCGACGATCGTCAGGTTTTCCCGATAGGTGCCCGGCGCGACCAGCACCGTGTCACCGCTGTGGGCGGCCGCGATGGCCGCGCTGATGGTTCGGTAACTTCCGGGCACGTTCAACGTCGAGGCGTGCGCGGCCGGCGCCGCGACGACAGCCAACGATGCCGAAAACAGGAACGTGCCTGCTCCGGCTGCGAGTACTCGTTTCATGGACATCCCTGCTCTGAACTGATCACGGCTTGTCGTTAAGCCCCATCGTCACTCTCGGTGATCAGTCGAGCACTAATCCGGGAATTGCTCAAATCGAGTCGGGCACCCTTGGGCCTGCTGAGAAGAAGCCAGCCGGTAGCTGAGAATCGTTGGTGCCGGGGTAAGGGAGTTGTCGCAGTTGCTGGAGACGTCGGCGACGAACCAGGTGTATGTCAGCCGAGTTGTCGCAGTAGTGGCAGGACGTCGGCCGAGAATTGTTCGAGGAACCGGGACTGGTCGTGTCCAGGTGCGTGGAAGACGAGGTGGTTGAGCCCCACCTGCACGTACGGCTTGATCTGCTCGACGGCCTCAGCGGGATCGTCGGTGACGATCCAGCGGCTCGCGATCTGCTCGATCGGCAGTTCGGCGCCGGCCTTCTGCATCTCGATCGGGTCGTGCAGGCCGTGCTTCTGTTCCGCGGTCAGCGACAGCGGTGCCCAGAACCGGGTGTTCTCCCGGGCCTGGTCGAGATCGTGGTCGTAGGACAGCTTGATCTCGATCATCCGGTCCAGCTGTGACCGGTCCCGGCCAGAGGCGGCCAGGCCCTCGTCGACCGCGGGCAGCAACTTGTCCTCATACAGCTCACGGCCCTTGCCCGAGGTGCAGATGAAGCCGTCGCCGACGCGCCCGGCGTACTTGGCCACCTGCGGGCCGCCGGCGGCGATGTAGATCGGCACCGGCACCTCCGGCCGGTCATACACGGTGGCGTCGGTGGTCTGGTAATAGTCGCCCTCGAAGGTGACCCGCTCGCCGGCCCACAGCTCGCGGATCAGCCGGATCGATTCCCGCAACCGGGCGTAGCGCTCCTTGAAGTCCGGCCACTCGAGCCGGGCCACCGCGACCTCGTTCAACGCCTCGCCGGTGCCGACGCCGAGCATGATCCGTCCCGGGTAGAGGCAGCCCAGGGTGCCGAAGGCCTGGGCCACGACGGCGGGGTTGTACCGGAAGGTCGGCGTCATCACGCTGGTGCCGAGTTGGACCCGCTCGGTCCGCTCACCGACCGCGGCCAGCCAGGCCATCGAGAACGGCGCGTGGCCGCCGTCGTGCTGCCAGGGCTGGAAGTGATCGGAGACGGTAACGCTGTCCAATCCCACCTGCTCGGCCTCGACCGCGTAGTCCAGCAGCTGCCGGGGGCCGAACTGCTCAGCTGAAGCCTTGTATCCGATCCGCAATGCCATTGACGTTTCTCCTTGATCCTTAAAGGGTTTACCGGGCGGGGGCGTACCCGCGATCGACCTTGGGCCGGACTGATCGCTACCAGATCACCGGGCCGGTTGCCCATACACCCGAGCGATCGGCAATCGCACCACGACCCGCCGGTCGGCGACCATCGCGCGGCGGTAGTCGTCCCAGTCGGAGTGCTCGCCGGCGATCGTGCGGTACACCTCGACCAGCTCGTCGGCCGCCGCGTCGTGCGGGTCGGCCGCGACCTCGGACAGCTCGGCGTCGCCCTCGGCCACGACATAGGACCAGAAGTCCTTGGCGGAGACATACAGGCTGCACCGCGGATCGCGCTTGAGGTTGTGGTACTTGGCCCGGGTCGCGGTGATCGAGATCTTGATCAGCTGCTGCTCGGGGTAATAGGCGTAGCTGATGTTCGACAGTTGCGGGCGGCCGTCCTTCTTCAGTGCCACCAGGACGCCGTTGTGACCGGCCGCGATCAGGTCGAGCAGGGATGTGTCGGCAGCGCTGAGAGCCATGACTCCGAAACTAGTGCGTCACCGCCGCAGGCGGCTAGGACGCCCATGACGCGGCTCGGGTGTCCGAACCGGCCGGGTCGCTGCCCCCACCATGGGACCGGGTGGCTATTCTGGCCAGGATGCGGTTGGCGGGCTCGTTCGTCCGGCCGCGAATGCGTACCTGACATGCCGGAGGCTGGTTTGACCACCACTGAAGATCGCGCTGGCGCGGCGGACAGCCTGGACGTCGAGCCCACTCCGATCGTGACCCGTCCCTACCCGGCCACCGAGCTCCAGAAGGGCTCGATGTTCCTGCAGGTACTGCGGACCACCGACCACAAGCTCATCGGCCGGATGTACCTGGTCACGTCCTTCATCTTCTTCATGATCGGTGGCCTGCTGGCCCTGGTCATGCGCGCCGAGCTGGCCCGGCCGGGCATGCAGTTCCTCTCGCCCGAGCAGTACAACCAGCTGTTCACGATGCACGGCACGATCATGCTGCTGTTCTTCGCGACGCCGAGCGTGTTCGCCTTCGCCAACCTGGTGCTGCCGCTGCAGATCGGCTCGCCGGACGTCGCCTTCCCGCGGTTGAACGCCTTCTCCTACTGGCTGTACCTGTTCGGCGCGACGCTGGCGGTGGCCGGCTTCGCGACCCCGGGTGGCGCGGCCGACGGTGGCTGGACGTTCTACCTGCCGCTGAACGACGCCATGAACTCGCCCGGTACCGGTACCGACTTCTGGATCATCGGCCTGGCCATCTCCGGTCTGGGCACCATCCTCGGCGGCGTGAACATGGTGACCACGATCATCACGCTGCGGGCCCCGGGCATGACGCTGTTCCGGATGCCGATCTTCACCTGGAACATCCTGGTCACCTCGCTGCTGGTGCTGCTGGCGTTCCCGATCCTGACCTCGGCGCTGCTGGTGCTCTACGTCGACCGTCATCTGGGGGCCCAGGTCTTCGCGTCCCAGAACGGTGGGGCCATCCTCTGGCAGCACCTGTTCTGGTTCTTCGGCCACCCTGAGGTCTACATCCTGGCCCTGCCGTTCTTCGGCATCGTCTCCGAGATCTTCCCGGTGTTCAGCCGCAAACCGATCTTCGGCTACAAGGGCCTCGTGCTGGCAACGCTGTCCATCGGCGCGCTGTCGCTGACCGTGTGGGCCCACCACATGTTCGCCACCGGTGCGGTGCTGCTGCCGTTCTTCTCGTTCCTGTCGTTCCTGATCGCGGTGCCGACCGGGCTGAAGTTCTTCAACTGGATCGGCACCATGTGGAAGGGCTCGATCACTTTCGAGACCCCGATGCTCTTCTCCGTCGGCTTTCTGGTGACCTTCCTGTTCGGTGGTCTCACCGGCGTGCTGCTGGCCTCGCCGCCGCTGGACTTCCAGGTCTCGGACAGCTATTTCGTGGTGGCGCACTTCCACTACGTGCTGTTCGGCACCATCGTGTTCGCGGCCTACGCCGGCATCTACTTCTGGTTCCCCAAGTTCACCGGCCGCTACATGAACGAGCGCTGGGGCAAGGTGCACTTCTGGCTGACGTTCATCGGCTTCCACGCCACCTTCCTGGTGCAGCACTGGCTGGGTGCCGAAGGCATGCCGCGCCGGTACGCCGACTACCTGCCCGGCGACGGCTTCACCTTCCTGAACACGTTCTCCACCTGCGGTTCGTTCTTGCTCGGTGCCTCGATGTTGCCGTTCCTGTGGAACGTCTACCACTCCTACCGCTACGGCGAGGTGGCATTGGCCGATGACCCGTGGGGTCACGGCAACTCCCTGGAGTGGGCGACGTCCTGCCCGCCGCCGCGACACAACTTCACTTCCATGCCGCGGATCCGGTCCGAGCGTCCCGCCTTCGAGGCGCACTACCCGCACCTCATCCCGCAGCTCGAGCGAGAGGCGCACGCCGACAAGCGGCACAAGCACCTCGAGGCGATGGGTGCCGGCGTCATCGGCGGCGAGGGCGGTCGCAATGGTCACCGCGACACCGATCCGGGTGCCTGAGTAGCTGGCGGCGTGGTGGGCTCGTCCCGCCGACTGCCAGGGAACGCCGTCTGTCATGCAGCCTGTCTCCGTGCTCGTGACCATCTCCGGACGGGATCGTCCGGGGGTCACCGCCGCGCTGTTCAGCTCGCTGGCCGCCCACGATGTCGAGGTGTCCGATGTCGAGCAAGTGGTCATCCGGGGTCGGCTGATCGTCGGGGTTCTGCTCGCCGTACATGGTGATCCGGCCCCGCTACGACGTTCGGTCGGCACCACCGCCGACGCGCTCGGGATGGACCACGAGGTCGTCCTGATGGACGAGGCCGAGGCACCGACTTCGCGCTCGGGAAGCCTGCTGCACGTGATCGTGCTGGGCCAGGCGTTGCGGCCGGGGGCGATCGCCGAGATCACCCAGCGGATCGCCGACGCCGGCGGCAACATCACCTCGATCACCCAGCTGTCGAACTACCCGGTGTCGAGCTTGGAGCTGATGGTCGAGGCCGACGAGTCCGCGGTGCGATCCGCACTCGCGCTGGCCGCCACCGCGACCGGGTTGGACATCGCGGTCGAACGGGCCGGACTGGCGCGCCGGGCCAAGCGGCTGGTCGTGCTCGACGTCGATTCCACCCTGGTGCAGGGCGAAGGTATCGATGAACTGGCGGCCCGGGCCGGCGTGCTGGACCAGGTTGCCGCGCTCACGACGTCGGCGATGCGCGGTCAGTTGGATTTCCGGGAGTCGCTGACCGCCCGGGTGGCGCTGTTGGCCGGCCTATCCGTGGCCGAGGTAGAGCGGGTCCGCGACGAACTCGTGCTGACGCCGGGTGCTCGGACCCTGGTCCGTACGCTGAAGCGGCTCGGCTATGCCGTCGGCGTCGTGTCCGGTGGCTTCACCGTGCTGACCGACCGGTTCGTGGCCGAGCTGGGCCTGGACTTCGCCGCGGCCAACGTGCTCGAGGTGGCTGACGGCCGGCTCACCGGGCGGGTGACCGGCGAGGTCATCGATCGGGCCGGCAAGGCCCGGGCGCTGACCCGGTTCGCAGCCGAGCATGATGTGCCGCTGTCCCAGACGGTGGCCATCGGCGACGGCGCCAATGACATCGACATGTTGCAGCGAGCCGGTTTGGGCATAGCGTTCAACGCCAAAGCCGCCTTGCGGGAGACGGCTGAGGTGTCGGTCAACACCCCGTTCCTGGACGCTGTCCTCTACATCCTCGGCATCCCGCGGAGTGAGGTCGAGGCCGCAGATCTAGAGCTGACCTGAGTTGCTCGTTGGCGGGGAGGTCAGTGGTCGAGGCCGCAGATCTAGAGCTGACCTGAGTCAGCCCGGCGAGTGGCTACTTTGTGGCGCGAGTGGCCAGAAATAGCTAGCCACTGGGCGGAAAAGTAGCCACTCACTGGGGGAGCGACGGGGGCTAGCGGCCCAACTCGGCGTACCGGGCCTCGGCGGCCGCCTTGAGCGGGGCCCACCAGGCCTCGTTGTTGCGGTACCAGTCGACCGTGTCGGCCAGGCCGTCCTCGAATGAGGTGTACTGCGGCGCCCAGCCGAGCTCGTCGCGCAGCTTGGACGCGTCGATGGCATAGCGCCGGTCGTGGCTCGGGCGATCGGCCACGTGATCGAACCAGTCGGCCGGTTTGCCCAGCAGTTGCAGCAGGTCCTTGACCACGTCGAGGTTGTTTCGCTCGCCCTCGGCGCCGATCAGGTAGGTCTCACCGAGCCGACCCCGCTCCAGGATGGCCAGCACGGCCTCGTTGTGGTCGAGCACGTGGATCCAGTCCCGGACGTTGGTGCCGGCACCGTACAGCTTCGGCTTCACCTCGGTCAGGATGTTGGTGATCTGACGCGGGATGAACTTCTCCACATGCTGGTACGGCCCGTAGTTGTTGCTGCAGTTGGACACGGTGACCGGCACCTGGAACTGCAGCCACGCGGCCCGGACGAAGTGGTCGGACGCCGCCTTGCCGGCCGAGTAGTAGGACGAGGGGTTGTAGCGGCTCTCCGGGGTGAACTTGGCCGGGTCGTCCAGGGCCAGGTCGCCGTACACCTCGTCGGTGGAGATGTGGTGCATCCGGCGATCGTGCAACCGGGCGGCCCGCAGCAGGTTCACCGTGCCCATCACGTTCGTCTCGGCGAACAGTTCCGGGTACAGGAAGGAGTTGTCGTTGTGGCTCTCCGCGGCGAAGTGGACGACCGCTTCGTGCTCCTTGACCAGCTGTTCGACCAGGTCGGCATCACGGATGTCGCCCTTGACCAGCCGGACCTCACGGTCGAGGCCGGCCAGGTTCGACTCGCCCCCGGTCTCGGCCATGTTGTCGATGACGGTGACCTCGTACTCCGGGTGGCTGGTCGCCAGCATCCGGACGAAGTTGGTGCCGATGAAGCCGTTGCCACCGGTTACGAGCAGTTTCACGCTGAGCCGCCTCTTCCAGTCTGTGAGCGAACCCCCAGATTACCGGCGACTCCGATGCCGGCCCAACCCCGTCACAGCAGGGTGACCGGTAGCCCCGGCTCACCGCGGGACAGTTTCAGCGCCTCCCACGGCAACGCAACCACGGCTTCGCGGTGATGTTCCCGGGCCGCGGCCAGCGACAGATCCAACACCGTCTCACCTCCGGCCACCAGCGAGTGGGTCAGCAGCCGATCATTCTCGCCGGGCTCGAAGGACGAGGACTCCAGCACCACGAGCTCCTCGGTCGCGGTCCCCGAATCCCGGTGCCGGCGCCAGGCCTGCTTAACACCCCCGGCCGAGGCCTTGTGCTCACTGCGCTTGGCCACCGGCCGGCCGTCCACCTCGACCAACTTGTAGACCAAGCCGGCGGTCGGGACGCCCGAGCCGACCACCAAGGACGTGCCGACGCCGTAACTGTCGACCGGGGCCGACCCGAGGGCGGCGATCGAATACTCGTCCAGATCGCCGCTGACCACGATCTTGGTGCCGGTGGCCCCCAGTGCGTCCAGCTGTTCGCGGGCCTGGTGGGCCATCACGGTGAGGTCGCCCGAATCGATCCGGACCGCGCCCAGGCCGGGCCCGGCCACCGCCACCGCCTTCTCGATGCCGCGGCGGGTGTCGTAGGTATCCACCAGCAGCGTGGTGCCGACCCCGAGTTGGTCGAGCTGGGCGGCGAACGCGGCCTCCTCGTCGTCGTGTAGCAACGTGAAGGCGTGGGCGGCGGTGCCGGTGGTGGGCACCCCGAACTGGGCGCCGGCGGCCAGGTTCGAGGTCGCGGTGAACCCGACCAGGTAGGCGGCGCGGGCCGCGGCGACGGCGGCCGATTCATGGGTCCGGCGTGAGCCCATCTCGATCAGCGGCCGGCCGCCGGCGGCGATCACCATCCGCGTCGCGGCGGCAGCCACCGCTGAGTCGTGGTTCAGGATCGACAGCGCCAGCGTCTCCAGCACCACCGCCTCGGCGAAGCTGGCGGTGACGGTCAGGATGGGGGAGTCGGGGAAGTACGGCTCGCCCTCCAGATAACCGGTGATGTCACCGGTGAACCGGTAGCCGGCCAGGAACTGCGCGCATCGGTCGTCGATCACCCGCTGCCGGAGCAACGTCTCCAACTCGGTTCCGGTGAAGCTGAACCCGGCCAGCGCGGTGAGCAGCCGATCGGTGCCGGCGACCACGCCGAACCGGCGCAGATCGGGCAGCCGGCGGGAGAACACCTCGAAACTACAACGGCGTTCGGCGCTGCCGTCGGCCAACGCCGCGGACAGCATGGTGAGTTCGTACTGGTCGGTGAACAGGCCGGTGCGCTGCATGCCCCGATACTTCCAGAGCCGCCGCGTGCCGCTGGTGTGACGATCGACCAACTGCCTCGATGGTCGGTCGGCGCGCGCGGAGTCGACGGTCCGAGCCCCGTCCGGACGATCCGTGCCTACCATGGGGGTCATGTCCACGCCGACTGTCACGCCCCAGCGCGAAGCGAGCGCCGACCAGCAGACCGACGAGGTGTCCCAGGCCGACCGCCCCTGGGTGACCGTGGTCTGGAACGACCCGGTGAACCTGATGCCCTACGTCACGCATGTGTTCATGAAGGTCTTCGGTTACCCGAAGGACAAGGCGACCAAGCTCATGCTGGACGTGCATGAGAAGGGCAAGGCGGTGGTCTCGTCCGGGCCCCGGGAGCGGATGGAAGGCGACACCGCCACCCTGCACGGCTACGGCCTGTGGGCGACCATCCAGCACGACTCGTGAAGGTCAAACGCCGCGAGGACGTCCTGCGGATGCAACTGGCCGACAGCGAATCGTCTTTGCTGGCCGGGCTGATCGACGACTTCGCCGCGCTACTGTCCGAGTCCGATCCGGGCGATCCGGCGATGCAGCGCCTCTATCCGGCCGGCTATTCCGACGATGACGCCGCCTCGGCCGAGTTCCGTGAGCTGGTGCAGTCCGATCTGGCCCTGGGCCGGACCGGGCGGCTGGAACAGTGCCGGGCCGAACTGCCCGAGGGGGCCGGCACCGTGCGCCTGGATGACGAGGCCGTCGACCGTTGGCTGCGGGTACTGAACGATCTGCGGCTCACCTTGGGTACCCGCCTCGGCGTCACCGAGGAGATCGAACTGGACTCCCGTGATCCGGTGGTCAACATCTACCACTGGCTCTCGGCCGTGCAGGATCTGCTCATCACCCAGGTCATGGACTGACGCGCTTTCGGACGGATTCCTCTCCCGACCGAGGGCTCAGTCACCAGGCAGCGATGTCGCGGTAACCGACCGATATCCTCGAGGATGTGTTGAGCCTGCCTGCCGAGATCCGCGACGCGATCGTGGCGCATGCTCGTCGGGATCACCCGAACGAGGCCTGCGGCGTGGTCGCCGGTCCGGTGGGTTCGGATCGGCCGGAACGGTTGATCGAGATGCTCAACTCGGCCGCGTCGCCGACGTTCTACCAGTTCGATTCGCAGGAGCAGTTGCGGATCTGGAACGCGATGGATGATGCCGATGAGGAGGCGGTGGTCGTCTACCACTCCCACACCGCCACCGAGGCCTACCCGTCCCGGACCGACATCTCCTACGCCAACGAGCCCCAGGCGCACTACGTCCTGGTCTCCACCCGGGAGCCGGACACGAGTGAGTTCCGGTCGTTCCGGATCGTCGACGGCGTGGTCACCGAGGAACCGGTCGAGGTGGTCGGCTGATGGCCAGCGGTGGCGAAGCGATGATCGAGCGGGTGCTGCTCGGACACAGCCGGGCCGATGTCCGCTACGACTGTCGCTGAGTCCTAACCCCGGTGGACTTATTTCCGTCGCCCGCGTGTTCAGCCCTGTGACCGTTGACCAATGAGGAGTTTCCAACCATGACCGTTCAGGTCAAGATCCCCACCATCCTGCGCACCTACACCGGCGGCGAGAAGTCCGTGCCGGGTGACGGTGCCACGCTGGCCGCCCTGCTCGACGACCTGGAGAGCCGCCACACCGGGCTCAAGGGCCGGCTGATCACCGAGGACGGCGCGCTGCACCGGTTTGTGAACGTCTACGTCAACGACGAGGACGTCCGGTTCACCGGCTCTTTGGAGACCGCGCTGTCGGATGGCGACGCGGTCACCATCCTGCCTGCAGTCGCCGGCGGCAGTCCGGAATCAGAGATCGAGATC
>CAZZZW010000130.1:0-11209 GCA_964658795.1 Phormidium nigroviride PCC 7112
CCCCGGTCAGCGTGCAGCTGACCGGGGCTTGGTGCGTTTGGGCCGAGACTCAGGCGGTCTTGGAACCCTTGCTCGGTCCGCCACCGCGACGGGCCCGCAGGACGTCCAGCCGCTCGGCCAGGACCTCTTCGAGATCGGCGATGGTGCGCCGCTCGATCAGCATGTCCCAGTGCGTACGTGGCGCCTTGACCTTCTTCGGCTCCGGCTCCGGCAGGTCGACCGCCTTGGCGGTGGTGCCGTCGAGCCGGCATTCCCACGTCGACGGCAGTTCCGCGTCGTGCGCGAACGGCACGCTGAACTCGTGGTCCCGCTCGCAGCGGAACTTGACGAGCTGCCGCGGTGCCGGTTCGGCGGCGTATTCGGTCTCGTAACTGATTGCGCCGAGGCGGCTGCCCCGGAGTACACGATCGGCCATGTCACTCACTCCCAACCCACAGATGGGTACCACCGGGTAAACGCAGGACGGACTCGGTTGGTTCCCCGACCGTCCAGGATAGCCGAGGATTAGGTATGCTCCGGCCACTTCACGCCGGACGAACGCTGTTCATCGCGCCGCACCGGCGGCTGACCGCCCCGTCCGATCAGTCGAGCGACAGCTGTTCGCCGACCGGCGGGTCACCGAGCCGGCCGCTGCGATAGTGCGCCCGGCACAGCACCTGGTAGCGGACGTCGGCGAACTGCTCGTCGACACTGGTATCGGCCACGACGACCGTGTCGCCCTCGCGGACCACGACCCCGCTGACCACTCGCGCGTTCTGCTGACCCGGCCGCCCGCACCAGCAGAGCACCTCGACCTGGATCGCGGCGATCTCATCGGCCAGTTCCATCAGCCGTTGCGCGCCGGGCAGCAACCGGCTGCGGAAGTCGGTGGACAGGCCGAAGCAGTACACGTCGACGTGGTAGTCGTCGACCAACTCGGCCAGCTGGTCGACATGGGCCGGCTCGAGGAAGCCGGCCTCGTCCACGATCAAATAGTCCACCCGATTGCCCCGGGAGAGCTGGGTGAGCACCAGCTTGCGCAGGTCGAGCTCGTCGGTGATCTCGATGGCGGCGTGGCTCAGCCCGACCCGGGTGGTCACCTCGGGTCGGCCGGACCGGTCGTAGCGGGTCAGCATGAGGCCGCGCCGGCCCTGCCGGGCGTGGTTGTGATCGATCTGCAGCGCCAGGGTGGATTTGCCACAGTCCATCGGACCGTAGAAGAACTTCAGGTGCGCCGGCATCGGTTGGGCCCGGCGATTACCGGCGGCCGGGATCGAGGCGAGCGCGCCGACCGGTGGTGGGGAACTGGGCATCCCGGGTAACTGCGGCACGGTTGCGCAGCGTACCTATAGCCGGTCCGGGGCGATGTTCCCGGCCTCGGCGATTCCCCGTCGCAACGGCACCCGGACCAGCACCGCCAAGCCGACCACGAAGAACACCAGCAGCGACACCAACGCGTTGCGGTAGGAGTTGGTGAGCTGGTAGGTCAGCCCGAACAGCAGCGGACCCAGCCAGGAGGTTCCGGAGTCACTGATCTCATACAACCCGAAGTACTCGGCTTCGCGGCCGGACGGTATGAGCCGGGAGAACAGCGAACGGGACAGCGCCTGGCTGCCGCCCAGCACCAGCGCGATCGCCACCGCCAGCAGGTAGAACTGCCAGGCCGCCCCGGCCTTCAAGAAATAGGCCACGACCACCAGCCCGGCCCACACCACGATCGAGGCCATCAGGATCTGTCGCGCGCCGTGCCGGCCGGCCAACCGGCCGAGCCAGATCGCGCCGCCGAAGGCGACGAACTGCACGATCAGGATGGCCGACAACAACACCGAGTCCGACAGGTGCAGTTGCTTGTCGCCGTACTGGGCCGCGATCGTGGTGACGGTCTGGATGCCGTCGTTGTAGACGAGGAAGGCGATCAGGAAGGCGATCGTGATCCGATAACCGCGCAGTTCGGTGATGGTGTGTCGCAACTGCCGGAAGCCGGCCGTGAGCACCGAACCGGTCACTGGCTGGCTGGGCGGACGGGGCAGGTCACGCAGCAACCGCCAGACCGGCAGGTTGAACACGGCCCACCAGACACCGGCCGAACACAACGAGATCCGGGCCAGCCAGGCCTTGTCGGCCAGGAACAACGACAGCACGAAGTCGGCCGCCAGCAGCAATCCACCACCGATATAGGCAAAAGCCCAGCCGAAGGACGAGACGTGGTCCCGCTCGGCGGCGTCAGATACGTCGATCAGCAGGGCGTAGTTGACCACCGTCGCACAGGAATAGCCCACGAACGCAACGACGAACAGGATCGAGCCCAGCGGCCAGTTGTGCCCGGCGACGGCCACCATGGCCACGCAGGCCGCCGCCGCGAGCCAGCCGAAGCCGAGCAGGATGCTGCGCTTGGCCCCGGTGCGGTCGGCGACCGCGCCCACTACGGGCATCGCGACCACCAGCAGCACGGTGCAGACCGAGACCAGGTAGACGAAGAGGCTGCCGGGGGCGACCGGGATCCCGAGCAGGTGGACGCGGCCTTGTTTGCCGACGTCGTTCTCGGCCAGCGAGGTCAGGTACCGGCCCATGAACACGGTGACGACGATGGTGGGAAAGACGTGGCTGGCCCAGCCGTAGAGGTACCAGCCGCGGCGCAGTCGGCTCACGCCGGCCATGCACCGCGCGCGATCAGGACGTCCTTGAGCACGTCGGCCCGGTCGGACATGATGGCGTCCACGCCGAGGTCGAACAGCCGCTCCATCTCACTCCGTTCGTTGATGGTCCAGACGTGCACCTCGATGCCCTGATCGTGGGCGTGTTCGACGAAACCCTGTGTCACCATGGCAAATCTCGACCAGCCGGTGGGCACCTGAGCCGCCGTCGAGCCGACCGTCCGGGGGTTCCGGCGCAGCATCAGAGCGAGTACCTCGCTCGGCGCCAGTGCGGTGGCCACCCGCGGACCGACCGCCTGCCGCAACGCTCGCAGCCGTCGGTCGGAGAACGCGGCCAGCCGGATCCGTGACCAGGCCCCGGTCCGACGGATCGCATCGAGCGTGGGACCGATCGCAGCGTTGGACTTCACGTCTATGTTGACGTGGCAATCCCGAAAGGTGTCGAGCAGCTCGTCCAGCCGGGGGATCGGTTCACGCCCCATGATCCGGGCCTGGGCCAGCTCGGTCCACGGCAGTTCGGTCAGCGTCCCGGTCGAGTTGGTGACCCGGTCGAGATGGTGATCGTGGAACGCGACCGCCACCCCGTCCCGGCTGACCCGGGCATCGGTCTCCAGGTGCCTTAACCCGAGATCGACCGCGGCCTGGAACGCGGTGATCGAGTTCTCCGCACCGTCCAAGGAGAATCCTCGATGCGCGTAGCCGACCGGCTGCGCCGCCGGGGGTTCCGGGCTCACCGGGTGATCACTGCTGGGCCGGCAGCCCGAGCACCGTCCGCAGATAACGCACCGGCGGGCTCGACTGGCTCAGCATGGTGTCGTGCAACTGCCGCTCGCTCCAGTCCGGGTGCAGCACGGCGAGGTCGGCCGCCAGGCCACGCACCTCGAGATAGCCGACGTAATAGGTCGACAACTGGGTCGAGGTCAGCTGGACCCGGCGCCATTTGCCGGTCGCCTCACCGTCCTCCTGATAGCCCCGGCCCGTCATCAGGGCCATCGCGCCGGTCTGGTCCAGCTCCCCGGTGTGGAAGGAGATGTCCAGGATGGCGTTGATGATCGAGCGCAGCTGCATCTTCAGTTGCTGCATCCGCACCGCCCGCGCCGCGTCGGCCGAAACCGCGCTGCGGTAGCCGTGTTTGACCATCAGTTCCTCGGCGTAGACCGCCCACCCCTCGACGAACGAGCCGCTCATGTACACGCCGCGCACCTGGGTCCGGCCGGCGTAGCGGTTGGAGTGCGAGAGCTGTTCGACGTGACCGGGCATCGCCTCGTGCACGGTCAGGTTGTGCAGCATGTGGTTGTTGTACTCGCGGTAGAAGGAGTTGACCCGTTCGCTCGACCAGTCGGCCGGCGTCGGCGACACCGCGAACCGGGTATGCAGCGGCGCGGACTCCAACGGGCCGACCGGCTGGCAGTAGGCGACGGCGACCCCGCGGTCGATCTCGGGCATCTCCTGGACCTCGACCGGATCGTGCAGCAGGGTCAGCAGCTCGTGTTCGTCGACGAAGCTGGTCGTCTCCGCCAGCGCCGACCGGCAGTTGGCCAGGATGGTGTCGCTGGTCGGCGCGTCGGTGGCCAGGCGATCGAACGCGGCCGCGATCTCGTCATGTCCGCCGCCGACCAACTCGGCCAGCTCGGCCTCGACCCGGGCCAGATCGTCATAGGCCTGGGCCAGCAGGGCCTCCGGCTGCCACGGCGTGGCCAGGGTCAACGCGAGCTTGCGAGCGAACAGGTCAGCGCCCAACCGCGGGGAACGGTGTGCGTTCGGTAGTTGTTCCCGCAGCCAGGACTGGTAATCGGCTACCGCGGCCGCTGCAGTGTCGATGGTCTCGGTCAGGTCCAGCCCGACCTGTTCGGCCAGTGGCGGCAACTCGTCGAGGATCAGGGCCCGGGTTCCGTCCAACTGTCCGATGGCGGTTTCCAGATGGACGGCCGGGGCGTCGGTGAGCCGTTCCCGGGCGGCCGCGAAGTAGTCCGGGATCGAACGGAGCCGTCCGGCCACGTTGGCCATCCGCTCCGCCAACGGCGCGAAGTCCTGGGCGATCAGCGAATACAGCGCCCCGCCCGGGTTGTGTGCCAGGGCGTCCCAGCTCGGCTCGTCCAGATCGCCGAGCACCAGCAGCTCGCTGCGAGCCTGGGTTCGCAGAATGTCGCGGTCGGCCTGTTCGGCGGTGTCCAGCGGCCCGAGGCCATCGAGCTCCTCCAGCAGCGTGGTCAGCTCCGACCGTCGCCGGCTCGCCGCGGCCGCGGTCGGGTAGCTCAGCCGGTCGTCGTAGTCGTGGTTGCCCAGCACGGTCGCATTGGCCGGGTACTCCGCACACAACCGATCGATGGCCTGTTCGGCCAACTCGACGAAACGATCGGTATCGGCACCGTTGCCGTTTGATTCGGGACTCATGCAGGCGACACTAACTTCCGGAGCAACCTCGGTGCTGGCCAGGTGACGAGGACGCGGCCGACAGCCGGGGCGCCGGCCGGACGCGCAGCCGATACCGTGAGGCCGTGTCCAGCCAGCATCGGGTTCACTTCGACTGGGCCCGGCCCGGGGCCCTGGCGGCCGCGGCCGCCGGTTACGAACTGGGCGTCGTGGTCGACACGTTGTCCTTCAGCACCGCGGTCTCGGTCGCTCTCGACCGCGGCGCGACGGCATATCCCTTCCGCTGGCAGGACGATCGAGCGGACGACCGCGCCCGCGAACTCGGCGCGACGCTGGCCGGTCCGCGCCGGGAGTCGGGGGTCAGCCTGTCCCCAGCCGCCATCCGCGCGGCGCCTGAACTCACCGCCCTGCTGCTGCCGTCGCCGAACGGTTCGACCATCTCCTGTGCCTTGCCGGAGAAGGCTCTGACCGTGCTGTCCGGCTGCCTGCGCAATGCCACCGCGGTGGCCGCGTTCCTGTCCGGGCAGAGTGCCGATCTCGTGGTGATCGCGGCCGGTGAGCGCTGGCCGGATGGCACGCTGCGCCCGGCCGTCGAGGATCTCTGGGGCGCCGGTGCGATCCTGCAGGGCGTGGCCGACCGCATCGGCTGGGCCGGCTTCACCCCGGAGGCCAGATCGGCGGTCGCCGCGTTCACCGGCATCGCCGACGGCTTGCCGAATGCTCTGGCCGAGTGCACCAGCGGACGAGAATTGATCGATCGAGGCTACGCATCCGACGTCGAGATCGCCGCCGAGTTCGGCTCGTCGAACCAGGTTCCGGTCTTGCGCGACAGTGGGTTCGCACCGACGTGAGCGCTCGTTACGTCCGCTACCAGAGCTCGACACCGACCGAGCGGGGGAGCTTTACCGGCGTGTTCGGCCTGGTCAACGGCCTGGCCCGGCAGGGCCGGTTGAGCGAGCCGGACCGGCGCTGGTAGCGCGCCAGCAACGATTGGTACGACGCGGCCTACCCGAACCCGGCGCACGTCGATTCGACCTTGTTCGACAAGGACATCCACCCGCTCACCAGTTGCTGGTTCAAGGCCGGGGCCGGCGAGCTCATCGATCGCATCGGTGGCTATCTGGAGCTGCTTGATCGCTACGGCATCGGATGGCAGCGCGTGGAGTCCGACGATCCCGGTCAGGTCCTTTACGCCGACGAGCACCAGGTCGTCGTTGTGCCTTATCTCGACGAGTGATCCCCGGCCCTGGCGGGTTGCTAGCGGCGCGACCGAAAATCGGTTGCCCGGACCGATCCGGGCTGGGCAGACTCACCGACGTGCGGGATGGACGCGGCGGGATCGATGCCGCGCTGGTGAGCCGCCTGATCGCGGCGCAGTTCCCGCAGTGGTGCGACCTCCCGGTCCGGCCGGCACCGGTCGAGGGCTGGGACAACCGGACCTACCGTCTCGGTGACGAGCTGGCGGTGCGACTGCCCAGCGCCGCCGGCTACGTGGCCGCGGTGGCCAAGGAGAATCGTTGGCTGCCCGTGCTCGCGCCGCAGCTGTCCGTCCCGATCCCGCAGGTCGTCGGCGCCGGTGAGCCGACCGAGGAGTTCGACCGGCCGTGGTCGGTCCGACGCTGGTTACCGGCCGCACCGCGAGCGCGGACACGGTGCCCGATCCGGTCGGTTTCGCAGCCGAGCTGGCACACTTCATCCAGCAATTGCAGCGGATCGATGCCATTGACGGACCCGCGGCGGGGGAGCACTGCTTCTATCGCGGTTGTTCCCCGGCCGCCTACGACGAGCAGGCCCGAAGCAGTCTGCGGTGCTGGTCGGATCGGCTGCGGGCTCATGGGATCGTGCCGGAACGGGCCGAGCGGGTCTGGCAGAGCGCGATCGACTCGACCTTCGCCGACGATCCGGTGTGGTTCCACGGCGACATAGCCCAGGGCAATCTGCTTATGCGGCAAGGCACGCTGGCCGCGGTGATCGACTTCGGCACGTCCGGCGTGGGTGATCCGGCCTGCGACCTGGTCATCGCCTGGACCTTCTTCACCGGTCCGGCCCGGGACCGGTTCCGGGTCGAGGTGGATCAGGACGACGGACGGTGGGCGCGGGCCCGGGGCTGGGCGCTGTGGAAGGCGCTGATCAGCCTGACCGGCGACGCCGGGTCCGACATCGAGAATCTGCGCATCATCGACGATGTTGTGGCGGAGGCCGAGTAGTCACCGTGTGTTAGTTTGTCACTTTTCCCGACGCGTCTGAGAGGCAGCTGACGATGGCCTCGGTCGGCTTCCTCCGGGGCAACCGCGACTTCACCATCCTCTGGTCCGGCCAGACCATCTCCGCGCTGGGCAGTGCGATGAGCACGTTGGTGTTCCCATTGATCGGCTACGCCCTGACCGGCTCAACGGCCCAAGCCGGGTTGGCCACCACCGCCTTGCTGCTGGGCGGGGTCATCGTCCGATTACCGGCCGGCGCGCTGGTCGATCGCTGGCCTCGCGGGCGGACCTTGCTGGTGTCCTACCTCTTCGCCGCGCTCTGTTACGCCAGCCTGGCGATCGCGGAGCTGACCGGTCTGCTCACCCTGGCGCAACTCATCGTGGTCGGTTTTCTCAGCGGTATCAGCTCATCCTTCATCGGACCCGCCGGCTCGGCCGCCGTCCGAACCGTGGTGCCGCCCAAGGATCGACCGGCCGCGTTCGCCCAGAATCAGATGCGGACCCATACCGCCCAGCTACTCGGTCCGCCGCTCGGCGGTGCGTTGTACTCGGTCGCCCGCAGCGTGCCGTTCCTGGTCGATGCGGTCAGCTATGTCGTCGCCGCGCTATCGATCACCCGACTACGAACGCCGCTGCCGACCGTGGCCACTGAACGGCACAGCCTTCGAACCGAGATGACCGAAGGGTTGAGATTCGTCTGGCACCACAAGGCGAATCGCGCCATATTGCTCTGGGGCGGCGCGGTCAACTTCGCGATGACCTTCGTGTTCGTGGCCATCACGCTCCGGCTGGTCCGGGTCGGTACCGCTCCGGCCGCCATCGGCCTCGTCGACACCATCGCCGCACTGGCCGGCCTGGCCGGTGCGTTCGCCGCACCAACCATCGTCGCTCGCGTGCGGACTGGTCGGATGACGTTGCTCACCGGATCGGTACTGGCGCTGATGGTTCTCCCGATGGCCTTCACGACCAACGTGGCGATCATCGGCGGCGTGCTCGCGATCGGTACGTTCTTCGTTCCGGCCAACAACTCCGGCATCGGGGCGTACCTGGCCACCATCACGCCCGACACCATGCAGGGTCGGGTGAACTCGGCCGGCGGTCTGATCGCCGACGGCGTGTCACCGGCCGCACCGCTGCTGGCCGGCGTGTGCTTGGCCGCAATCGGTGGGATGGGCTCGATGTTCCTGGCCACCGCCTTGGTGGCGGCCAGCCTGCTGCCGTTGTTGCTGACGCCAGAGATCATGCGGCTCGGGCGGCCGTCGGAGTGGTCCGAGACGGTCGCCGTCACCTGAGTCCGTGTGGGCTCAGCGGGGGAGCACCACCGGCCGGTCCGGACGTAATGTTCGCCGCCGGGTTCTGGCTGATCGGCGAACCCAGTTCGTAGTCGGGCCCGGACGAACGTCTCGTAGTCGGTCACACCCTGAAGACTGCGTCCAGGGCGTCCGTCCGATCACAGCCATTATTCTCAGCGGCCGTCCGTCGACCGGCAGCGGCCCAATGACTATTGCGGGGCGTCCTCGCCGACCCGGCCGTCGATGGATTCCCGGATCAGGTCGGCGTGCCCGGTATGCCGGGCGTACTCCTCGATCATGTCGACCAGCAGCCGACGAGCGCTCGGCACGCCCCAACCCGGAAACTCGTGGCCACCGGTCCAGTCGAGCCCCGCGTCTGCTGCGACGGCAGCGGCCAGCAACGTGCGCGAGCGGTCAACGGCCTGTCGCCAGTCCTGCCAGATCGCGGCGACATCCTCCTCGCCGGTCCAGGTCCAGCCCTGGTCCTCGGTCTGGCCGACCGGTCGTTCGTCGTGCAGCCGGAAGGCGAAGACGTCCGATTCCACCTGCGTCAGGTGCCGGACCAGGCCGCCGAGGGTGATGGCCGAGGCGCCGATCCGGACGCCCAGGGCGACGGCGTCCAGATCGGCGCACTTCCAGGCGAAGACCCGGCGGTTGCGTTCCAGAGCGCCGGTCAGGGTGGCCAGCTCGTCGCCGGCTCGCGGAGGTTCGGTGAGGATGTCGGTATCAGTCATGGCCGCGACGCTAGAACCCGTTCCGGACGGAATGCTTCCTGGTTCGGCGCCGGTCATGGATCATGGTGCGGTGAGCGTCGATGCCGGTCCGGTGGCCCGTGCCCTGCTGGCCCTGGAAGCGATCCAGTCCAGCCCGGGCGTGACCGCTGATCGGCTGGCCCTGCGTCTCGGTGTGTCCGACCGGGCCGCCCGCCGCTACGTCGGCATCCTGCGCGAGGCCGGAATCCCGATCGAGTCCGCCACCGGCCGCTACGGCGGTTATCGGATCGGCCGGGGCACTCGGGTTCCACTGACCTTCAGCACGTCCGAGGCACTGGGCCTGGTGATGGCCGTCCTGCAGGGCTGGCACGGTTCGATCGGTGCGGATCACCCAGCCGCGACCGCCCTGGCCAAGATCGTGCGGGTGCTGCCGCTGGCCGCGATGCGACCGGTCGAGGCGCTGCGGCTGGTCCAGGCCCATAACCCGAGCGATGCCGCGGCCATGCCCGATCCCGACATCGCCGCCACCGTCGCCCAAGCCTGCGAGGCGAATCATTCGCTGCTCGTTGACTATCGAGCCGCGAGTGGGGCCGAGCACCGAAGCACCGTGGACCCTTGGGCGGTAGTCGTCCGGCACGGTCGGTGGTACCTGCTCTGCCGGTCCCAGCGCGCCGACGCCCGCCGAGTGCTGCGGCTGGACCGGATCGTTGCCGCCGAACCGGCCGGCGAGGTCTTCGACCCACCGACCGACCTCGATCCGGTGCGGGAGGTCGAGAACCACCTGGCCGACGGTTGGGGACACCGACTCGAACTGATCATCGAGGCTCCGTTCGAGCGGGTCGCACCTTGTGTTCCACGGGTGCTCGGCCGCCTCGAACCGCTGCCCGACGACCGGTGCCGGCTGCGCGGCAGTACCGATGACCTGGCTTGGTACGCGGCCCAGCTCGCCGCGGTGCCGGCCCGATTCACCGTGGTGGAGTCAGAAGAATTGCGGACCGAGTTGCGCCGGCTGGCCGCCCGGTTGACGTTGGCCGCCGAGCTGACGGACCCCGGTATGGCACGATCGGATTCGTGACCAGCACCGCGGCCGAGCGACTACGCGACCTCGCGCTGTTGCGCCGCGTCCGTGACCGGATGGACCGCGAATACGCCCAGCCCCTGAACGTCGAATCGTTGGCCCGGGACGTGCACATGTCGGCCGGCCATCTCAGCCGCGAGTTCAAGGCGGCCTACGGCGAGTCGCCGTACTCCTATCTGATGACCCGACGGATCGAGCGGGCGATGTCCTTATTGCATCAGGGTGATCTATCGGTCACCGAGATCTGCTTCGCGGTCGGCTGCTCGTCGCTCGGTACGTTCAGCACGCGCTTCACCGAATTGGTCGGCATGTCGCCGAGCGCCTACCGACGCACCATGGCCACCGTCACCGACGGTCTCACCCCGTGCCTGGCCAAGCAGGTCAGCAGACCGGTCAGGAATCGAGAAGCGCCAGCCCTGTCGGTCCACCTAGCCTGATCGTTATGGACATCACCATTCATTCCAGCTTCCTGCCGGTCATCGACCCGGAAGCCTCCCTGACCTTCTACCGGGACGTACTCGAGTTCGAGGTACGACTGGATGTCGGCAATGGCGCAATGCGCTGGATCACCGTCGGGCCGGCCGGGCAACCGGACACCTCGATCGTGCTCTACCCGCCGAATGCCAACCCCGGTCTGAACGACGGCGACAAGCAGGCCATCGCCGAGATGATGGCCAAGGGTAGTTTCGGCATATTGCTGCTGGCGACCAAGGATCTCGACGCCACGTTCGAAAAGCTGCAGGCCTGCGATGCCGACGTCGTCCAAGAGCCGACCCAGCAGCCGTACGGCATCCGCGACTGCGCCATCCGTGACCCGGCCGGCAACATGGTCCGGGTGCAGGAAGTCGGCTGAGCACGGAGCGGAGCGGAGTCTGCGATGAGCGCTCGCGCGAAGAGCCGTGTCACGGAGCGGAGC
>CAZZZW010000131.1:0-11160 GCA_964658795.1 Phormidium nigroviride PCC 7112
GCACGGCAGGCGGCTGGTGGGGCTGGCGGGGCTGGCGGGCGGGTCAGACGGTGGTGAGCAGGCGGGAGGTGCCGTCCACCCGTCGATCGACCTTGATCCGATCGGCTATCCGCATCTTCAATTCCGTCACGTGGCTGACGATGCCCACCGCCCGGCCGCCGTTGCGCAGGCCGTCGAGGACGTCGATCACCTCGTCCAGAACCTCGGCGTCCAGGGTGCCGAAGCCCTCGTCGATGAACAGCGTGCCCAGATCGATGCCGCCCGACTCGGCCCGCACCACCTCGGCCAGCCCGAGGGCCAGCGCCAGGGATACGTAGAAGGTCTCGCCACCGGAGAGGGTTGCCGGGTCCCGTGGTCTGCCGGTGTGCAGGTCGAGGACCCGCAGGTTCAGACCGGACTTCGCCGATCCGGTGCGGGCATCGGTGTGTTCGAGTTGGTAGCGGCCCTGCGAGATCCGTTGCAGCTGGCCGTTCGCCGCCGCCAGCACCTCGGCGAACCGGCGTACCAGAACGTAGGTGGTCAGCTCCATCTTCAGCTGGTTGTCGCCCAGCCCGGCCACGAGATTACCGACCCGGATTGCTGCGGCCGTCTCGGTCAGGACCGCTGCGCTCCGGTCCACCGCCAGCCCTAGCTTCGCGGCCAGCTCGGTCGCCTTGGCCAGCCGGTTCGTCGCAGCACCGTGTGCCTGGGCCGCCTGTTGGGCCAGCTGGTTGGCCGCCACCGCGGCCTGTCGCAGCGCGTCGAGATCGCTCGGCGGTTGGTCAAGGGCCGGGTCGGACAGCTCCTCAGCGGACAGCCGGCTGCGCACCGAGCCCAGCTGCTCGTCGTAACGTCGGACCTGTTCGCGCAGTTGTGCCACCACCGCACTACCTCGTCGGGCCGACCGCCAGGCCGCCTCGTCCTCGAAGCCGGCCTCGGCGAGGGCGGCGGCGAAGATCTCACCGGCCTTGGCCGCCGTCGCCAGCAGCGAACGCGTCGCCTCGATGAGGTCGGTGGCGTGCTCTATCGCCAGCAGGTCGGCATGCAGGGCAGCCATCCGCGCGGCTACTGAGGGGAACTCGGCCCGGGCCTGCTCGGTCGCCTGTTCATCGCGTTCGACGTCGGCGCGTTGTGCGGCTAGGTGTTCGCCACGCCGGGCCGAGTCCTGCCGAGCCTCTTCCAACTGGGTCCGAAGTTGCTCGAGCTGGTCATCGAGTGATCGGAGCTCTTCGGTCAACCCCGGCAACCGGTCAGCCTCGGCCGAGATGAGGTCGAGGGCGTCGGCGATGGCGTCCAGGGTGGACCGGGCCTTGCTCGGGGTCAGCTGATCAGCCTGCAACTGCAGTGACAGCAGGTCGGCCTGCTTCTCGGCCAGCTGGGCCCGCCGGGACTCGACCTGATTGCGTAACCCGGAAAGGTCTCGCTCGGCCTGGGCGACCTGATCCTGGCTGACATGATCAGCGCTGGGTCGTGCCGGTCGCGGATGTTCGACCGAACCACACACCGAACACGGATCACCGACCTGCAGCGCCAGCCCCAGCTCACTGGCGATGTTGGCTCGCCACTGCTGCTGCAGCTGGGAGAAGCGCTGCTCGGCCAGGTCGCACGATTCGAAGAGCTCCTGAAAGACCACCATCTCTTGGGCGGCGGCCACGGCCGCGATCTCAGCCTTCTCTGCGGCCGCGAGCCGGATCACCGCGCGGTCCCGCTCGGCCAGCAGGTCCGGCAGTCGGTCGGCAGCCCGCGAGGCGGTCAGTTGGGCCGCTTCCAGCTCCCGGCGCCGCAGCGGCAGGTGCATCAGTGACGTTTCACCCTGGTGGATAAGGGAGATCTGCTGGTCCCAGTCAGCCTGCAGTTGCTCCAGGGCGAGCCGTCGCCGGGGTAGCGTGCGCTCGCGTTCGTGCTCGGCCGCGAGCCCACCGAGGGTCTTGGTGGTCGCCGCGACGGACTCTCGCAACTGTCGCTCATCGGCGTCGACGAGATTCTCGGGCAGCGCCGCCCGAGCCAGTGCTTCGGCTTGCCGGCCATCGTCGAGTGCTGCGAGAGCCGAACGGGCACCGTCGGCCGCCGAGGCGACGCCGAGCGCGCGTTCGGCCGAGGACAGTTCGGCCACCGCAGCGCTCTGGTCGTCGGCGGCGGCCAGCAGCTCGGTCTCACGCTGCCGGAGTTCGGACCGTCGCCGCCGACGCTGATCGAGCTCTGAGTGCACCTGCAACTGCGAATCGGCCGTGATCCGAGCCTGTTCGGCGTCACGTAGCAGGTTTGACGCGGCCTCACTGGCGGCGGCCAGCGAGCCGAGCTCGTCGGTCGTCGCCGCCAGCAACACCTCCGGCGCGCCCCGCTCGGCGGCCGCGATCAGCTCCGCGACCGTCCGGTCGGCCATCGCCGTGACGCCGGCAAAGGCATTCACCGCGGCGCGCACGCCCTCGACCGATCCGGCTCGTCGCCGTAATGCCAGCTGGCGTCCTTCGACGAGATTCGCCTGCGTTCGTTGCAGGATCTCGGTCCCGAACAGCTTCTGCAGCAGATCGCGCTTGGCCTCGGTCCGGGCACTGAGGAAGTTGGCGAACTCGCCTTGAGGGAGCAACACCGTCTGCACGAATTGCCCGTGGCTGAGCCCGACCGCCCGGGTGATCTCATCCTCGGCATCACCCAGGTTGTTCGAGATCAGCTCGCCGCCGTCGAGGTCATCGGGATCGGTCAGGCGGTACAGCGCAACCGTCATCCGTACCGGCAAGGTGCCGGTGCCACGCTTCTTCGCCCGCTCGTACGGCGCGGTACGGCGAATCCGGTATCGGCCACTCTGGGTCTCGAAGACCAGTTCGACGACCGGCTCGGTACCCAGCGGGGAGTGATGGGACTTCAAACGCTCGATGCTCGCGGCGGCCTGCGCGGTTTTGCCGTAGAGAGCAAAGCTGATCGCGTCCAGAATGGTGGACTTTCCGGCGCCGGTCGGCCCTTCGATGAGGAACAGGCCGGACTCACCGAACCGGCTCAGGTCGAGCTCGGTGAAGTCGCGGAACGGTCCGAGGGCCGTCATCTGCAGTCGTTGTAGGCGCATCAGGCACCGCCGCTGCCGGCGTCCTGGAAGGCCAACTCGAACAGTTCCAGTTCTGCCTCGGACGCGTCGGTGCCGGTGACGTGGCTGATGAAGTCGCCGCCGAGCTCGCGAGGCCTGGTCTCGGCGACGACCCGGCCGGCCAACACGCCGGGCACCGCCGCGCCGGCCGGTTTGAACTCCACGTGCAGCAGATGCGGGAACCGATGCTTGAGCCGGTCGAACAGGCCGTCCGGCCGGGCCCGGTCGGTGATGGTGGCACTGACCCAGTCGAGCTCGTGACCGGAGAGCGCCAGCACCTCGTCCAACCGGCCGGTCAGCAGGGCCATCGATCGCGGCTGTTGCAGCGGTAGCTCGGACAGCGTGACCGTCCCGTCGGCGGCCAGGTCGGCCAGGGTCACTGATTTCGTTTGGGTAGCTTCGGCAAAGGAATACCGCAACGGCGAGCCGGCGTAGGCCAGCACCGTGTCGCTGCCGGACCGGGGCCGTTGAGGGCCGTGCAGGTGGCCCAACGCGACGTAGTCGATACCGGCGAAGGTCTCGGCCGCGACGCTGTCCACCCCGCCGACCACGATCGAGCGTTCGCTGTCGGTCGGTACGCCACCGACCACGAAGGCGTGCGCGACAACGACGGACCGGGTGCCCGGCCGGGTCACGAGGTCGGCTCGGACCCGATCCAGCGCGGCGGTCATCACGGCCTGATGGGAGCGCGGTAGCGGCTCGTCACCACCGAGGGCGAGGCGGGCCGAATCCGGATCGAGGTAGGGCAGCGGGTAGACCGCCACCTGACCGTCGTCGTCGGACAGCAGTACCGGTTCGGCAAGGTCGGCCAGGTCGGTGCGGATCCGGACCCGATCGCGGAACAACTGGCTGCCGAAGCCGAGCCGGATGGCCGAGTCGTGGTTGCCGGAGGTGACGATGACGGTGGTGTGTTCGGCGAGGGCGGCCAGGGTGGCCGAGAACAAGGTGATGGCCTCGACGGGAGGTACCGCGCGGTCATAGATGTCACCGGCCACGATCACGGCGTCGACCCGTTCCGTCGCAGCGATCGTGACGATCTGTTCGAGCACCGACCGTTGGGCATCGAGCAGGTCGACGCCGTGCAGGGCGCGCCCGAGATGCCAGTCGGAGGTGTGCAGGAACCGCATGGGAAAAACCTACAAGCGGGGTCCGACAATTTCGGGTTCCAACACCCGAACCCCAGCAACTACGGGACCTGGACGCGCCGAAGACCGTCGCCGGGTAGGACCGTGAAGCTGACCGGCGCGTGATACCCGCGACCGCCGAACGCGCCGTCCAATGCCACCACCGCCGCCCGAGCCTGTCGAGGTTCGAACAGCCCGATCACACAGCCGCCGAAACCGCCGCCGGTCATCCGGGCGCCGTAGGCCTGGAAGGCGAGCATCACCTCGACCGCCAGGTCCACCTCGGGCACCGAGTTCTCGAAGTCGTCCCGCATGCTGGCATGCGATTCGGTCAGCAGCGGCCCGATCTCGCGGATCGCACCGGCGCGCAACAGTTCAGCGGTGCGCAGCGTCCGGTCGTTCTCGGTGATCACGTGCCGGGCGCGCTTGCGCAACCGGTCCGAGGACAGCCGGGCCAGTGCGTCGTCCAGCTCCGAGAGGGCGATGTCGCGCAGCGCCGGCACTCCGAGTTCCCGGGCCGCCTGCTCACAGGATGCGCGTCGTTCGCCGTAGAGACCATCGGTCAGCTGATGCGGCGCCTTGGTGTCGGTCACCAGCAACGTCAACCCGGCTGCGTCCAGGTCGAACGGCACTCGTTCGACCTCGAGTGAGCGCATGTCGCACAGCAATACGGTGCCGGCGACGCAGAGCACCGATGCCAGCTGATCCATCCCGCCGGTCGGCGCGCCGACGAAATCGTTCTCGGCCTGCCGCGCGACCGACACCAGGTCAGATGGCGAAAGCCCCAATCCGAACAGATCATTCACCGCTCCGGCGACCGAGCACTCCAGGGCCGCGGAGGAGGAAAGCCCTGCTCCCAAGGGGACATCGCTGTCGACCGAGATGGACACGCCGCCGACCCGGTGGCCCCGTTGCTGTAAGGCCCAGACGACCCCGGCGGCGTAGCCGGCCCAGGAGTCCGCGCCGGAAAGCGCGCCAGGAGCCAACGATTGCAGAGCAATCTCCACCGGCTCGGACTGCTGGGCCGAGACCACCTCGATCACCGGATCATCCAGTAGCGAGACGGCGGCCACGCAGCCCTGGGCGACCGCTAAGGGGAGACAGAATCCGTCGTTGTAATCGGTGTGTTCGCCGATGAGGTTGACCCGTCCCGGAGAACGCCAGGAACGCTCAGACACCGGCGGCGACCTGGTAGAAGGCCCAGGCGTCGGCGACCATCTGATCGAGATCTCGCTGCGGTTGCCAACCCAGAACCGATCGGGCCCGCTCGTTCGACGCGATCAGTACGGCCGGATCGCCCGGCCGTACCGGGGCATCCTCGGTCGGCGTCGGCCGGCCGGTGACCCGGCGCACCGCCTCGACCACTTCGCGGACTGATGAGCCGGTACCGGAACCGAGGTTGCAGATCAGCCGACCGGAATTGGCCGAAGTCCACTCCAGGGCCCGAATGTGAGCATCGGCCAGATCGAGGATGTGGATGTAGTCGCGGACGTTCGTCCCGTCCGGAGTCGGCCAATCGGTGCCGTACACCTTCAGCTCCGGACGAGATCCGGCTGCGACGTCAAGGGCGATCGGGATCAGGTGGGTCTCGGTGGCGTGTCGCTCACCCAACGGCTGGCGGTCACGGATGAGGGCGCCGGCGACGTTGAAGTAGCGGAGGCTGACCGCGGCGAAGCCGTGGGCGATGGCGTAGCTGGTCAGCATCTCATCGACCGCGAGTTTGCTGGCGCCGTAGGTATTCGTCGGTCTGGTCGGGGCATCTTCGAGGATCGGCACCGACTCCGGTTCGCCGTAGCAGGCCGCCGTCGAGGAGAACACGATGCGTGAGACGCCGTTCTCGCGCATGGCCTCGAGCAGGGCCAAGCTGCCGGTCACGTTGTTGCGCCAGTAGAGCTCGGGTACCGCGACCGATTCGGGCACCAACGACTTGGCGGCGAAATGCAGGACGCCGTCAAAGCCACGGGCCAACACCGGGCCGGCCTCGGTGATCGAGACCTGAACGAAATCGGCACCGGCCGGCACCGAATCGGCATGCCCGGTCGACAGATCGTCCAGCACCGTCACCTCGTGGCCGGCGGCGAGCAACTGCGCGGCCACCACGCTTCCGACGTATCCCGCCCCGCCGGTCACCAATAAGCGCATCGCCCTGGAACATCCTCATCAGGTTGTCGGAGCCACCGACCATACACTTGAGACCCATCCCCGATCCGTGAACCCGGGAGCGTCGAGAAACCAGATGAACGGCACCGTGCTCAACGTGTGCATCGTGCTCGCCCTGATCCTGGTCGAGGGGTTGTTCGTGGCGAGCGAGATAGCGCTGGTTTCGCTGCGTGAAGGTCAGGCCCGGGCGATGTCCGAACAGGGACGTCGGGGCGAGGCGGTGGCGCGGCTGCTGTCGGACCCGAACCGGTTCCTGGCCGCCGTCCAGATCGGGGTCACCTCCACGGCCCTGCTGTCCTCGGCCTTCGGCGCGGTGACGTTGTCCGAGGAAGCGAAGCAGAGCCTGATCGATCACGGCATGAGTACCGGACTGGCCGGGGTGATCGGCATCGTCGGCGTGACGTTGCTGATTTCCTTCGTCACGCTGGTGATCGGCGAACTGGTGCCCAAGCGGCTGGCCCTGCAACGACCCGAGGGCGCGGCTCTGGTGTTCGGTCCGACCTTGGATCGGCTGGCCACGGTGGCCCGGCCGGTGATCTGGTTGTTGTCGGCCTGCACCAACGGCATGGTGCGCATCCTGGGCGGCGACCCGAAGGCCGGACGGGAGAGCATCAGCGAGGACGAACTGCGGGGGCTGGTGGCCGCCCACGAGTCGCTGTCCACTGACGAACGCCGTTTGATCGATGAGGTGTTCGCGGCCGGTGAGCGTTCGGTCAGCGAGGTGATGATCCCCCGGCCCGAGGTGGTGTTCCTGGAATCGACGCTGACGGTCAGCCGTGCGATCAAGCAGGCCGGCGATTCGCCCCACTCGCGCTATCCGGTGATCGGGCAGAACAGCGACGACGTACTCGGATTCGTGCACATCCGCGATCTGTTCCTCAATCCCAACGGTTCCGACGACCGCGCCCGCCAGGTCGGCGACCTGGCCCGGGAGGTCAAGGTGCTGCCTGGGTCGAAGAAGGTGCTCTCGGCGCTGAGCGAGATGCGCCGGGAAGGGCACCACCTGGCCATCGTGGTGGACGAGTACGGCGGCACCGACGGCATCGTCACCCTCGAGGATCTGATCGAGGAACTCATCGGCGACATCCGCGACGAGTACGACGAGGCCACCCGGGCGACCCGCCGGCTCACCGGAGGAGTGGTCGAGGTGGACGGGCGGTCCAACCTGGACGAGTTCGAGGAGATCACCGGGCTCGACCTGCCGGATGGGCCCTACGAGACGGCGGCCGGCTTCGTGGTGGCGCAGTTGGGCAAACTGCCGGCGGTCGGCGATCGGGTCGAGATCGAGGGCCACGCGGTCCAGGTGCTCGAGGTCGACGGACACCGGGCGGCCCGGCTGCGGGTCGAACCGCTGCCGGAGGTCGAACCGGAGCCCGACTCCGAGCCGACACCCCAGCCGGCCGGTTAGATCGGCGTTCGATTTACCCGCCGTTGGCAAAAAATTCTGAATCCTGCACCCGTAAGGACTCGCGCAACCCCTCTCTGCGGCCGATGATGAGGGAAAGACGAAATGCACGAAACGATGTCGTTGGGATTTTCAGTCGTGTCACAACCACGCTATGCACCGTCCGGAATTGCCAGCAGGTTCAAGGGTTTCTCGCTCCGAGGAACGCTCTTTGCCGGCCTGATCGTGGCGCTGGCGGTGCTGCTGGGGCTGCCCGCGCTGGCCGAGACCGGGCACCGAACCGCCGCTGTGGCCACGGCCCAGCCGGCACAGCCGGTGCACGCGGCCGCAGCGCCGGACGACGCTCTCGTCGAGCTGGCCGGACTCAAGCCGTCGACGATCAGCACCGCGCAGCCGGGCGTCCCGGGCAAGCCCAAGCTCGTGCCGGTGTCCAACGACGGACTGCTCGGCCCGGCCGGTGAGACCGGTGAGCTCGGCATCCCGACGATGGTGCTCAGGGCCTACAAACTGTCCGCGGCCGAACTGGCCAAGGAACAGCCGTCCTGCCGCCTGCCGTGGTGGCTGCTGGCCGGCATCGGTCATACCGAGTCCGGGCACGCCGAGGGTGGCCGGCTCTACCCCGACGGCACCACCCGCGGCCGGATCCTCGGCCCGCGCCTGAACGGTGGCATTGCCGGTGACGCGGTCATCAGCGACACCGACCACGGCCAGTACGACGGCGATCCGGTGTACGACCGGGCCGTCGGGCCGATGCAGTTCATCCCGTCGACCTGGAAGACCTGGGGTGCCGACGGCAACCACGACGGCAAACGGGACCCGAACAACATCTACGACGCCACCCTGGCCGCCGGTCGCTACCTCTGCGCCGACGGCCGCGACCTGGCCACCACGGCCGGGCTGCAGGCGGCGGTGCTGAGCTACAACCACTCCCAGGCCTACCTGGACACGGTGTTGGCCTGGGGCTACGCCTACCGCAGCGGCGCCTCCTCGTTGCCGGATCAGACCACCCCGGTGGCCGGTGACGTCACCACCGTCCGGCCGCCACTGAACAGCCGGCCGCCGCACAAGCCGGTGCGGATCACGCCGAAGCCCAAGCCCACGCCCACCCGTTCCGGCACCCCGACCGCCAGCCCGACCCATTCGGGCAGCCCGACCCACTCCGCCGTCCCGTCCGGTTCGACCAGCTCCACCGGTTCGGCCTCGTCCTCGCCGACCTGTACGGCCACCCCCACCGGCTCGGCCACTGCCACCGGATCGGGTTCGGTCGCCAAGTCGAATTCGACCTCGGTCCCGGCCGATACCGCCTCGGCGGCGGCCCGGTCCTCGGCCGACGGCAACAGCGCGGCCGTCAGCACGAGCACGTCCGGCACCAGTACGGCGAGTACGTCCAGCGCGAGCACCAGTCCCAGCTGCAGTCGCTGAACCACGGGCACTGCGGCCGGCCGGTCACCGGGGCGATGAATCAGTCACCCGCCCGGGTGGAAGGATCAGCTGTGTGACTCAGCGCGTACTTTCCGGCATCCAGCCCACCGGCGATTCCATGCAGCTCGGTAACTATCTCGGCGCGGTGAAGAACTGGGTCGCGATGCAGGACGGTTATGACGCCTTCTACTGCGTGGTCGATCTGCACGCGATCACGTTGGATCCGCCGGAGCCGGCGGCCTTGCGGCAGCGGACCCGGATCGTGGCCGCCCAGCTGCTGGCGGCCGGCCTGGATCCGGACCGGTGCGCGCTGTTCGTCCAGTCCCATCTGCCCGAACACCCGCAGCTGTCGTGGGTGCTGGAGTGTCTGACCGGTTTCGGCGAGGCCAGCCGGATGACCCAGTTCAAGGACAAGTCGGCCAAGTCCGGGGCCGATCGTCAGGGCGTGGGCCTGTTCACCTACCCGATCCTGCAGGCGGCCGACATCCTGCTGTACCAGGCCAACCAGGTTCCGATCGGGGAGGACCAACGCCAGCATCTGGAGCTGACCCGAAACCTGGCCCAGCGCTTCAACGCCAAGTACGGTCAGACGTTCGTGGTGCCGGAGGCGTTCATCGGAAAGGCCGCCGCCAAGGTGCTGGACCTGCAGGACCCGACGGCCAAGATGTCGAAGTCCCGTCCGGACGCCGGAACGATCTACCTGTCCGACGATCCGGCCGCGATCACCAAGAAGATCAAGCGAGCGGTGACCGACACCGACAACGAGATTCGCTTCGATCCGGAGACCAAACCGGGGCTGTCCAACCTGTTGACGATCCTGGCCGCGTTCACCGACACGACGCCGGAGGCGGCCGCGGCCGAGTTCGCCGGCCAGGGCTACGGCGGGCTGAAGGCGGCGGTGGCGGACGCGGTCGTGGCCTTCGCCGAGCCGTTCACCGAGCGGACCACCGAACTGCTCGACGACCCGGCCGAACTGGACCGGATCCTCGCCCAGGGCGCGGCGAAGGCCCGGGCGGTGGCCGCTCCGACGGTCGACAGTGCGTACTCGAACGTCGGATTCCTGCGACCCGTCGTAGGCTGAAGCCGATGACGAACACGGTCCGTATTGGCGTCGCAGTGGCGATACCGGAACCGCATGCCTCGGTTCTGGTCGGCTGGCGACGCCGCGTCGGGGACCCTGAGGCGGACAAGATCCCGCCGCACGTCACCCTGCTGCCACCCACCGACCTGGACGCCGACCAGCTCGACCTGATCGAGAAACACCTTTCCGAAGCGGCCACAACGGTGTCTCCGTTCACCATGCGGCTATCCGGCACCGGGACCTTCCGGCCGATCTCGCAGGTCGTCTTCGTGCAGGTGTCGGCCGGCATCGCCGAATGCGAACTGCTCGAGGGCGCGGTCCGGCGACCGCCGATCGAACGCGAGCTCGAGTTTCCGTATCACCCGCACGTCACCGTCGGACACGATATCTCCGACGATCAATTGGATCAGGCCTTCGACGGATTGCGCGACTTCGTCGGACAATTCAGCGTCGATCACTTTCGGATGTACTCCCAAGACCCCGACGGCGCCTGGCACACCCATCGCGAGTTCCAACTCACCGGGACCTAGGCATGGCTGACGACGAGCGCTCGAGCGAGGAGCCGATCCGAGCCGGTGGGCTGAAGGCTCGGTTGTCCGGACGATGGCAGCGGATGCGGGCCGAGCACGTCTGGCTCGACCACACGGTTCGGGGTTATGGCCACTACAAGGGCAAGCACGGTGACCAGCTGGCCGCGGCCATCACCTTCTTCAGCTTCCTGTCGCTGTTTCCCCTCATTTTGCTGGCTGTTTCCATCACCGGCTTCGTGTTGGCCGGCAACGGCCACCTGCAGTCGGAACTGCTGACCAACATCGCCAAGAACGCACCGGGTGGATTGGGAAAAACCCTCTCCGAGACGGTCACCAGCGCGATCAACAATCGGGGCGCGGTCGGCGTGGTCGGCAGATCG
>CAZZZW010000132.1:0-11015 GCA_964658795.1 Phormidium nigroviride PCC 7112
GTGGACGACCGACGAGGTCGCCACCTTCACCCAACTGCTCGGTCGGCTCAACCAGGCCACCGAACGGCACTACGAAGAGAACGCACGCGAAATGGAGCAGGAGCTCAATCATGGCTGACACGCAGGTGCGGACCGAGGCGCCGGACGACTCCGGCAAGATGTCCCACAGTCAAATCATGCTGATCCTGTCCGGCCTGATGCTGGGAATGTTCCTGGCCTCGCTGGACCAGACGATCGTCTCGACCGCGATGCGCACCATCGCCGACAAGCTCAACGGTCAGACCAACCAGGCGTGGGCCACCACCGCCTATCTGGTCACCTCGACCGTCTCGACCCCGCTCTACGGCAAGTTGAGCGACATGTACGGGCGCAAGAAGTTCTACCTCTTCGCCATCTCGATCTTCCTGGTCGGCTCGGCCCTGTCCGGCATGTCGAACTCCATCACCGAACTGGCCGGGTTCCGCGCGGTTCAGGGTCTGGGTGCCGGTGGTCTGATGGCGCTGGCGTTCGCGATCATCGCCGACATCGTCTCGCCCCGGGAACGGGCCAAGTACCAGGGCTACTTCATGGCCGTCTTCGCCACCTCCTCGGTCCTCGGCCCGGTGCTCGGCGGCCTGCTGGCCGGTCAGAACACCATCCTCGGCTTCGACGGCTGGCGTTGGGTGTTCTACGTCAACGTGCCGATCGGTCTGGTCGCGCTGGCCGTGGTGAGCCGCTACCTCAACATCCCGTTCACCCGGCGGGAGCACAAGATCGACTACGCCGGTGCGCTGGCGCTGGTGCTGGGCGTGACCTCGCTGCTGCTGGTGGCCGAGCAGGGGCGCGAGTGGGGCTGGGGTTCCGGCCGCTCGCTGGCCTGCTACGTCATCGGTGCGGTCCTGTTGATCGCGTTCGTCCTGCAGGAACGTCGGGTCGGTGACGAGGCCATCCTGCCGCTCAAGATGTTCAAGCACCCGGTGTTCAGCGTGGCTTCGCTGCTGAACTTCATCGTCGGTATGGGCATGTTCGGTGGCATCGTCTGCCTGCCGCTCTACATGCAGATCGTGAAGGGTTTCTCCCCGACGAAATCAGGGCTTTCGCTGCTGCCGCTGATGTTGGGCCTGATGACGGTGGCGATGTCGACCGGTCTGGCCACCGCCAAGACCGGCCGGTACAAGATCTTCCCGATCATCGGTACCGGCGTGCTGATCGTCGCGCTGCTCGGCCTGTCCCGGGTGCACTACGACACCAGCTACTGGGCTCTGGTCCCGCTGATGCTGCTGATGGGCGCCGGTCTCGGTGGCTGCATGCAGACCCTGGTGCTGGCGACACAGAACTCGGTCCCGCCGGCCCAGATGGGCGTGGCGACGGCCTCGGCGACGTTCTTCCGGTCGATGGGCGGCACCTTCGGCACCGCGATCTTCCTGACCATCTTCTTCTCCGGATCGGCGACCAAGGTCAGCCACAACGTGCAGGCGGCGGCCGGCACGCCGGAGTTCCAGGCGGCGTTGCGGGATCCGGCCAACTCGATGATCGCCAAGGCGTTGCAGGCTCTGCAGGGCGGTTCCACCAGCCAGCTCAACGACACCAGCTTCCTGCAGCACGGCGCCACGATCCTGCGCCAGCCGTTCCTGTCCGGTTTCGCCGGGGCCATGGACCGGGTGTTCCTGGTGGCCGCCCTGGTCGTCATCCCGGCGTTCATCCTGTCCTTCTTCCTCAAGGAAGTGAAGCTGCGGATGGAGTCCGGTCTGGAGGCTCAGGCGGCCGAGCGTCGGGCGGCCCAGGCGGCGGCTTCGGCCGAGCACGCCGCGCTGTGACCAGCACGGCAGCGCGAGTGGCTACTTCTGCGTCGAGTGGCGAGGAATTTCCAGCCACTCACGAAATTTTCAGCCACTCGCGCACAGGCCGATCACGCTAGCCAGCAAGGTCACGAGTCCCGCACCGGAGCCGCCGGTGCGGGACTCTTGCTGTCACACGGTCAGTGCTTGATCGCGTCCGGGTGGTCCTTGAGCCGCTGGTAGCTGGCCGCGATCTCGCGCTCAGCGTCGGACCGGCCGACCCAGGAGGCGCCCTCGACACTCTTGCCGGGCTCCAGGTCCTTGTAGACCTCGAAGAAGTGCTGGATCTCCAGCCGGTCGAACTCGGGCACGTGGTGGATGTCGCGCAGGTGCTCCAGGCGGGGGTCGTTGACCGGCACACACAGCACCTTGTCGTCGCCCCCCTTCTCGTCCGTCATCCGGAACATCCCGATGGTCCGGCAGGCGACAAGGACACCCGGGAACAGCGGGTCACCCTGCAGCAGCACGAGGGCGTCCAGCGGGTCGCCGTCCTCGCCGAGGGTGTTCTCGATATAGCCGTAGTCGGCTGGGTACTGGGTGGAGGTGAACAGCGTCCGGTCCAGCCGGATCCGGCCGGACTCGTGGTCGACCTCGTACTTGTTGCGGCTGCCCTTGGGGATCTCGATCAGGACGTCGAACTCCTGCATGGCTCCTCGATTCGGTTCGGGCTCACGTGCTCACGCCAACGCACGGGTCGATCCAGCTATTGTGGCCTACCGTGACCGCCCCGCGTACCGCACACCTGCGGGTTGTGCTGCTGGTCATTGTCACTTGCCTGCTGGCCGTGGTGGCCTTCGCGGCCGTGGCCTTCGGACGCCAGTACCAGGCCGATCGCAGCTTCCACCCGATCAAGGTTCCGGCCGCCACCGCACCGCCGACCGGCCTGGCCTCGGCGCTGTCCACGGCGGCGCCGGCCGCCCCGTCGAACCCACCGGGGACGGCGCCGACGGCCGCCGGGATCGCCGCCGCTCTCGCGCCGGGGCTGGCCTCGGCCGAACTCGGACCGTCGCTGTCGGCGCAGGTCATCGACGTGGCCTCGGGCAGCACCCTGCTCAACCGGCGCCCGGACGCCGCCGTCGCACCCGCGTCCACCTCGAAACTGCTGACCGCGGCAGCCATCCTGACCGTGCGCCGGTCGACGGACCGGTTCAGCACCCGGGTGGTGGCCGGGACCGATCCGGGAACGGTCGTGCTGGTCGGCGGCGGTGACCCGACCTTGTCCGGGGCGCCGGCCGGGACCGCCGCCGAATACCCGGAGTCAGCCCGGATCTCCGACCTGGCCGCCCAGGTGCGCAAGGCGGTCGGGTCGAGGCCGATCACTCATGTGATCGTCGACGGTTCGTTGTTCACCGGGCCGGCCACGGCGCCGGGCTGGGCACCCGAGGACGCGCCATCGAGCTATGCCAGCCCGATCACCGCGGCGATGGTCGACGCCGGCCGGGACACTCCGGACGCCGCGAACCGCTCGGGGACTCCGGACATCGCGGCCGGCACCGCGTTGGCCTCGGCCCTGGCCGGGGCGACGGTGTCGCTCGGCACGGCACCCGCCGGGGCCGCCGTGCTCGGCCAGGTCAGCTCGGCCCCGGTCGGGGTGCTGGTCGAACAGATGCTGCGGGATTCCGACAACGTCATCGCCGAGGTGCTCGGACGTCAGGTCGCGCTGGCCCAGCACCAGCCTGGTTCGTTCGCGGCCGGCGCCGCGGCCATCGCCAACACCTTGAAACCGCTGGGCATCGACGTCGGTGCCGGCATGAAGGACAGCAGCGGGCTGTCCGGGCTGGATCGGATCACCGCGTCCTCGCTCGGGGCGGTGCTGGCCAAGGCCGCCGGGACACCCGGGCTGCGTTCGGTGCTGACCGGACTGTCCGTGGCCGGTTGGGACGGCTCCCTGGTCGAGCAGGATCGCTTCACCGGCCCGGCCGCGGTGGCTAACGGCGCGGTGCGGGCCAAGACCGGCAGCCTGACCGGGGTCTCGGCGTTGGCCGGTCTGGTCACCGACCACGACGGCCGCCAGCTGATCTTCGCCTTCGTCGCCGATCGGGCCCCGTCCGAGGCGGGCACCCGCTCAGCCATCGACGATCTCGCCGCCGCGCTGGTCGGCTGCGGCTGCCACTAGCTTGAGGCCAGCTTCCGAGGCGATCGCCCGAGCCGCTTGACGTGACCGGGCGAGGTCGAAGGTCGCTGCCTGGCGCTCGCCACACCGGTGCGAGCAGGAGGGTCGCCGTTGCCGATCAGTGCGACCGGCACACCACCGATCTGTACGAGCCGGCCGCTGACTCCTCCACCTAAAAATCCTCGGTACTCGCCTGTGGCTGCGATCCGATCTGCAGCAATTCTTCGCCGAGCGGGGTGAGGCTGTGCAGGACAGCCTTGCCGTCGCGCAAGGTCGTTATCAGGCCGGCTCCGCGCAGCACCTTCGCGTGCACGGACGCGGTGGCCGAGCTGACGCCGATCGCTCGGGCCAGCTCCCCGGTGGTGCTGGGGACGGCGGTGTGCGCAAGGACCTCCGCTCGGGTCGCACCCAGCAGGGCCGCCAACGAGTCCCCGTCGACGCTGCCGGCGGCAAGTGGCAAGGGAGTCGCAGCCGCGTAGACGAGGAGGACCGAGCCGTCCGGGTGCTCGCCTACGAGTGGACGCCCGCACCACACCGTGGACGGCAAGAGGGTGAGACCGCGGCCGGCCAGGTCGATCGACAGCGCGCTGGGAACCGGTATCTGCAGGGTGGCTCCGGCCCAGGTCGAGCCGGGATGCAACCCCGCCAGTGCGATGCCCAGCCCGTGTTGGGCCCAGATGCGGCTACGCAGCGCGACCTCGGCGCGGTAGCTTGCCTCGATCTGGGGCCAGGTGCTCCGCAGGACCGAGTCGAACGCTGAGCGCAGCGCGCGGACCAGGACCTGCCACGCCTCGGCATCGCTGGCTTCGAGCGCCCGGATCCAGGGCGTGACCGTCCTGACCGAACGCTCGAGCTCTGCCTGCACGAACTCACGAGAGGAGGAGCGGACCGCCTCCACGCCGGCGTCGAAACCTTCGGTTATGGGGTCGAGGAAGAGCGGTCCGGCGCCGCTGCTCGGCACGAGCTCGAACATCGGACCGGCCTCGCGCGCGACCCGAGATACGGTCCGGCGCCGCCACCCGTCGAACAGCGAATCCCGGCGTTGCAGGGTCGCGCAGGCCAGTCCGAGTTCCATGAGCGGTGCCGGTCGAGCGGCGAAGCGGGTACCCAGCAGGTCCTCGGCGCCGAAGCGCAGTTGCAGCACGGGCAGGCCCCCGTCATTTCGTCCTGGGCCTAAAGCATCGCCAACCGGCCGGACCTATCGGCACGATATGCGCGAAACCGTTACCTAGGAGGTACCCAGATGAGACTGCGCCGATTCCTGACTGCCGCTGCGTGCGGCGTGGCAACGGCCGCCGTGGCACCCGCCGCATCGGCCAGCGTCACGACCGTGCCGCCGTGGCAGCCGTACCGCAGCTCCGCCTTCGAGGACCCAGCTGGCAACCCGTGTCAGTTCGCCGTCCGGGCCACTCCGGTGCGCGACCAGGAGCAGTACCGCACGCTAGCGGCCTATCCCAACGGCGATCCCGAGGTACAGGAGTTCCGCGGCCCGCTGTGGGTCCGGTACACCAACGAAACCACTGGACGTTCGGTGATTCGCGACCTCTCGGGCTATGCCGTCTTCCACTACGGGCAGGACGGCGGCGTCGAGGCGTCCTTCTTCCGCCATGGCGGCGTCACGGTTCACCCGGGCAATGTCGGTTATCCAGCCGGTGAGTGGGTGTTCACCTCGCCCTTCGCCCTCAGCATCGCTGCTGACGGCTCCCGGACGATCGTCCAGCCCCATCCCGCGGCCGAGAATCTCTGCCGCACCCTGTCCTGATCCAGCCCGCGGACCTGACGCCCCGATTGTGGAGAGTTCTGCCTTCTCAGAGGGCAGAACTCTCCAAAATCGGACTCGCAATAAGCCGGTAGCGTGAAGGAATGAGCTCCTTGATCGACTGGACCGTTGCCCAGCGCACGGCCGACAAGCTCTCCCCGGCGGCGCCCGCGGTCACGCCGTCCGAAGCAGCCGCGGTGGTGTCGGAGCTGCAGCACGCAACCGACCGCGCGGCCGCCCTGGTCCAGACCTTGACCCGGCTCACCGAACCCCCGATCACGGCCGACACCCTGGTGGTCGATCGGCCGGGCTGGGTCGGGGCCAACATCGCCAGCATGTCCACGGTGATGGATCCGCTGGCCAACAAGCTCGCCTCGATCAAGCCGCCGGGTCGGATCGCCAGCAAGGTCGGCGGGACGGTGACCGGAGCCCAGGCCGGCGCCATCCTGGCCTTCCTGTCCGGCAAGGTGCTGGGTCAGTACGAGTTCTTCTCGCAGGACAAAGGGCAATTGTTGTTGGTGGCGCCCAACATCGTGGCCGTCGAACGCAGCCTGCAGGTGAACCCGTCGGACTTCCGGCTGTGGGTGTGCCTGCACGAGGTGACCCACCGGGTCCAGTTCACCGCCGTGCCCTGGATGCGGGCCTTCATGCTCGAGCAGATCGCCGAACTGACCGATGCGGTGGAGGTTGATCCGAACGCACTGGCCGAACGACTGCGGAACGCGGTCGGCGAGCTGGCCAAGATCGTCAAGGGTGACGGGGACAGCGCCGGCCTGATGGCCGCCCTCGCCTCGCCCGAAGCGCGCGTGGTGATGGATCGGCTGACCGGTTTCATGTCCCTGGTCGAGGGTCATGCCGAATACGTGATGAACGCCGTCGATGCCAGCGTGATCCCGAGCCAGCCGGAGATCGAACGAAAGTTCGCCGCTCGCCGGCGCAAGGGTGGCAACCCGCTCGATCGGTTGTTGCGCAGCCTGCTCGGCATGGACGCCAAGACCAAGCAGTACACCCAGGGTTCGGGTTTCGTCCGGTCCGTGGTCGAGCAGATCGGGCTGGACGGCTTCAACGCGATCTGGACGTCGGCCGAGACCTTGCCGACCAAGGCCGAGATCACCGCTCCCGCCGACTGGGTCAAGCGCGTCCACGGCTGAGATGGGTCCGCATCCGGCCGTCGCCCGCGTCCGAGTGGCGGTCCGGCGCGCCTTGGCCGACCACGACGGCGAGCGCCCGGTCTGGGTCGCCTGTTCCGGCGGAGCCGACTCGACCGCGCTGGCCGCCGCGCTGGCCTTCGAAGCCGACCGGACCCGACGCCCGGCCGGACTCCTCACCATCGACCACGGACTGCAGCCGG
Source organism: Phormidium nigroviride PCC 7112 (assembly GCA_964658795.1). Taxonomy (GTDB): domain Bacteria; phylum Actinomycetota; class Actinomycetes; order Mycobacteriales; family Jatrophihabitantaceae; genus Jatrophihabitans_A. Next base: position 7,041 of record CAZZZW010000132.1, read on the forward strand.
AATCGGCCGCTCAGGCTCGGCGGGTGGCCGGATTGGGTTATGAATTGGGCCTGAACCCGATCGTGACGTTGCCGGTCGAGGTCGGTCAGGCGGGTGGCCCCGAGGGTGCCGCCCGCACCGCGCGCTACGCCGCCCTGGCCCCGTACGCCGCCGACGGGCTGGTACTGCTGGGTCACACCGCCGACGACCAGGCCGAGACGGTGCTGCTCGGACTCGGGCGCGGCTCGGGGGCTCGCTCGATCGCCGGCATGCGGCCGGTCGACGGCGGCTATCTGCGGCCATTGCTCGGCCTACGCCGGCGCGACACCGAGGCAGCGTGCGTGGCACTGGGACTGCCGGTCTGGGCCGATCCGCACAACGACGATCCGCGCTTCCGCCGGGTCCGGCTGCGGCACGAGGTGCTGCCCCTGCTGGAGCGGGTACTGGCCGGCGGGGTCGCCGATGCCCTGGCCCGGACGGCCACGCAACTGCAGGACGATCAGGACGCGTTGCAGTCCATCGCCGATCGGGTGCTGACCCGGGCCGATCGCGCGGACGGGCTGGAGTTGTCGGAGCTGGCGGGACAGCCCCGCGCGGTCACCACGCGGGTGCTGAAGGCCTGGGCCGAATCGGGCGGTGCCGGTCCGCTGGCCGCCGCCCACGTCGAGAGGTTGACGGCGTTGTCGGCTGACTGGCACGGGCAGGTCGGCGTGGATTTGCCGGGCGGATTTCGCGCCCGGCGGACGTCCGGCAGACTGGTCCTCATCCGGCCTGATCGAGCAGCCCGAGAACCCCTGGAGCAGTGACGTGACTTCGTCCGAACTGGACGCCGACATCGAGGCCGTTGTCGTCTCGAGCGAGCAGATCCACGACCGGATCGCCGAGCTGGCCGCGCAGATCGACGCCGATTACGCCGGTCGCGAACCGCTGCTGGTCGGCATCCTCAAGGGCGCGGTCGTATTCATGTCCGACCTGGCCCGGGCCCTGACCCGGCCGACCGCGATGGAGTTCATGGCCTGCAGTTCCTACGGGTCCTCGGTCACCTCGTCCGGCGTGGTGCGGATCCTGATGGACCTCAACCGCGACGTCGCCGGCGAGGACATTCTCATCGTCGAGGACATCATCGACTCGGGTTTCACGCTGTCCTGGCTGCTGAAGAACCTGCAGGCCCGCAACCCGGCCTCGGTCGAGGTGGTCACGTTGCTGCGCAAGCCGGACGCCATCAAGGTGCCGGTCCCGGTGAAGTACACCGGATTCGACATTCCCAACGAGTTCGTCGTCGGCTACGGCCTCGACTACGCCGAGCGCTACCGCGACCTGCCCTACATCGGCCGGCTCAAACCAGAGGTGTATAGCTGAGACCGGCGCGCGAAGTCGCGTTGCGCTCCACGTGGTCGGCTAAGCCGGTGTACAGCTGAGACCGGCGCGCGAAGTCGCGTTGCGCTCCACGTGGTCGGCCAAGCCGGTGTACAGCTAGGGATTCGGTAGCCAGACGGATCGCCATGACGCCCCGGGCGGCGCATGCCGAATCGTCGTGGACTGGGTGCTTTGGCCGGGTTCAGGTGCCTGTCAGCTCGCCGATGACATGTCCTCGGCGCATCTCACATATCCTGGGGCACAGGAACTTCGCGGTGCTCCGCAGCGTTCTTATCGAAGCGGGCTCTCTTCGGCTCGCCGCATGACCTGTCAGCACTGCTCCGGCCCCGATCAGGAGGAAACGCCCGGTGCCCGCCACCGAGCGCACGAACTATGGATCGCAAGCGACTAGCCCGCTCTCCGTTTTTGTGGATCGTCGTCGTCCTCGTCTTCATCTTCCTGATCTCGCAGGTGGTATCCGGCGGTAGCGACTACAAGTCCGTCAAGACTTCCGACGTGATCGCGCAGATCAACGCGAACAACGTCAAGTCCGCGACCATCCACGACAAAGAAGACTCGATCGACCTCGATCTGAAGACGGCCTTCAACGGCCACACCAAGATCACCGCGAACTACCCGGACTCCGCCAGCCTGACCATCTACAACGCGGTCGAGAAGGTCCCGGACGTCCAGCTGGCCACGAAGATCAGCAAAGAGAACGCGCTGCTGTCGATCCTGTTCTCGTTCCTGCCGATCATCATCATCGGTGTATTCCTGTTCTGGATCATGTCCTCGATGCAGGGCGGCGGCTCCAAGGTCATGAGCTTCGGCCGGTCCAAGGCCAAGCTGATGAGCAAGGACACCCCCAAGACCACATTCGCTGACGTCGCCGGAGCGGACGAGGCGATTGAGGAACTGGAAGAGATCAAGGACTTCCTGGCCAACCCGGCCCGTTACCAGGCCATCGGGGCCAAGATCCCTAAGGGCGTGCTGCTCTACGGCCAGCCCGGTACCGGTAAGACGCTGCTGGCCCGCGCGGTCGCCGGCGAGGCCGGGGTGCCGTTCTACTCCATCTCAGGTTCGGACTTCGTCGAGATGTTCGTCGGTGTCGGTGCCTCTCGCGTCCGGGACCTGTTCGAGCAGGCGAAGGCCAACGCCCCGGCAATCGTCTTCGTGGACGAGATCGACGCCGTCGGCCGGCACCGCGGCGCCGGTATGGGTGGCGGCCACGACGAGCGCGAGCAGACCCTGAACCAGTTGCTGGTCGAGATGGACGGCTTCGACGTCAAGGGCACCGTGATCCTGATCGCGGCTACCAACCGTCCCGACATCCTCGACCCGGCGCTGCTGCGGCCCGGCCGGTTCGACCGCCAGATCGCCGTCTCGGCCCCCGACATCATCGGTCGGCGCGCGGTGCTGGACGTGCACTGCAAGGGCAAGCCGCTGGCCGGCGACGTCAACCTCGACACCATCGCCCGCCGGACCCCCGGCTTCACCGGAGCCGACCTGGCCAACGTGGTCAACGAGGCCGCGCTGCTGACCGCGCGCAAGAACGGCCGGCTCATCACCAACGAAGCCCTGGAAGAGGCGATCGACCGCGTGATCGCCGGCCCCGAGCGCAAGACCCGGGCCATGTCGGACAAGGAGAAGCGGGTCACCGCCTACCACGAGGGCGGCCATGCCCTGGCCGCCTGGGCGATGCCGAACCTCGACCCGGTGCACAAGGTGACGATCCTGCCCCGCGGCCGGTCGCTCGGGCACACCCTGGTGCTGCCGCTGGAGGATCGCTACACCCAGACCCGGGCCGAGATCCTGGACCAGCTCGTCTACGCCCTCGGTGGCCGTGCGGCCGAGGAACTGGTGTTCCACGAGCCGACCACCGGTGCCTCCAATGACATCGAGAAGGCCACCGCACTGGCCCGATCCATGGTCACCGAGTACGGCATGAGCGCCAAGCTCGGTGCCGTCAAGTACGGCACCTCGGACTCCGAACCGTTCATGGGCCGCGACTATGGCCACCAGCGCGACTACTCCGAGGAGATCGCGTCCTGGATTGACGAGGAGGTCCGCGGGCTGATCGAGGCCGCGCACGACGAGGCCTGGGAGATCCTGGTCCAGCACCGCGACGTCCTGGACGCCCTGGTGCTGGAACTGGCCGAGCGGGAGACCCTGAACAAGGAGGATCTCGAGCGGATCATGGAGCCGGTGCACAAGCGGCCGCCGCACGCCGCGTTCACAGGCTTCGGTAAGCGCACGCCCTCCGACCGCCCGCCGATCGAGATCCCGGCCACCGTCCGGCCCGACCTGTCCAAGCGGAACGCGCCGTTCAACGGCTCCAACGGACACGTCGCGGTTGCGCCCGGGTCCGGCTCGAGCGAGAGCGGTGGCACCTACGGCCAGGGCGGTGTCGGCGACTACGGCAACGGCGCCCTCGGCGCCGGCGCGAACGGTCAGCACGGGGCGGCCGAGAACGTGAACTACCCGCCGGCTCCGGCCGACCAGGGCCAGCAGTGGGGCCAGCCCAACGGGTACCCGCAGACCAACGGCTACCCGCCGCCGAGCGGCTACCCCCAGGGTGGCCACAACGGCTACCCGCCGGTCAACGGCGCCTACCCGGCGGCTGATCCGAACGGCGCCTAC
>CAZZZW010000133.1:0-10925 GCA_964658795.1 Phormidium nigroviride PCC 7112
TTCGGGTGCGCCTAGAACTGTGGCCGGGTCACTGCGCAGGCACGTCAGCCAGCACCAGCAGGTACTCCCACTGCATCGAGCCGTCGGTGAGTGCCTCGTCGGCCAACGCGTCCAGCGCCTGGTCCAGGGCGCTGGTGCGTTCCGGATCGTCGGCCACATTGCGATAGGCCGCCAGCACCGGTCCGTAATAAGTTGCGAAGAAGCGCCGGAACGCCGGCCCGTCGGCGAAGCGGGTGACCGGCAGCGACCGCCTTTCGGTAACGAGGGAAACCCGATCACCGAAGAGTTCGCGAACATGCGACTCCGTACCCCAGAGCGGGCCGGGCTGCGCTCCGGCCGGCGGCGCAGCGGCGAACGGCTTCAGGGTCGCGAACAGCTGCCCGATGAACCCGGCCGGGGTCCAGTTGATCAACGCGATCCGGCCGCCAGGCTTGGTTACCCGGACCAGTTCGTCGGCCACCGGCTGGTGGAACGGGGCGAACATCGCCCCGATACAGGACAGCGTGACGTCGAAGTCGCCGTCGACGAACGGCAGGTGCTCGGCGTCGGCCTCCTGCCAGCTCAGTTCCAGCCCGGCGTCGAGGGCCCGCTGCTGACCGATCTCGAGCAGTTCCGGCGTCAGGTCGGTCGCCACCACCCTCGCTCCGGTGCGCGCGGCCGGAATGCTGGCGTTGCCGGATCCGGCCGCCACATCAAGCACCCGTTGGCCGGCGCCGATACCGGCGGCCGCAACCAGGACCGGGCCGAGGCCGCCTACCACCTCCACCGCCACCCGGTCGTAGTCGCCGAGCGCCCACAACGCCCGGTGCTTGCTCTTGATCGGATCGAGTACCAGTTCGGTCATGAGTATTTCCCCCTGTAATTCATGGCTGATTGACTACGGCCAACGCTAGGGGCAGGCAGCGGCCGCGGCATCCGTGCCAGCGCGTAGATCGGCGCCGCCGATGGACGCCGGGCTGGCGGCCGGCGCGTAGCCGAACCGATCGGGCCGACCGCTCAGGCCGGGGCGAGGAAGCGCGCCGCGGCCGCCACCCGAGCGGCGCGCCCGTGCACACCGAGCTTGCGGTACACGTTCTGCAGATGTCGTTCGACCGTCCGGGTACTCACGTGCAACGCCGCTGCGATCTCGTCGTTGTCCGACCCGGCTGCCACCAGCTGCAAGACCTCAATCTCTCGTGCCGACAGCAGATTCTCGATCGGCACGGGCGTCTCGGAGATGGCGTCGGGCGCGATGAAGCGCTTGACCTCGGCACAGAACAGGGCCCAGGCCGGCTCCTCCTCGAGCACGATGTGGTTGTCGCTGGGCAGTGCCACCAGCCGGGCGCCGGCGATGGACGAGGCCAGGTGCCGGCCGTAGGCGAACTCGTTCATCCGGTCACCGATCGAATGCAGGATCAGCGTCGGCAGGTCGAGCGTGGGCAGCAGGTCCTCGACATCGGCGGCCATCCGCTGTCGGCGCGCCTCGTAGGCCGTGCTGGCCGAGACCGAGACCCGCTGCAGATCGTCCAGCCACCGCATCTGTTCCTCGGTGGCGCTCGGGATCATCAGCGAGGTGAAGACCCGCCGGAAGGTGGAGTCCGGCCGGGCCCAGCCGACCTTGATCATCTGTTCGAAGGCGTTCTGGACCTCCAGATCGTCCTCGGTCAGCCCGAAGGTGGCGGTGGAATAGCTGCCGTAGAACAACAGCCGGGTCAGCCGTTCGGGGTGCTGAGCGGCATAACTGATCGCCACCGGACCACCCTGGGCCATCGCCATCAGGGCGAAGCGGTCGAAGCCGGCGGCATCGGCCACGGCCTCGAGGTCACCGACCCGGGCCACCAGACTGTGATCGGTCACATCCCAGTCCGAGAGCCCGTGACCACGCTCGTCGAAGCGGATCACGGTAGCGAATCGACCGAGATCAGTGAGGAAATGTCGCCAGACCGGGCTCTCCCAGTCGAACTGCAGATGGCTGAGCCAACAGGTCGAGATCAGCAGCGGCGGCCCGGCGCCGTGCACGGCATAAGCGATGCGCACCCCGTCCGCCGATCGGCAGAAGCGCACCTGCTGCGGCACGTCCTGCCTGCCCGTCGCGACCATGACCGGATGCTAGTCCGTTCCCGGCGCGCGGCGGCAGTACCTCTTCGGTAACCGGGTCGGACCCCTCAGTTGGCGAGCTGGTCGGCCGGCGGCGCGGTGATGGTGACCGGTGCGTTGAACTTAGTCACCAGCACCTTGCTGACCACGGTTTGGCCTTGTGCGGTCAGGGTCATCACGAACTGCACCGGACGGCCGCCGGTGTCGATCCAGAGGTCGACCGGAATGGACGCGCCGATCCCGGCCTTGGCCAATCCGCCGGCCGAAGGATTGATCGCGCTCAACTTGGACGAATCCAGCATCAGGCGGTAATGCTCGGTCGCGATCCCGGCTACGGTGGCCGGACCTGCGTCCTTGATCGATGATGCGACCTGGGCGAAGGCTCCGTAGCTGGACAGCGAACCGCTGTCCCGGGCGCTGGCCAGGCCGGACGCCAGACCCTTCAACACCGGATTGCTGCTGGTGGCGTCGGCCCGGACCCACGGCTTGGCCGCGGAGCCACCGGCCCCGGCCGGTAGCTTGGCGTAGACACTGGAGCCGACCAGCCGCAGCCCGATCGTCATGCCGCTGACCTGTTCGGACAGATCCATGTTGACCAGCTTGCCGGCGGCCAACGTCTCGTCCCCCTGGGCCGACACCAGGGACTTGCCCCCCAGCGCCGTGGTCAGGGTTATGTGGGCCGAGGTGATGCCCTTCGCGCCGGCCTGCAACCTGGCGGCCAACGTCGCCGGCGTCAGCGAAACGCTCGGCGTCGAACTGGCCGAACCGGCCGGGCTGGATACGGTACCGCTCGACCCGGTCGTGCCCGATCCGGTCGCGCTGGACCCGGCTGCGGCGGTCGAGCCCGACGAGGATCCGCCGCACGCCGCCAGCAGGCTTGCGGTGACGAGGCAGCCGGCGACCGCGACGACGCGGCCCCGGTTGCCTCGGCTGACTGTGGACCTGGTCTCCCCCGAAATGATCATGCCTAGTTCATACCCCAAACCCGTTCGTCGAACCGTGGGATGCAGAACTTTCGGCTGTGATGTCGAGCTAGTCGGCCAGCGCCGGGTAGTCGATGTACCCCTTCGGCCCGGGGGTGTAGAAGGTCTCGGCATCGGGTTCGTTCAGCGGGCTGTCCAGCTGCCAGCGCCGGGGCAGGTCGGGGTTGGCCAGGAACAGCCGGCCGACCGCGACCAGCTCGGCCAGCTGCTGGTCGAGGATGCGCTCGGCGCTCTGCTTGCTGGTGACCGAGGCGAACCCGTCGTTGGCGATGAACACGCCACCGAACCGAGCTCGCAGGTCGACGATCAGCTCGTTGGTCGGGTCGGCCAAGGCATGCAGGTAGGCCAGGCCGAGCGGAGCGATCCCGTCGATCAGGGCCTGGTAGGTCGCGGCGGTCTCGGCCGGGTCCGTCTCGAGCACGCCCTGGATGTTGTGCGCCGGCGAGATCCGAATGCCCACCCGATCCGGGCCGATCGCCTCGGCGACGGCCGTGGCGACCTCGATCACGAACCGGGCCCGGGCAGCCGGCGAGCCGCCGTAACCATCCGTCCGGACGTTCGAACTCGGTGCCAGGAACTGGTGCAGCAGGTAACCGTTCGCGGCGTGCAGCTCGACGCCGTCCAAACCGACCTCGATCGCGTTGCGCGCGGCCTGTACGAATTCCTCGACGACACCGGGCAGCTCCGCTTCGGTCAGCTCCCGCGGCTGCGGGTAACTCTTGGATCCGGCGGCGGTCACTATCTCGCCGGGAGCCGCGATCGGCGACGGAGCCACGAGCTCGAGACCGTGCTTGTTGTCCGGATGCCCGATTCGTCCGGTGTGCATGAGCTGAACCACCAGCTGACCTCCGTCAGCGTGCACGGCCTCGCCGATCGCGCGCCATCCGTCCAACTGCGCTTCGCTGTGAATGCCTGGGGTGCGGGCGTAGCCCTGACCGACAGCGCTCGGCTGGGTGCCCTCGCTGATGATCAGACCCGCACCGGCCCGCTGACCGTAATAGGTCGCGGCGATCTGCTGCGGCACCCCGTCCTCGTCGGCGCGGTTGCGGGTCAGCGGCGCCATCACGATTCGGTTGCTCAGCTGCAGTTTGCCGGCAGTTGTCGGCTCGAACAGGTCGGTCATCGATCCTCCTTGGTATCCAACGCCGATTCCGGCGCACGTCGAAGTCCAACCACCGCCTCGGCCCGGCGATTCCGGCTCGACCGCCGATGTGTGAGACAGCCAACTACTCAGCCGGTGAACGGCGGGCTGGCGCGTCGGGTCGCATGATGGGCTCCGGTTCGCGATGCTGGCCGGGTGAGCACGCCGTCGACCTACCGCCGCTCGGCCGGCACCGCCCGTGGCGAGGCACGCCGCCAGCAGCTGCTCGAGCTGGTCACCGAGGATCTGGCCGGGCACGGCCTGACGGACTTCTCGCTGCGGCGCGCCGCTCGGGCCGCCGGGACCACCCACAAGGTGCTGCTCTATCACTTCGAAAGCGCAGATGACCTTTTGTTACAGGCAGTCCTGCGATTGCGCGAGCGACGGATCGCTCAGGGCACGGCGGCGGCACAGGCCGGCCGGACGTTGGCCGCCCGAGTCCGGGCGTTGTGGCCGGTCCTGGTCTCCGAACAGGCCCGGGTCCTGGATCAGGCCATCGGACTGGCCATGTACGACCCGAGCCGCTACCAGGCCCTGGGTCGCGAAGCCTCGGCCCAGTACCTGCCGGCGCTGCTGGCCCTCTGCCCACCGGAATGGTCCCGGCGGCGCAAGGTCGAGGTCTCCGAGCTGATCCTGGGCACCCTGCGTGGCTTTCTCATCGATGCCCGCACCAGCACCGATGAGCGGGGCGTCACCGCCGGCTTCAAGGCGCTGGCCCGCGCCCTGGACCGCGAAGAGGCCGCTGAGTAGCTGCTCGACGGTTTGTGAACCACATGGTTCACTTCTGGCATGGACACCTTCGAGGTTGTGCTGAGCACGGCGGTGATCGACTACGTCGACAGCGGTGGGTCCGGGCCGACGGTGGTGCTGCTGCACGGCCTGCTGATGGATTCGTCCTTGTGGGATGCGGTGATCCCTGAACTCGCGCCGGACCTGCGCTGCATCGCTCCGACGTTGCCGATGGGCGCGCACCGGACCCCGACCCGGCCGGGGCAGGATCTGTCCCTACCCGGCCTGGCCCGGCTGGTCGTGGAGTTCCTGGACCGACTCGACCTGCAGGACGTGACCTTGATCGGCAATGACACCGGCGGCGCGCTGGTCCAACTGGTGGCCGCGGCCGGGGCGGGGCGGGTGGGACGGCTCGGTCTGCTGTCCTGTGAGGCCTTCGACAACCTGCCACCAGGGCTGACCGGCCGGACACTTGCGCTGACCAGCCACCTCTCCCCTGCCCTGTTCGGCACTTTCATGCAGCAGTTACGGCTGAAACCCATCCGGCGGCTGCCGATCTCCTTCGGCTGGCTGACCAGGCGCGGTGACGCCACAGTGGCCGGCTGGATCCGGCCGCTGCTCGGCTCGGCGTCCCTTCGCCGCGACACCGTGGCGATGCTGCGAGCGGTGTTCGCCGATCCTCAGGTGCTCATGGCTGCGGCCGACGAGCTGCGGTATTTCACCAGGCCGGCCCTGGTGATCTGGGCCCGGGACGACCGTGTGATGCCGGCCGAGCACGGCCGCCGGCTGGCCGCGCTGCTGCCCGATTCGACCCTGCTCGAGATCGCGGACAGCCACACCCTGCTGCCGCTCGACCAGCCGCTGGCCGTCGGCCGTGCGATCCGTGACTTCGTCGGGGCCGCTAGAGCGAACGGAGCCAGTTGATCAGCAATTCATTGACGATACCCGGCTGCTCCTGCTGTACCCAGTGCCCGACGCCGTCGAGCAGATGGTGGCCCCGCAGCCCAGGCAGCGTCCGGTCGTAGGCGGCAACGGCGTCGGCGCTCCAGCGGATCGGTGCGTCCGAGGCGCCGCCGATGAACAGCGACGGTTGCCGGATCGGCGCACCGTCCCAGGCGGCCAGATCGGCCCAGTCCCGATCCATGTTGCGATAGCGGTTCAACGCCCCGGCGAACCCCGTCCGCTCGAATTCACCGACGTAGTAGGCAAGAACCTCGTCGGTCAGCCAGTCGGGGCGATGTCCCCTGACGAAGCGGTCAGCCATTGCCTCGCCCGGTGACACGAAGTACGGCGGCCGGGCGGGGTCATGCGGGCTGTCGCCCGACAGCACGGCATACAGCCCGGTCAGCCAGCCCGGCACATCGGCCTCGATCTCGGCCTCGGCCCGTCCCGGTGATTGGAAGTAGCTGATGTAGAACTCGTCCGTACCGCCCATCCGGGCGAACACCTCGGTCGGACGTGGACCGCCGCGGGGCGTGTAGGGCACGCTCAGCAGGCCGACCGCGGTGAACAGATCCGGCCGCAACAGCGCCGAGTTGGCCGCGATCGGCGAGCCCCAGTCGTGCCCGATGACGGTGGCGGAATCCGCCCCCAGGGCCCGCAAAACCCCGACGTTGTCGGCGACGTGCGCCAGCATCCGGTAGTCCTCGACCCTGGCCGGCTGCAACGAACGGCCGTAACCGCGTACGTCGATCGCGACCGCGCGGTAGCCCGCCTCGGCCAGCGCGGGTAGTTGATGCCGCCAGGAGTACCAGGACTCCGGAAAGCCGTGGATCAGTAGCACCAGCGGTCCCTGGCCTTGTTCGACCAGGTGAAGCTGGCCGCCCGGTACATCGACGAGTCGGTGGGTGCCCATGGCAACAACACTGCCAGAGCCGGCCGGATGGTGGAGCGAGGCCCAGCTCGGCGCAGCGGCCCCCTCCACCAGCCGTGGGCGGCTACCGCGGATTGACCACCAACGCACTACCGCCGCCGGAGCGCACCGGCTCAGCCGCGGCCTGGAACACACCACCGGGTAGGAAGTCGATGCCGGTTGCGTTACCGATCGTGGAGTCGTTCGGCAGCACCGGACCGGTCTTGACCGCGAAGCCCTCGCCGTACTGATCAGCCAGGGTTTTCGCCAATGCGGAACTGAGGAAGGCCGGTTCGGCGTCGGCCTTGGCACTGTTGCGCTGACTGACTCGTGGTGCGGCGATCGCGGCCGGCAACGACATGCCGAAATCCACGTGGTTGATCAGGGTCTGCAACACCGTGGTGATGATGGTGGCACCGCCCGGCGAACCCAGGGTGAAATCGGGCACGCCGTTCTTCAGCACGATGGTGGGGCTCATGCTCGACCGCGGTCGCTTGCCCGGCGCGGGCAGGTTCGGGTCGTAGGTGGCGGGCGTGGCCGGCGCGAAGTCGAAGTCGGTCATCTCGTTGTTCAGCAGGAATCCACGACCCGGGACGGTGATGCCACTGCCGGCCACCTGTTCGATGGTGTTGGTGTAGCTGACGACGTTGCCCCACTTGTCGGCCACCACCAGGTGGTTGGTCTGCGTACCCTCGTGCACCGGGTTGGCGGCGGTCTTGGTCGTGCCACAACCACCATACGGAGCATAGGGATTGCCCGGCGCGACCGGCGAGGTCAACGCCTTGTCGCCGACCAGGCAACGGCGGGTGGCCGCGAAGGCCGGATCGAGGATCCCCTGCAGTGGAACCGGCTGGTAGTCCGAGTCACCGACGTAGGCGTTGCGGTCGGCGAAGGCCAGCCGGGAGGCCTCCAGGTACTGGAAGGTCGCCGTGGCCCGATCCTCCTTGGACAGGTTCCAGCCGTTGAGGATGTTCAGCGCCTCGCCGGTGGTGGAACCACCGCTGGACGACGGAGCCATGCCGTAGACGTCGAGGCCGCGGTAATTCACGTGGGTGGGCTGGCGGGTCTTGGCGGTGTAGTTGGCCACGTCCTGCGCCGTCATCAAGCCGGGACGGACCTTGAACGTCGAGCCCGACCAGACCGGCGGGTTCTGCACGGTCTTGGCGACCTCACCACCGATCGGACCGTTGTAGAAGTATCCGGCGCCGTGCTTGGCCAGTTCCCTATAGGTCTGCGCCAGGTCCGGGTTGCGCAACGTCGAACCGACCGGCAGCGGAGACCCGTCCTTGGTCAGGAACAGCTTGCGGCTACTGGTGAAGGTCTGCAGGTCGGCCAGCGCCTCCTTCTCCTGGTCGACGAAGTTCTGGGTGACCGTGAGGCCCCTCTTGGCCACCGAGATGGCCGGCTGCAGGTTGCTGCCGAGGCTCTTGTTGCCGTACGCCTTCACCGCCTGGGCCCAGGTGGCCAGCGTGCCGGGCACGCCGACCGACAGGCCGGACCGGCGCGCGTCCTCGAAGGCCAACGGTGTGCCGGTGTTCGGATCGATGAAGTAGGTCGGTGTGCAGGCCGCGGCGCACATCTCGCGACCGTCGATCGTCACCACCTGGTGCGTCTTGGCCAGGTAGATCACCATGTACCCGCCGCCCCCGACGCCGGCCACGAAGGGTTCGGTCACGCCCAGGGTGCTGGCCGTGGCCACGGCGGCGTCGATCGCGTTGCCGCCGTCACGCAGGACGTCGATGCCCGCCTTGCTGGCGTTGAACTCGGCCGAGGCGACCGCGCCACCGGTGCCGGTCGCCACCGGCTGTTTGACGTAGTGCGGTGGATGGTGAGCCGGGCTGGCCGAGGCCGTGGCGGCGACCGAACCGATCCCGACGGTGAGGGCGGTACCGATTCCGAGCAGTACACGAGAACGCATGGCAATCTCCCATTGGCGGCAAAACGTCCCTACAGAACATCGTGCATCCCTCGGGATTGTCAACGTGGCCGGAGGTTCGCTTGACCCCGATCTGACTTCGTCAGGACCAGGCCGGTTCACCGGGCGCGACCGATGCGCCGGTGATGTGATGCCGGGCCAGCGCCGCGGCCACGAAACCGCTGCGCTTCAGTTGCTCTACGAACTCGGCCAGTTGCTGCTGCGCCGCCCGGCCACGAGCGGCCGGCGTACCCATTGCCTGCTCGATCACCATGAACCGGCCCGGCAGCAGACGCAGGCCGGGTGCCTGCTCGGTTTCTGCTTGTAGAACCTGACGAATCCCGGCGGCCACATCGACCTCGCCGGCCCGTAAGGCGGCCAGCGTCGGGCCGGCTCCCGGGTAGCGGATCAGCTCGGCCGATCTGATCGAACGGGTCAGGAACAGGTCGTAGGCGCTGCCGGCGCCGACCGAGATCCGCCGGCCCGGCGCGTCGACCTGGTCGTTGTCGGTCAGGTCCGCCCCGTCCCCGACGAGGTAACTGCCCTCGATGAGCACGTAGGGCGCGGTGAAGAGCAGGCCATCGCTGCGGGCCGGGTCGACCGCGAAGAAGCCGATGTCGGCCTGCTCGGCCCGGACCGCCGCCACCGAATCCGCCGCGCGGTCGAAGGCGATGAGGTCGACGTCCACGCCGAGCCGACCCGCGAATTCCCTGGCCAGATCGACCGAAACCCCAACCGGCTCGCCACTCGATGGATCGCGGTGAGCCAGGATCGGATTGCCGAGATTGATCGCGGCCCGCAGTCGTCCGCTCGGGGTGAAAGCAGTCATCAATCCTGCTCGGGATCGGCGAAGCCGGCCAGCGCCTCGACCGACGGGATCGTGTAGTACGCCCCGGTTGTCGGAGTCACGTAGCGGGTCAGGGCACAGCGGATACCGTCGCCGACGCCGGCCATCCGACGCAGCATCTCAGCCATCCGCCATTGGTCGTGGCTGAACCCGACGAAGACCGTGCCGTGTTCACTGACGCCGCCGAACGCCACGTTGCGCCGGAAGATGTGCTGCTCCTCGCCATCCACCTCGACCACCGTCCGCGAGACGTGGGAGTCGGCCGGCATCACCGACTCGGCCAACTCGACGCTGTCGGCCTTGGTCCGGCCCATCGCCTGCTCCTGGGTCCGGGTCGGTTCGGAAAGCCATTTCGCCGAGTCGTGCTGCCAGAGTTGGTAGAGCAGGACCGAGGAGCCGGCCCCGGGCCGGCCGGTCGGAACGGGCACCACCGTGGCCGCCTCGAACGGCTTCGGATTCTCGGTTCCATCGATGAAACCGGTCAGATCTCGATCGTGTTGATAGACCCAGCCACCGATCTCCGACGCCGGTCGGGTCACCGGACGAAGGGCTTCGACGGCGTGCTGAGCGGCGTCGAACACCGCCCCCCGGTCACCGCCGGCGATCCAGATCCAGACATCGTGCGGGGTGGCCGGCATGGTGAAACCGTCCGGGCCGACCACCGGTTCGAGCCAGTCCTCAACCTGGGCCGGCACGTGCTCGGCCGGGGCCGCGCCGGCCCACAGCGAGGGCCGGAACCCGACGACGAGGTCGACACCGGCGGTGGTCTCGAAACCAGCGGCCAGGTCGGCCACCGCCCGGACCAGGGCCGTTGGATCGGCGGCGCGATCGAACTCGAGGTAGCAGTGATCGGTCGTACCGAGAGCGAAGATGCCAGGTTGTACGGTCACAGTCCCTTTGTACCCGACCCGGTGGACCGCCGGACGGCCGCCGAGATCAACGGAAGACGACGGTCTTGGCCTCGTTGACGATGATCCGGTGTTCCAGGTGCCAGGTCACAGCCCGGGCCAACGCCACCGACTCGAGGTCGCGGCCGATGCCGGCCAGCTTGCCCGGAGTCACACCGTGGTCGACCCGGGCCACCTCTTGCTCGATGATCGGACCCTCGTCCAGGTCGGGCGTGACGTAATGGGCGGTAGCCCCAATGAGTTTTACCCCACGATCATAAGCCTGATGGTACGGGCGGGCGCCCTTGAAGCCGGGCAGGAAGGAATGGTGGATGTTGATGATCCGGCCCGGCAAGGCCTGACAGGTCCGCGGGCTCAGGATCTGCATGTAACGCGCCAGGACCACCAGATCGACGCCCAGCTCGCCCACCAGGCCGAGCAGCGCGGCCCCGTCGCCGGCCCTGTCACCAGCGCCGTCACCGGCTTGCCGTCCGG
>CAZZZW010000134.1:0-10884 GCA_964658795.1 Phormidium nigroviride PCC 7112
GGCAAGATCATAGATCTCGCATTCAGTAACACCTTGGCTGTGGCGGGAGCGGAGTCGGTAAGCCCTTGGTTGCTGCCCCTGGCTGCATTACACCTAGTCAGAGACGCGATCGCTGGGGCCACCGAGGAGTTAAGCATAGACGACGCGAAAGTCGTTACAGCTCTTTGGGTTTTGCGCCGTCAGAACGGCATTCCGGAGGATGAAGCTTGGTCCGAAGTCGGGCGGTATCTTAATCGCACCCACAATACAGATCTTCCCAGGGACGAATTCGCCTCAAGCGTCACCCGGCTCGAGCGACTGGGCGCGCTTTCCATTGTTCACGGGCGTATCTACTCCCGCGAACGTGTCAGAATTCGATGAAGCTCGACTCACTCCCTCCAACGGCCGTCAGGGATTTCAGTCGCTTGCGTCACGTAACGTGCAATCGCCTCAGCGTCGTGCTCAAAGACGAACCTCACTTGTCGATCTTCGTTAGCGCTGATGACGCACTCACCAGCCAAAACGGCGGAGTCCTCCGATATGGCGAGAGCGCCCGTTGTAGCTCGGATAAACAGTCCGGTCGCGGCCGAAAATTCCGATGCGATTCGCACAAATTCGGAGACGGTGGCCACACACTCCACGTCGAACGTCTCACTTTCGCGATCTTGAGTCGAAATGCTCGCTCGGAAGCCGTTGACCTCTAGCACCCTTAGCACAAGATACGAAAAGTCACCTCTACCGGACAGCTGCAAGTTTAACAGCAGCGGAACACGCCGACCCTGTCCGTTTCGCCCTACTGCATATCGCGCGAGCCTCGACACTTGTCTTAGGGCCGGCGCATCGCGATCGTCTCGCACCTTTGAGAATTCTGGTCCGGTCGGACCGCGATACTTTCCTGGACTTGGACTCTGGGAATTTAGCACCGAGCTAAGTACCAGCTGGCCGATGCGCGCCCCCGGCATGAGTGATATTGGCGTGGGCCCGAGATTCACTAATTCCAGGGTTATGCAGTTGCTCGAGCCAGGCTGTACTTGAACGGCAGTAGCCGTGATCAGGCCAAGTCGTCCGTACGAACTTCTGGTCACCACTTGGCCAGTCAGATCACCTGGCAGGGCGATGTATTCGAGCGTCGCCGCAAGCACCAACTCGCTCGGGTGAAGTATGAAAGGCTCTCCCCACGCTTTCGTAACGCTCTCTTGTACTTTTCGAGGGTCATTCGAGTAGGTCTCGTCCTGTTCCAGCCCGATTGGATCGAAGACAGAAGTCGAAGAATGGCGAAATACGATGAAGTCGGCACCGAGCCGTAAGTCAACGCCAGCGTCTTGAATGGCGCCGTCGAGAAGGGGCGTTATCACCACGCGCCGGCTTCGATCGATGGACCCCATGCGCACTATGATTTCTGCCCCCGATAGCACTCCCGCGCCCGTGTCCTCAGGTGACTCGATTGTGGGTACGGGCGGCATGACATGTCGTCCCGCCATTCGCCAGAGCGCGCAAAACTCGAGGTCGTCGATCGCTTTGTTTGTCAAGTTATCCAACGCAACGCGAGCAGAGTAGTCGGCCATCGAATGCGACGTTTGTCTAGACGTCTCGTTTCTTGCCTGCGGCCCCTGATCAAAGGTTGTATGTTGATGGTCTCGCGCCATCCAAGATGCGTTCACGACATCTGCTATTGTCGCTCGTACTGCTTGCGCACCGTTACTGGTCGTAAAATGGGTCTGTCCTGGGATTCCGCTCGACAACGTGCGAGAAAGGGCGACCGTCAGAGCATAATGGGACGGCTTGTAAGCGGCCTCTCCCCACGACAGCACATGTTCAATTAGTTCGGACCCTCTCTCGTCAACCATCTTGTTTAGGTAGCCCGCGATCGGAGTAACGTCGCCCTCGGTCGCGGCAGCATGAGCTTTCGCGTCCTGGATATATCCTGAGTCATTTCGGAACCCGAGTCGCTCGAGGAAGCGTGCCATCAACTTCACTCGCGTATTCAGCGAGGGGTGGCTACCGGATGCTTGCTGTGGCACCCAGCGCCTCGTATCCCCGATTGGGAGACGCAAGGACGCTAAGAACTCTGTTATCGAGGTCATTCCAGCCGGTCCGAATACGCGTACAGCATTCAGGTCACACGCGAGCTCCTCGGTCCATTGACGCAACTGGGACCGCAGGTCTTGAACCTGGCCCAAGCCTGGGTTCGTGAGACCTTGATGTGCGTCAAGTAGTGCTGCCAGCTCGCCATCCAGCTCATCAATGGAGTCGGAAAAGTCGGGCAGGCTTTGCGGGGTTCCTCTGTAGTGCTCGATTCGCACGTGGCCGAGTTCATGCCCTAGGCATATAGGAAACCACAATGATCGGGAGCCTTCGACGTACGGCACTGATACTACCGCGATCCGTGGGCGACCCCCAGCCGGAACAGGGATTGGAATACCACGAAAGTCGCGGAAGAGAAAGGATTCGAGATCGGTTCGATGCGTCTCAAAGCTCCCTGGCGGTCCGACCGTCAACACGGCCTCGTAATTTGTAAGGCCCAGCAGTCGAAGCTCGCGTCTCGCGATGGTATTCAAAGCTCGCGGTACCTGGCTCTGACTGCCGCGCGCGAACCGTTGATCGAAGAGCTCTTCCTTCTGAAACAGATCTCGCAGACGCATCTCAAGGATGTCCGATTGACGGGGCCCGCCGTATACCCGTAGGTCTAGCTCAGCTTGACGAAGCACTAATTCGGTGTAGGCGTAAAACAAATCGAGCGCGATTTGGTAGGGACCCTCGGCAGAGCTATTCGCTGACTGAATCGAGCGAACATACTGCCCAAGATTCCCAGCTCGGTCGACAAGCGAGCGCGCCAAACTCGCGCTGTATCCTCGCCGTTCTGGCATTTCCGAGTCCCTCCGCTCTGGGTGGTCCGCCGTCAGGCTACCGCGACCAGATCTACTTGCGATACACGTGCTTCTGATGGCCGCTCCAAATTCGCTACCGGCCGCGGCCACGCCTCATCCGTAGCCGATAGGCCGTCCGGGAGGAGAATGCAAGCCGCGTCTTGGCGCGAGGATGAAGAGCGGCCTCCGCCTACACCACAAATGCTAAGTCAGTCGGCCACATGTGGGCGTGCGGTCGCTCTGGGACATGGTTTTCGAACAAGCCGGTAGAACGCTTGCACACATACGCGCGCGTTAGACCAGGTCTGGTTGACCTACGCGACCTAGAACGAAATTCTTGGCGAGTTCAAGTATCCCAGCGACGCGGGTCGCGGCCCCGACATCACCCTCGGACGCAGCTCGAAGATCGTCTGCCAGCTCCAGCAATTTACCCAGCTGCTCGGACTCGTCCAGATCCGTAAGCTGATCGCCAGATCGTGCTGCCCGCAGTACCAGATCGCTTAGCTCAAGTACCGGGCCAAGCGAGTTGCTTAACGCGACAACGCTGGCCGAAGGGGTACGCGCACTACCACCCTTCAACCTCAGGTGTTCGGCCTCTAGCAAGGTGGCTGCTTCGTCCAAGGCCCACGCGAACACTGGCACCCGACCTGCCGTGGCATCGGCGGCGGCGACGGACGCATAGGCTACCAGCAGCTCTGGAGCCATGGATTCCTCGTTCGCTGTCATCAGCTCGCCCTCCTATGACATGGAAGCGTATAGCAATTGGTGGCGGTGAGGGCCCTCTGCCAGAAAAGTCATGTCTGATGTTCCGTCGGAAGGCAGGATTTGTGCCAGTACGTTTTCGTTGTCCGGTAGCAGCCCGCGCAGGTACGGCTCGACCGTTTCGTTTCCATGTGTACGGCGGGCGATTGGCATCGACAGTGACAGCGGCGTCGGGCTGCGGCGTCGGCGGTAGTCCTCGCCGTAAGTGAAGCTGAGCTGCCCGTGCGCATCCTGGTCGAGGGTGCCCATGCGTGCGCCGTTGAGCAGCACGACCAGCCGCTTCTCCTTCGGCTCGCTCATCGGTTGTCCCTCGCACGTTCATCGAGGTCGCCGAGGAGCCGGTCCAGGTCGACGACCTCCGGGTGTTCGTCTGAGGCGGCGTTTGCTTCGGTGTTAGGGGAGAGGTCGAGCAGGCGGCCCAGCTCAGCCAGCAGCGCCAGCAGCTTGCCCAGCTCGGCGCGGGCGTGCCCCTGTTCGACGGCGACCAGCCAGGGACGTCCGACTCCGGCGCGCGCCGCCAGCTCGGCCTGGCCCAGGCGCAGGTCGTGGCGGCGCTCGCGGACCAGCAGCCCCAGCTTGTCCTCTGCACCTTCGGTGCAGAGGACCCATTGAGGCGTCACCGCGTGCTCGTAGGCGACTCGGACGTTCGCCACCGCGAGGTATTCACGGTCGCGCTCGGCCAGCACCAAGGCGCCGTTGACTTGGTTGAGCGCGTACATCGCGATGGGGAAGGTTGCCTGAAACTTGATCGTGCCGTCTTGCGGCACTCGCAGTTGATCGGACGCAGCGGAGTAGAGGTCTAGTGCTGCTTTCGCACAGTCTCGGAGCTGGGCATCGGTAACTTCATCGGTCACACAAACCAACGGTGCCATGCGAGGTTCGGATTGCTAGGCTTCGAGCGCGTCTATCCGATTCAAAACATCATCCAGAGCCGCGTTCGGGTTTGGCCCGTGTCCTTGTAGCTTGCCGAGGCGATCATGCATCGCGTCGCAGAGGCTTTCGGTCTGAATCGTCGGGTCCGGCGGACCATGCTGCACAGCATCGTGGTGGACGAATCGCCACCCGCGCTCCTGCGCCGCGACTTTCCGCGGGTCCAGCTCTTCGTAGGACGGGGTCATTAGGTCACCGTACGCGCGAAAAAGTCGGGAGCCACCCACGATCGACACACTCGCCGAGCTTCTCAATGCCGAACTCTTGCATCGTCAGAACCCTCACGTACATCCCCTTGTGTTTCGGACCTGCCAACTGCGGCGACGCGACCTATGGTCGGGCCGCTGGCGCTGTCATCACCGAGGCGGTGTCCAGGACCCGCATCAAATGGCTGCACAGCCCCAGTAACTCCAAGGCATCGTCGGTCGTGATGTTCGCGAACTGCTCGTGCGCGGACGGGTTGCGCACCGCGGAAACCAGGCCGATGAAGAGGTTGCGATACCCACGCTGGATGTCGCGGCCAGTCTGGGTCGCCAGGTCGGCGACGACGATGGCCGGCTTGTCGTCCTTCAAGGCCGCGCCCATCATCCCGGCGCCGCTGTCGCCGGTGAGCCCACTCATCGTCTTGACCCGATTGGTGACGGCCTTCGTGGTCTCGAAGACCGCGGCCGCCGGGTGGCCGTCTTTGAAGAGCTTGTCGGCGACGCTGCGGACCTCCGGGTGTAGTGCAGCCAGGCGGGCGTCGCGCAGCAACGGACTGTCCGTGCGCGCGGAACGCACGTGATCGCCGATGACCAAGCGACTGTCGTGAATGTGCCAGCCGCGGCGGGCGAGTTGGTCGACGAGGGTGGAGCGAACCTCATCCGTCGGCCCTGACACCAGCCGATCATCGAGCCAGGCGCCCAGAAAGACACGCAGCAGCCGCCGGTCATCCGCACTGCCCGCTTCGAGGTCCCGCAGGATCTCGTACAGCAGTTCGGGTGGGAATTCGTGTCGCGACTCCACACCGATGGCCAATCCGCCGTCGGCGAAGAAGTCGAGGAGCTGCCCGGGTGCGTACTCACCAATCAGCTCGGTGGTCACACGATCCAGGATCAGCCTGGAGATGGGACGTCCATCGTCCTCAGAGGGGTCGGGCAAGGGCTGGATGACCTTGATGCCGCGAGCCCGGTCCTGGCCGGCGATGGTCAGCGCGAAGTTCCGCAGCATCTGCAGGTACTGGTAGGGGTAGGAACGCCGGTGTTGTTCGGCCACGCCCATCAGATCATCGACGGTGAAGTCGAGGTACCCGCCGTCCCGGGCGATGTGCAGCTCGCGCACGAAGCCCCGCACGCGTCCGTCCTCGGATACGGGCTCACCGGCGACCTCGTCCATGAGCTGCCGACCGTCGACACCCCAGACGGCGGCGCCGCCGAAGCGTTTTTGGTGACGATCGACCGCTTGGAGAATGCCGACGCCATCCCACGGCGCTACCACCACTGCCCCCTCTCACATCCTGCTTCAACAGCCATAGAACTGAGCCAGACGATCGAGAATCAGCCGTCCCCGTAGTCATGAACGGGACCAACCTGATTGTCTTCGTCGGGGCGAAGTCGCCACATCGATGGCGAGGGCGCGATGTACTCAACCTCCGGCTCGACTCGGAACGGAGTCGCATAGTTGTGCACCAGCTGGTCCATGAACTGCGACAGCTCTTGCGAGTAGTGGTGGCCGTGCTGTTGTTCGACCAGCCGGTCGCATCGCCCCTGGTGAACGAAACGGAACTCCGACGGTGATGGACGTCCGTCAGGTTCCCGACCGGGCTTCCAGAGGACCAGCGCGGCATCGTCGCGGTTGATGGGCGATCCGCAGCCGTCACACACGATCGCCGGGCAGAGTTGGGCATCGGGCGGGCCATTGCGCTCGATCATCGAGAATGGCATAAGCACGTCCTGCCTGTCGGGCTGCGCGCAGCGGAGCGCTGTGGTGTGCGCCGCCTCGGTTGGTCGAAGCGGCGCAACATAGCCGGCGAAGGTTCCGGCCGATTGTCGCAGATGCGGAGACTGAACAAAGGGTGAATTAGCCTCAACCCGTGATCACGGGCGATATCAGGGAACCGGAGTTGCTCCGGCCGGCCGATGCGGCTGCATTGCTAGGCATCAAGCCGCGGACGTTGGCCAACTGGGCCGACGCCCGGATCGTCACGCCGATCATGACGGCCGGCGGACATCGCCGCTACAGGGCGGCCGACATCGAGAAGCTGCGTGCCGGGGACGACGCGGAGGCATCACCGACTCAGCCGAGCGTGCCCGTGACAGCTGGGTCGGTGCCCCGACGGAATGCTGGCTCGTATGAGCGCCGCGGCCGTCCTCTGACCGAGGCTGAGATCGCCGCGCTGGCCGCTGCCGAAACTGCCCCGGAGTGGGCGGAACTCGCAGCCGGATACCAGGACGATGGCTCCTCGATCCGCCAGATCGCGGCCGCCACCGGCACCCTTCCGGCTACCGTCGCCGCTCGGATTACGCGGCTGAGGCGCCAGACCTAAGAGGTGTGGGGCCTTGCTCGGTGCGTGAGCGGCTTTCGGATTTTTGCGACACTCTGGGTCGGTTTGTGACAATCTGGCGGGGTGCCGACAAGACCGCAGTGAGGCCCGATGATGTCCACAGGAAAGACTGAGGCCCCGGCCGCGTGCGCGAGCGCAGAGGCGGATCCGGGGCCGTACAACCGACACAATACCCAGGTGCCAACCCGAGAGGCAAGTCGAGATAGAAATGAATAATCCTGCACTGGACGAGCCGGACCGGTGGATCTCCCGCTCAAGGTACCTACCCTACCTGCGGGCCGCCAACCAAGATCGCGGGGCAGCCGAGCGGCTTTACCGGTGGAACATCGACATCTCGAATGCGCTGTTCGCCGATATACAGCACCTCGAAGTATGCGTCCGCAATATGGTCGACACGGTCATGCGTGAGTACGAGGTAGCTCCCCGGGTGCGAACCTCACCGCCGGCAGGTTGGTGGTTTAACAACGAGGCGTATGTATCGCGTTTTGCCTGCGAGCTTGCTCGCCGAGAAATGGAACGACTGAAGGATTCGCGACAGCCCCAACTGGTCCGCGACCGTGTGCTCGCCGCTCTCAGTTTCGGGTACTGGACTGAGCTTTTCGGCGACACGTACGAGACCCTGTGGCGGAACGCGCTACATCGCGCATTCGGAAACGCCGCTGGTCCGCTGAAGCAGCAATTGGGTATCCAGCGAAAAGATGTGGCCCAGCGCCTCGACAGGATCAGGAAAGTCCGTAACCGAATTGCTCATCATGAACCCATACATCAGCTCGACCTGGCTGACGTTCATTCGGACATACTCACGTTGCTGCGCTGGATAAGCTCCGATCTGGAATCCTGGGTTCAGCAGGGGAGCCGAGTTGCAGAAACCTTGCTGGCCAGACCGGAGCCGCCGTCTCCCCTCGCCGTTGTCGTGCCCGCCAGAGAGGCCTGGCCATTGTATGAACAGACACATGCCTACATCTGTCAACCTGGCCGATTCTTTCGGCAGGCATCACATATCGGCTTCTACGCCGACGCCGAGATTAAAGCAGATGTCGCAAAAATCTTGGATCGAATCGACCACGTACCATTTACCAGAACCGAGGCATATCGGCGCGAGCATGACGGTTCCGCCGACGGTAAACGCATAGGCGCGATTATCTCGGCTGCCATGCGGCTGGGCTGGAATAACGACTCGTATCAGATCTTCCTATTATCCACAGGCGACGCGAAGGCCATCGGCAGTGGTCAACATGTTCGGCTGCCTGCGCCGCTAACGAATGCGAAACGCGGAAGGGGAAGCGCTTTTGTTCGGAAACAAAGGTATTTCTACCTCAGCGAGCTGATTGCAGCGCGCTCTCTCGCTGAACTCGTCGTGTCCGCCGGGCAGCAACCAACTTAGCCTCAATTCGCCGACAGCCAGACCACCTGGCAAGAAGGCGCGCTATCCACGGCAGTTGGTGAGGTTGCCAAGACTTGGCGGTGGGCATCGTGCCGGAGTTGGTCGCGCCCGCAGCGACAGGCCGTCGCATCCGCCCCGAGGATCGGGGCGTCTGCGTCGATGAAGAAGACCAGCGGCAGCTTCGGCGGCGCGGCGCCGAGCGATAGAACCCTAGATGCGGCAGATCGTGCCCAGGTGTAGCTCGGGGCTAGCTGTTCGGGTAGGACGACACGTCGTCGGTGTCCTGGATAACAGCCCGGATTAGCTGCTCGGGATCCAGCGCGACGGCACGCGACAGCGCGAGGACGGTGAAGAAGCTCGGATCGACGCTTCGACTCTCCATGGCCCGCACTGTGCCGATCGAGACTCCCGCCTGTTCGGCCAGTTGTTGCTGGCTCATCAGCTGTTTCTTGCGGGCTGCGCGTAGCTGTTGCCCGAGCCGCTTGGCGGCCGCAGCGTGGGGGCTGTCGGACCGCTTCGGACGATTAGGCACGCCTCGAATGTATCAAAGAAGTAGCGCTATTTTAGTAGCTTTTTTTGGCTGATTCCTCTACGCTTGTGCCATGGCCGGCCGACACATCAAGGACCTTCTCGCGGCCTACCGTGACCGCGATGACCTGCTGTTTCGTCGCGCCGCACAGGCGATCATCGAGGAGGAGGAAGCCAAGCGGCACACCGCGCTCGCCCAGGATCTGCGCCGGCTACTGGCCAGCGGCTCGGCGATGCACATCCCCCAGTTCGAGGCGCCGCTGCCCGAGCCGCCTAAGGACCGCGATAGCGCCTTGCCGTTGGCAGATCTGAGCCTGCCCGAACGCAACCTCGGCGACTTGGTGTTGGCGCCGACGTTGGGTCAGCGGCTGGTCGAGCTGACGGCGGAAGTGACGCGCTGGCCGACGCTGGACGCCTTGGCCGTGCCCCGCCGGAATCGGATCCTGCTCTAC
Source organism: Phormidium nigroviride PCC 7112 (assembly GCA_964658795.1). Taxonomy (GTDB): domain Bacteria; phylum Actinomycetota; class Actinomycetes; order Mycobacteriales; family Jatrophihabitantaceae; genus Jatrophihabitans_A. The sequence goes on from CAZZZW010000134.1 coordinate 9,445, forward strand.
GGTCCGCCGGGCTGCGGCAAGACCAGCATCGCCGAGGCGGTCGCGGGCGAACTGGGTCGCATTCTGGTCACGGTGCGGATCGAGAGCGTCATCTCCAGCTACCTGGGTGAGACCGCGGCGAACCTCCGGCGGGTGATGGATTTTGCCAGCGGTGGTGCCTACGTCGTGTTGTTCGACGAGTTCGACAGCCTGGCCAAGGACCGGGAAGACCCGACCGACCACGGCGAGCTGCGCCGGGTCGTCAACGCGGTCCTACAACTCATAGACCGTTACCGGGGCCCGTCGCTCCTACTGGCCGCAACCAATCACAGTCAGGTCCTAGACGATGCGATGTGGCGTCGATTCGATGAGGTGCTGGCCGTGCCGCTACCGGACGAGGCGCAGCTGACGACGTTGATCAGCAGCCTGCTGCGTCACCGGGCCGAACACCTCGACGACGCCGACATCACCCGCGCGGTGCAGGCCCTGGCCGGCTACCCCTACGCCGCCGCCGAAGCGGCCGTACACGCGGCTCTGCGACGGGCGATCGCACAGGATCGCTCCCGCGTGCAGCCGGCCGACTTGGACGCGGCCACCACGGCGGTCACCGAGCGTCGCTGGCAATAGACCAGCCCGTCCGCGCGCCCCGGTCTGACTGACCGGGTTGCGTGATATGTCTGTGCTGTGGCTGATCACCTTCCTCTGCCCCGCGGTTATGCCTTGGACTCGCGCCGCGCCCGCGGTGGCAAGGTGGCGCCGGTCGGGGTGAACCGTATCCGGCACGGCGCTGTGTTGGGACGACAGCTGACCGAGCTGTCTGCTCCCGCCACCGGCGGTGATGAGGACAGCGAGGACGAGCAGGATGCACGGCTGGTCTTGAAGTTCCGGGGCACCACCCGCCTGGACAACGGGCCGTTCGCCAAGCTCGGGTTCACGCCCCTGGCCGAGGGTGGCGGGTGGAACTATTTCGTGCTGAGCACGGTCGAGTCGCGGGCGCTGCTGGCTGGCCTGCTCGGCGAGTACAGCCAGCTGCCCGATGATGTGGCCAAGGAGATCGAATGGGATCGGCCTAGCAGTTGGGTTGCCTTCCTCGACCACATCGAGGGCGTCGAGCTCTACGGTCCGTGGGATCGCAGGGACCCATCACTCGACGATTTGACGTTCAATCCGGCCAGCGCCGTGGACTGCCTGTTGTGGCCATCGCGCAATGCCAGCGTGGCCGATGATCGGGTCGCAGCCATCACCGCGCTCGTCGCGCGGCACACCGTGTACGAGCCGGCCATCAGGGTCGCTGCGGCCGACCCTCGCCCCGACCGGACCCTGTTACGGATCGTGGCTGACCACGCGCTGCTGGATGAATTGCTGTCCCGGGCCGAGGTGGAACGGATACGTCGCCCCCTGCACGCCGCGCTCACCCAGGCCGAGGTCGCCGGTATTGGCCTGCCAGCGAACATGCCCGCC
>CAZZZW010000135.1:0-10849 GCA_964658795.1 Phormidium nigroviride PCC 7112
GGGGCTTTCCGGATCGCGCGAGGCCAGGTCCGCCGCCACCGCGGCCTCGATCCGGGCCGCCTCCGCGGTGTGACCCAGATGGGCCAGCAACATCGAGACCGACAGGATCGCCGCGGTCGGATCGGCTTTGCCCTGCCCGGCGATGTCCGGCGCCGAGCCGTGCACCGGTTCGAACATCGACGGCGTGGTCCGGTTCGGATTCACGTTTCCGCTGGCGGCCAAACCGATTCCACCCGACACCGCGCCGGCCAGGTCGGTCAGGATGTCACCGAACAGGTTGTCGGTGACGATCACGTCGAACCGGCCCGGATCGGTCACCAGATGGATGGTGGCGGCATCGACGTGCTGGTAGGCCACCGTGACGTCCGGGAACTCAGCTCCGACCTCGGCCACGATCCGCGACCACAGGCCACCGGCATGCACCAGCACATTCGTCTTGTGCACCAGGGTGAGGTGCTTGCGATCACGGACCCGCGCCGCCTCGAACGCCGCCCGGACGACCCGCTCGACCCCAAAGCCGGTGTTCAGGCTGACCTCGGTGGCGATCTCGTTCGGCGTGCCCGTGCGGATCGCACCGCCATTGCCGACATACGGACCCTCGGTGCCCTCGCGATAGACCACGAAGTCGATTTCCGGCTTACCGGCCAACGGTGTCGCCACGCCCGGGTAGAGCTTGGACGGCCGCAGGTTGACGTAGTGATCGAGCTCGAAGCGCAGCCGCAACAACAGCCCTCGCTCGAGCACACCGCTGGGCACCGATGGGTCGCCGATCGCTCCGAGCAGGATCGCATCCTGCTGACGCAGTTCCGCGAGCACCGCGTCCGGGAGCGTTTCACCCGTCCGGTGGTACAGCCGGGCGCCCAAGTCATAGGCAGTCTTGGTCACGCCCGGCAGTACCGCATCCAGCACCCGAACGGCCTGCTCGGTCACCTCGACGCCGATGCCGTCACCCGGTACGACTGCGAGGTTGAAGCTCATCGGGCCGCGGTTCCCTCGACGTAGTCGGTGTCGGCCTCGGAGTTGACCCAGCTCATCAGGCCCCGCAGCTGCTTGCCGGTCTCCTCGATCGGGTGGCTCTCGCCCTTGGCCCGCAATGCCTTGAACTCCGGCGCGCCGGCATCCTGGTCGGCGATGAACCGGGCGGCGAACGAGCCGTCCTGGATCTCGTTCAGGATCTGCTTCATGTTCTCCTTCACGTGAGCGTCGATCACCCGCGGGCCGGAGACGTAGTCGCCGTACTCGGCGGTGTCCGAGATCGACCAGCGCTGCTTGGCGATTCCGCCCTCATACATCAGGTCGACGATCAGCTTGAGCTCGTGCAGGCACTCGAAGTAGGCGATCTCCGGCTCGTAGCCGGCCTCGGTCAGCACCTCGAAGCCGTACTGGACCAGCTGCGAGGTACCACCGCAGAGCACGGCCTGCTCACCGAACAGGTCGGTCTCGGTCTCTTCCTTGAAGGTCGTCTTGATGGCGCCGGCCCGGGTGCCGCCGATGCCCTTGGCGTAGGAGAGCGCGAGGGCGAGCGCGTCGCCCGAGGCGTCCTGCTCGACCGCGACCAGTACCGGCACGCCCTTGCCGTCCACGAACTGACGGCGGACCAGGTGGCCGGGGCCCTTTGGCGCGACCATGGCCACGTCGACGTTGGCCGGCGGCTTGATGTAACCGAACCGGATGTTGAAGCCGTGGCCGAAGAAGATCGCGTCGCCATCATTCAGGTTCGGCTCGACCGACTCGGTGTAGAGCTGGCGCTGCTTGTGGTCCGGCGCCAGGATCATGATCAGGTCGGCCTCGGCCGCCGCCTCGGCCGGAGTGAGCACCCGCAGCCCCTGCTCCTCGGCCTTGGCCCGGCTCTTGGAGCCCTCGGGCAAACCGATCCGGACGTCCACCCCGGAATCACGCAGGCTCAGAGCATGGGCGTGCCCCTGGCTACCGAAACCGAGCACGGCCACCTTGCGACCCTGCACGATCGACAGGTCGGCTTGATCGTCGTAGTACATCTCCACAGCCATCTGGTGAACTTCCTCTTCTCGTTCGTACTTGTGTTTTGTCCTACGGGTGAAACTCTGGGTCAGACCGCAGCCCGCTCGACCGCGCGCAGTGCCGCCTGGGTCATCGAGCGCGGGCCGCGACCGAGCGCGACCAAGCCGGACTGCACCATCTCGCGGATACCGAAGGGCTCGAGCATCTTGATCATGGCCTCGAGCTTGGCCGGCGGTCCGACCATCTCGACGGTCAGTGCCTCCGGGCTGACGTCCACGACCTTGGCGTTGAACAACCCGACGATGTCGACGATCGAGCTGCGGTTGGAATCATCAGCCCGAACCTTGCACAGCAGCAGCTCACGCTGCACGGCCGCTCCGGCCTCCAGCTCGACGATCTTGAGCACGTTGATCAGCTTGTTGAGCTGCTTGGTGACCTGCTCGAGCGCGTTGCCCTCGACCGACACCAGTATGGTGATGCGGCTGATCTCCGGGTGCTCGGTCGGCCCGACCGCGAGCGATTCGATGTTGAACCCGCGGCGGCTGAACAGCCCGGACACGCGAGCGAGCACGCCCGGCTTGTTCTCGACCAACACCGACAAGGTGTGCACGCTCATGACGGATCGCCTTTCAACATCGCAGAAACCAGTACTTCACAATGCAGCCGGGTAGTGTCGAGCAGCGGAACGCTGGCCTCACCATCGCGCACCAGCAGGCCGATCTCGGTGCAGCCGAGCACTACCGCCTCGGCGCCGCCGGCGGCCAGTCGTTCGATGATGTCGAGGTATTCGCGTTTGGACGCCTCGCTGACGACGCCCCTGACCAGCTCGTCGTAGATGATCCGGTGCACCGTGGCGCGGTCGTCGGCCGCAGGCGCGGTCACCTGGACGCCGTACTTGGCCAGGCCGGACGGGTACAGCTCGCTGCCCATGGTGTAGCCGGTACCGAGCAGTCCGATTCGCCAATAGCCTGCTGCGGCGGCAGCTTCACCGACGACGTCGATCAGGTTCACGAACGGTACGGTCAGGCCGTCGGTGATCTGGTCGGCCACCAGGTGCAGCGTATTGGTGCCAAGGGCGATCAGTCCGGCGCCGGCCCGTTCGAGATTCAGCGCTGCTTCATTGAGGATCCGGCCTTGCGAGTCCCAATCCCCGGCTCGCTGCGCCGCCTCGATCTCGGCGAAGTCGACCGACCAGATCGTGACCGGCGCGCTGGCATGCCCGCCGACCCGCTCGGCCACCAGCTCGTTGAGGATCCGGTAGTAAACAGCGGTGGATTGCCAGCTCATACCGCCGAGCAGGCCCAATCTGTTCACAGGGCGTCACCGAAGTCGGGACGGACGTCGCGGGCGGCCAGGATGTCGTCGTTGGAGGTACCGGCCGCGACCATCGGCCACACCATCGCGTCCTTGCCGACCGTGAAGTCGATGACCACCGGCTGGTCGTTGATCGACATCGCCTTCTCGATCACGGCATCGACATCGGCCTTGGATTCACAGCGCAAGCCGACACAGCCCAAAGCCTCGGCCAACTTCACGAAGTCAGGAATACGTGGCGTGGTCCCGGTGAGGCTCGCCGAATCGGCTCGTGAATGCGTGCCGAGCTCGGTGTTGGAATACCGCTCGTCGTAGAACAGCGTCTGCCACTGCCGCACCATGCCCAGGTTGCCGTTGTTGATCACCGCGACCTTGATCGGGATGCCCTCGATGGCGCAGGTGGCCAGCTCCTGATTGGTCATCTGGAAACAGCCGTCGCCGTCGATGGCCCAGACCAGCTTGTCCGGCGCGCCGACCTTGGCCCCCATCGCCGCCGGCACCGAGTAACCCATAGTCCCCGCGCCACCGGAGTTCAGCCAGGTGTGCGGGTTCTCGTAGGAGATGAACTGGGCCGCCCACATCTGGTGCTGCCCGACGCCGGCCGCGAACACGGCCTCAGGACCGGCTATCTGGCCCAGCCGCTGGATGACGTACTGCGGCGACAGGCTGCCGTCGGCCGGCTCCTCGTAACCGAGCGGGTAGGTCGTGCGCCACCCATCGGCGCGGGCCCACCAGGCGCTCAGATCCGTCCGGTTACCGGCGTCGAACTCGGCCTGCACGGCCGGGATCAGATCAGCGATCACCTCGCGGGCATCACCGACGATCGGCACGTCGGCCAGCCGGTTCTTGCCGATCTCGGCCGGATCGATGTCGGCGTGGATCACCCGGGCGTCCGGGGCGAAGGATTCCAGCTTGCCGGTGACCCGATCGTCGAACCGGGTGCCCAGGGCGATCAGCAGGTCCGATCGCTGCAGCGCCGTCACCGCCGCCACCGAACCGTGCATGCCGGGCATGCCCAGGTGGAGCGGGTGCGAGTCGGGGAAGGCGCCGCGGGCCATCAGAGTGGTGACGACCGGGATGCCGGTCAGTTCGGCCAGCTGGCGCAGCTCGCGGGTCGCGTGGGACTTGAGCACGCCGCCGCCGATGTAGAGCACCGGACGTTCTGCCGAGGCGATCAGCTTGGCCGCCTCGCGGATCTGCTTGCCGTGCGGTTTGAGCACCGGCCGATAACCGGGCAGGTCGAGCACCGGCGGCCAGCTGAACCGGGTGGTGGCCTGTAACAGGTCCTTCGGGATGTCGACCAGCACCGGCCCCGGCCGGCCGGTCAGGGCCAGGTGGAAGGCCTCGGCGATCGTGCGTGGAATGTCCTCGGCCCGCTGCACCAGGAAGTTGTGCTTCGTGATGGGCAGCGTGATCCCGGAGATGTCGGCCTCTTGAAAGGCATCCGTGCCGATCGAGGGCAATGCGACCTGCCCGGTGATGGCCACCATCGGAACCGAGTCCATGAAGGCGTCCGAGATCGGAGTGACCAGGTTGGTCGCCCCCGGTCCCGACGTCGCCATGCACACGCCGACCTTGCCGGTGACCTGGGCGTACCCCTCGGCCGCGTGCCCGGCACCCTGCTCGTGGCGGACCAGCACGTGACGGACCTTCGTGGAGTCGAACAAGGGGTCGTAGGCCGGCAGGATCGCCCCGCCCGGAATTCCGAATACGACGTCGGCACCGACCTCTTCGAGCGAGCGGATCAGTGACTGAGCCCCGGTCATCTGCTCATTGGGGTTGGTCATGCCGTGTTCCCTTCGGTGCGATTACTGCAATTGCCGTTCGTTGCGGCCGGCGCCGTTGCCGGTCGGGATCTGCATCCCGGATGACCACCAAAAACCCACTAAAAAACCCCCCGTGCCGAGTGCACGAAGGGTTTGCGCGTCTGCATGCGGTGAACCGCCGGCCGACGCGCTAGGAGATAAGTACGAGGTGACGCACCCCAGGAACATTACCCCTGACCCCGGACGGGTGACAACCATGCGGGACTACCGTCCCACTCATTGGGATTTAGCTCAGGTCCGGCGCAAAGCTGCCGCTCGAATTTGTTCAGAAACCGGACGAAGTTCACCCAGATCGTGAACTCCATAGCAGCCTGTAACCGTTTTTGTGGCAGGATGCCGTGCGTGTCCCCCCGCCTCGCGCCCGCCTTAGGCCTGGCTGCGGCCTGCGCGATGCTCACCGGCGTCGGGATCATCGCCATCAGCGCCGGCAGCGACGGTGCTCAGCCGACCGAAATTGCCGGAGCGCTGGTGACCACGCCATCGGCGCCGGCCAAGGTCACGCCAAGTCTGGCCGCACGGCAGCAGGCGACCCGGCCATCCATCCGGACCTCGGCCACAGCGGCTTCGAGCACCCCGGTGACGACGCCCCGGGCCGCCGAGGGTCCGGTCTCCTCGATCGCCAGGGTCGGGACGACTCCGTCCTCGACCGGCTCGAGTACGAACGCCGGGACGAGCAGTTCACCGGTACCACCTCCGGCGCCGTCGACCGGGTCGACCGGCCTCGCCGGCTCCCCACCCCCGCTCCGCACGACGGCCGGGACGAACCGTGACACCTACGCCCAGGCCGTGTTCGACGCGGTCAATCAGGCCCGCGCGGCCCACCACCTGGCCCCGTTGATGTGGAGTGCGGCGTTGCAGACCTCGGCGCACCGGCACAACATCGCGATGGCCCAGTCCAACACGCTGTCCCATCAGGTCGACGGCGAACCCTCGCTGGGTGCCCGTGAGACCGCGGCCGGAGTCACGTGGACGTTCGCGGCCGAGAACATCGGCTGGACCACCGATCGCAGCCAGGCCGGCGCGGTGGACATCGAGAACCGGATGTACGCCGAGACGGCTCCCGATGATGCGCACCGGCGCAACATCCTGACCACGTCGGCCACCTCGCTGGGTATCGACGTCTACATCGACGCCGCGCACGGCCGGCTGTGGCTGACCGAGGACTTCGCCGGCTAGTCGCTGACCGTCTCTACGGATGGCCGGTTGCCGGACGAACAGCCAGCTTGTGACTGGCCATTCGTACCCGAAGGGGCCAGTCGGTGTGGCGAGTCGGCGCTAGCGGCAGACCGCGCCCTCGGCGGCCGAGGTCGTCAGCTTCGCGAACTTGGCCAGCACCCCGGTGGTGATGGCCGGCGGGACCGGCACCCAGGACTCCCGGCGCCGCGCCAACACTGCATCCTCGACAGCCACCTCGATCGTCCGGTTCACGATGTCGACGGTGATCTGGTCACCGTCGGCCAGCAGACCGATCGGGCCGCCGACCGTCGCCTCCGGAGCAATGTGGCCAATGCACAGCCCGGTTGTCCCGCCGGAGAACCGACCGTCGGTCAACAGCAGCACGTCCTTGCCGAGTCCAGCGCCCTTGATCGCGCCGGTGATGGCCAGCATCTCGCGCATGCCCGGGCCGCCCTTGGGCCCCTCATAGCGGATGACGACCACGTCACCGGCCTTGAGTGAACCGTCGGCGACGGCATCCATGGCGGCCTGTTCGCGGTCGAACACCCTTGCGGTACCGGTGAAAACCTCGCTGTCGAAGCCGGCCGTCTTGACCACGGCACCCTCCGGGGCAAGGTTGCCGTGCAGGATCGTCAGCCCGCCGGTGCGATGGATCGGACGGTCCAGCGGGCGGATCACCTCGCCGTCCGGAGCCGGGGGCTTGAGCTCGGCCAGGTTCTCGGCCAGCGTCCGGCCGGTCACGGTGAGCGCATCGCCGTGCAACAGGCCTTCGTCCAGCAGGGCCTTCATCACCACCGGAATGCCGCCGATCCGGTCCACATCGGTCATGACGTAGCGGCCGAACGGCTTGAGGTCGGCCAGGTGCGGGACCTTGTCACCGATCCGGTTGAAGTCGGCCAGCTCGAGCGGCACCTCGGCCTCGTTGGCGATGGCCAGCAGGTGCAGTACGGCGTTGGTCGAGCCGCCGAGCGCCATCACTACGGTGATCGCGTTCTCGAACGCCTGGCGGGTGAGGATGGTTCGGGTGGTGATGCCGTTGTCGATCAGGTGCACCACCGCTTCGCCGGATCGTTCGGCATAGGCGTCGCGGCGCGAGTCCGGCGCCGGCGGGGCGGCGGAGCCCGTCAGTGACAAGCCCAAGGCCTCAGCCGCCGCGGCCATGGTGTTGGCGGTGTACATCCCGCCACAGGCTCCTTCGCCCGGGCAGATCGCCTTCTCGACCTCGATCAGTTCCTCGCGGGTGATCCGGCCGGCCAGGCAGGCCCCGACCGCCTCGAAGGCGTCGATGATGGTCACGTCGTTGCCGTTCAAGCGACCCGGCAGGGTCGAGCCGGCGTAGAGGAAGACGGCGGCGACGTCGAGGCGGGCCGCGGCCATCATCATGCCCGGCAGGGACTTGTCACAGCCGGCCAGCAGCACGGCGCCGTCAAGCTGCTCGGCCCGGAACACCGTCTCGACCGAATCGGCGATGACCTCGCGCGAGACCAGCGAGTAGTGCATCCCGGAGTGGCCCATCGAGATGCCGTCGGAGACCGAGATCGTGCCGAATTCCAAGGGGAAGCCGTCCGCTCCCCGGACCCCGTCCTTGGCCCGCTTGGCCAGCCGGGCCAGAGACAGGTTGCACGGGGTGATCTCGTTCCAGGACGAGGCGATCCCGATCTGGGGCTTGCGCCAGTCGTCGTCCCCCATGCCGACCGCCCGCAACATTCCCCGGGCGGCTGCTCGTTCCACGCCATCGGTGACGATGTGCGAATGCGGCTTGCGGTGGGCCGGTCTACTCGAACCGCTATCGGTGCTCACAGTGGCTGAGCCTACGACCTGCGTCCGCCAATCGCTCCGGTCCTCGCTCACCGCGCTCACTGCGATCCTCACTCACCGCGCCACCAATCGCTCCGGTCCTCGCTCGCTGCGCTCACTGCGATCCTCACTCATTAGGCTGGTCAACCATGACGGAGTCGCGCCGGACGGTGCTCAAACATCCCGCCTCGGCCTACCTCATCGTGGCCTTCATCGCGGTGTGCGTGACCGCAGCCGTGCATTCGCCCTGGGCCCTGCTCGTGTATCTGATCCCGGTCGCCGGTGCCCTCTACATAGCCCGCACCGCCACCGTCGTCGACGAGGTCGGGCTGCAGGCGCGCGCCATGTTCGGCCGCCAACTGGTCAGCTGGGCCGAGTTCCGGGGCCTGCTGCTGAGCGAATCCGGTGGCGTCTATGCCGTCTCGACCGACGGAACCCAATTGAAATTGCCCTGCGTACGCAGCACCAAACTCCAACCGTTGATCACGGCTGCCGGCGGGCGTATCCCCGAGCTCTAGTACTCGCCGTCGACGATGTTCTGCAGCGGCTCACCACGCTCGAACCGGCTGACCTGGGCCGCGAGCAGGGTGCTGAACCGGTCGGTCAGACCGAGCACCGAGCCCCCGATATGCGGCGTCATGAGCAGGTTCGGTGCGGTCCACAACGGGTGGTCGGCCGGCAACGGCTCGGGATCGGTGACGTCCACGGCGGCGCGTAGCCGTCCGGACTGCAGTTCGGCCAGCAGCGCGTCGGTGACCACCACCGGCCCGCGCGCGGCGTTGACCACCAGCGCACCGTCCTTGAGCCGGGCCAAGAAGTCGGCGTCGACCATGCCGGTCGTCTTGCTCGTCTTCGGCACGATGAGTACGACGACGTCGGCTTCGGGCAGCAGCTCAGGCAGCTCGTCGGTGCCGTGCACCCCGTCGCGGGCCGTGCGGGCGGCGAACACCACCTCGGCGTCGCAGGCAATGACCCGTCGGGCCAGCTGCTGTCCGACGTCACCGGCGCCGATGATCAGCACCCGCTTTCCGGCCAGTTCGTCGGTCACGCCGTAGTCCCAGCGACGTTCGGCCTGGGCCCGTTCGAAGCGAGGGAACTCCCGCAGCACGGACAAGATCGCGGTCAGGGCCCATTCCGAGGTCGACGAGCCATGCACGCCCCGCCCGTCGCAGAGGGTGACCCGGTCCGGCCTGAACGGCAGCACGCCGTCCACGCCGGCCGACTGGGTCTGGATCACCTTGAGCTTGGGCAGCGCCGCCACGGCGGTCCGGGCCAGCTCGAGGTCATGGATCAGGAACGGGGGCACCCAGAACTCGATGTCAGCCGCGTCGCCCGGGATCACCCCGATGTCCGACCAGACCGTGGCCCGCGCGACCAGTTCGGAGTCGGGCAGCCGCTGGCGCAGCCGGTCGAGGACGGCGGTGGACGCTAGGCAAAGTCGGCTCACCCGTCCACGGTAATCGGCCGCCATCACCAGCCGATTCCGACGGTCGCTGCACATCTCACAGCCTGGTTCGGCAGACTGGACCTTGTGCTCCGCCTCCGACTGCTGCCGACCGGCCGGACCCGACTCGTCGCGGTCTCGGCGGTATTGGTGCTGGCCGCGTGCAGCTCGGGGGCCGCAGGCAGCACCGGATCCTTCGCACCGCAGCCCGATTTCGTCGGCAACAACGACCCCAACCCGCAGCTGCCCAACCCCGGCATCCCGGCCCCCTCGCTGTCGGCCAGTGATCCGGGCGGTGTCGCACCGAGCGGCGCTCCGAGCAGCGGCAACGCTCAGCCTCAGTCCGATCCCAACGTGGTCGCCACGAAGCTCGACGAACCGACCGGCCTGATCGTCCTGCCCGATGGCACCGCCCTGGTGGGCGAGCGCAAGTCCGGGCGGATCTATCGGGTCGTGCCCAACGGCGGCCAGCCGGCCAAGGTGGTCCAGACCCTGGCCGGGGTGGACGGCAGTGGCGACGGTGGACTGATGGATCTGGCGATCTCACCCAGCTACGCCGAGGACGGTCTGATCTACGCCTACCTGAGCACCGCGACGGACAACCGAGTCGTTCACTTCGCCCTCGGCTCGGCCCCGTCCACGGTCATCAGCGGCATTCCGCGGGGCACGACGGGCAACTCCGGCCGGATCGCCTTCGACGCGACGGGCGCATTACTCACCGGCACCGGTGATGCCGGCAACCCCGTGTTGGCCCGATCGGTGGGCAGCCTGGCCGGCAAGATCCTGCGAACCGATGACATCGGCAAGCCGGCGCCGGACAACCCCAATCCGGCTTCGGCCGTCTACGCCAGCGGATTCAGCAGCGTGGACGGTTTGTGTGTTGACGCCCGGTCGGGTACCCGGATCGCGGTGACCGGTGACAAGGTCGAGGTCGTCAAGGCCGGTGTGGACTACAGCTCGGCCCGGCCCGCGGCAACGCTGCCGGCCAAGCTGACCGGAGGCGGCGGCTGTGCCCTGGGCGGCGGCCAATTGTTGATTGCCACCTCGACCAGCGAATCGGTCGCCGGCGCCGCGCTGAGTGCGTCCAACTCGATCGGCCAGTTCCAAGCCGTGCTCGGCGACACCTATGGCCGCCTGCGCACCGTCGTCTTCGGATCCGACAACGCGATCTGGCTGACCACGCGCAACCGCGACGGTCACGGCAAGCCCGTCGCTACCGACGATCGGGTGATCAGGTTGACGAGTATCGACGGCGCGGGCTCGCCGCTGTAACGCCAGGACGGCATTGGTCGCGCAGCATCATCGACGGTGC
>CAZZZW010000136.1:0-10814 GCA_964658795.1 Phormidium nigroviride PCC 7112
GACCGAGCACGGCGGCCTCGCGGACACCGTCCAGCCGGCCGAACACCGCTTCGACCTCGGCCGGGTAGACGTTGAAGCCGTTGACCAGCACCAGATCGCTACGGCGGCCCACGAGGTAGAGGTCGCCGTCGTCATCGGTGACGGCCAGATCTCCGGTGGCGAACCAGCCGTCCGGGTCCGGACCACCCTCGGCGTCGGGCCAGTAGCCGGTGAACAGGTTGTCGCCTCGGACCTCGACGAAACCGAGGTCACCCGTCTCGGCCGGTTCGCGGTCGGAATCCATCAGTCGGACCTCGACGCCGGGCAGCGGGCGACCGACCGAACCGGGCTTCGGGTCCGACCAGCCGTCCTCGCCAGCGGCCGGCACCATGTTCAGCGTGACCACCGGGGCCGCCTCGGTCAGGCCGTAGCCCTCGAACAGATCGACGCCGAGCTCGGCGAACCGGCCGACCAGCTCGGCCGACAACGGCGCCGAACCGGACAGCGCGAAGCGGATGTGTTCGAAGCCGGCCGCCAGCTCCTCCTGTTCGGCCCAGCGGGCGTACTCCAGCGGCGCACCGACGACGATCGTGGCCTGCGCTTCGGCCATCGCCTGTAGCGTGCCCGCGGCGTCGAACCGAGCCGACAACACCAGGCCGGCACCGAAGTAGAGGGCCATACCCAGCCCGGCGTTGAGACCGAAGACGTGGAACAGCGGCAACGGCAGGAACACCCGGTCGGCGGGCGTGGCCACCGGCGGCTGCAGCTGAGCGACCTGCTGCAGGTTGGCCAGCAATGCCCGCACCGGCAGCATCGCGCCCTTGGGCCGGCCGGACGTGCCGGAGGTATAGAGCAGTACAGCCAGGTCGTCGCCGGTCCGGCCGGGCCCGTCCGTACGCGTGGTGGCACCGGCCAGCAGCGACTGGACCGTCGGCAGCTCGTCCGGACCGGAACGACCGGCCACCACCAGATGCAGTCCGTAGTGCCGTCCGGTCAGTTCGTCGGCAGCCTCGATGGTGGCGACCGCGCCGGTCACCAGGACCTTGGCCCCGGAATCGGTCAGGATGTGATCGAGCTCGGGCAGCGTGTAGGCCGGGTTCACCGGCACCACGACCAGCCCCGCCTGCAACGCGGCCAGATAGGTGAGCACGAAATCGGTCGAGGTCGGCGCCTGCAGGGCGATCCGGTCACCTTCGGACAGCCCGAGGGCCCGGAGCGCGGTCGCCAGCCGGGCGGTCGCGTCCGAGAGTTGCTGCCAACTCAGTCGTTGCTGGCCGTCGGTCACCGCAAGCTCGGCCGGACGGGCCTCGGCCCAGCGTCCGACCAGCTCGGCGAACGAAGTGGGCTCGCTGCGATGCTCCGACCCAGATTCCGACCCAGACCCAGACATTCGACGGCCTCCTGTCCGGTGGACCGCGCGCCCGAATCGTTTCGGTACGGCCTACCGACGAGTAAGAATCTGCATGCTACCGATCACGCCCGGGCGCCCAGACTGTGTCTCTCTCCGGAAAGTGGTGAACGGTCAGGCTCGGCCGGGTAACGTCGATGACACTCCGTGAATGACCGTGTACTCGACCAGCTAGGCACGGCCCTGACGAAGGGATGTCGCACCTGCGATGAGCTTCGCCGGTGTGCCCGCCGAGTCGGCATTCGTCCATCCGACTCCCAGCGCAAGCTGGCGGGCTCTGACCGTCATGGTCACCCGGGCGATCATGTCGGCATGCCCGCCCGAGGCCTTCGGCATGCACTCGGAATCCCGGCCGTCGGCATTCCAGACATCCTCGGCCGTAGCGGCGTCCAGCACCGGGCACGCTGATCCGGCTGGTCTCTCTAACGACCGTCCCGTGTCCCAGTTACCACCCGCCGAGAACCCGTCCGAACCGGACGAGATCGAGGCCGACCATGCCGAGACCTGGGCCTTGGTCGAAGCCGTACAGCGCGGGGACGGGGAGGCATTCGGGCAGCTCTATGACCGCTACGTCAACCAGATCTTCCGGTTCATCTACTACCGGGTGAACGACCGGCAACTGGCCGAGGACTTCACCTCCGAGACATTTCTCCGGGCGCTGCGGCGGATCTCGACGATCAACTACCAAGGGCGCGACATCGGCGCCTGGTTCATGACGATCGCCCGCAACATCGTCTTCGACCACTCCAAGTCGGCCCGGTTCCGGCTCGAAATCACCACCGACGACGTCATCGAGCCGAACGAGACGATCGCCGGGCCCGAGGCGGCGGTGCTGGCGCACCTGACCAACGCCCGGCTGATGGGTGCGGTCAACAACCTCAATGACGAGCAGAAGGAATGCATCGTGCTGCGGTTCCTGCAGGGGCTGTCTGTAGCCGAGACGGCGGCGGTGATGGGGAAGAACGACGGAGCGATCAAGGCCTTGCAACACCGGGCGGTGAAACGACTGGCGGGCCTGCTCGCGGACGAGCTTCGATGATTTTGCCGTCCGCGAAACAAATTACCGGCCAGTACCCAGTAACCGTCCTGGCCGAGGCATCGTTGTACGCATCGATGTCAGCCGAGTCCCGGTCCGTGGGGTGCTCGAACCAGATCACCACACGCCAACGGGGAACGGGAGGCCGCGATGGGCGCGGGTAAATTCCCTGCGCATTCCGAGGAGAACTTCGAACAGGACTTGATCGCCCGACTGCGCACTCTGCCGGGTAAGCCCTCGCCCGATCCGGGTTTCCGAGCAGAGCTACGGACGCAGCTGGTGGCGATCGCGCCGCGTCTGGTCGCGGCGGCCAACGAGGACCTCGGGATCACGCAAAAAAAATCCTCGCACCGGCACCGTAAGCCGGTTCGCGGCTTCGCCGCGCTCCGACGCCCTTTACTCGCGGTCGGCGGCGCCGCCGCGGTGCTGGTGCTGCTCCTCGGTTTGGCCGTCCACATCTCCGGCGGGGCCCTACCGGGTCAATCGCTGTACGGGCTGAAGCGGGCCAGCGAGGACTTCAAGTTGTCCATCGACGGTGGCTCCGACTCGGCCAAGGGCCTGCAGTACCTGAAGCTGGCCAGCAGCCGGGCCAACGAGTCCACCAAGTTGCTCGATGCCAGGCCGGCCTCGGACAGCGATGCCTCGCTGGTGGCCAGCACCTTGCGCACCGCGGACTCGGAGACCCGTTCAGGCATGCAGCTGCTCGGTTCGGCGGCGCTGTCGACCAGATCGGCCAACCCGATCAGCCCGATCCAGGACTGGGCCCGGGGTCAGAGCGCAGCGATTTCGGCCCTGTTGCCGGATCTGCCCGCCGGCTCGGCCAAAACCCAGGCCAACACGTCGATCGCTTTGCTTCAGCAGGTCGTCGCTCGTGTCGATGAGTGGAAGCAGGACTTCAACAAGGGCTGCCTGACCGTCACGAACTCCGACGCGCTGGGACCCAAGGGCTGCTGAACGTCGTCGGGCCCGCCGGCTCGACGCGACCGGCGGGCTGCCCCGAGCTGTCGACCACCCAGTTCGGGGCGCCCGCCACCACTCGCCCGGACGGACGGCACCGCATCCCGGATTGTGCTCAACAGCCGCAGGCCGTGCCGTGCGACACCGGCCACGGCGAGCCACAGCCGACCCCGATAGGCTTGCTCTCGTGCCCGGACGGTCGGCAGGAGCAGCGATCCCTGAGGTCGAGGATGCCCTTGTGGTCCCGGCCAATTCTCAGGCGGCCGCCTTCTTCGACGTGGACAACACGATGGTCATCGGCGCCTCGATCTTTCACTTCGCCAAGGGCCTGGCCGCCCGCAAGTACTTCTCCACTGCGGACCTGCGCCGCTTCATCTGGCAGCAAGTCAAATTCCGGGCCGGCGGCGAGGGCCAGGAGAACATTGCGAAGTCGCGCGAGTCGGCACTGGCGTTCGTGGCCGGCAAGCCGGTGGCCGAGATTGTCGCGATCGCCGAGGAGATCTACGACGAGATCATCGCCGCCCGGATCTACTCCGGCACCCGAGCACTGGCCCAACAACATCTGGACGCCGGCGAACGCGTCTGGCTGGTCACCGCCACTCCGCAGGAACTGGCTCGAATCATCGCCCAACGGCTCAACCTGACCGGCGCGCTGGGCACCCGGGCCGAGGAGAAGGACGGGCTGTTCACCGGGCACCTCATCGGCGACCTGTTGCACGGCGAAGCGAAGGCCGAGGCGGTCCGGGAGTTGGCCGCGGCCCAAGGCCTCGACCTGGCCCAGTGCGCGGCCTACAGCGACTCGATCAACGACATTCCGATGCTGTCCCTGGTCGGACGACCCGTCGCGATCAATCCGGATTCGGCTTTACGGGACGAGGCAAAACGGCGCGGATGGGAGATCCGGGACTTCCGTACCGGGCGTAAGGCGGCCCGAGTCGGCGTGCCGGCCGCGCTCGGCCTGGGCGCGGCCGGCGGTGCGGTCGCAGCCGGTATGGCGATCGAGCGGCACCGGGCCCGGCAGGCGGCCTCATCGAGCCGGCTCCGTCCCTGGCGCTGACCGCTCGCTGCCGGTATCGCGACCGGTCCGGATCTATTCTCTGGCCTCTCCCTGGGGTTGAGGTCGCCGTGCAACGCTGATCTCGGTCACCGGCGTCGCCATTGTGCGGCCACAAGTTGCGCACCGCTACGGCGTGTCGCGCAAGTTGTGGCCGCACAACAGGTCAGGCGTCAGTGCCAGACCGAACGGCGCTGCATCAGCAGGCGGTAGAGCGATCCCTGGATCTGTTCGCGGACCCGGTCGGTCAACTCGAACACCAGCATCGGGTCGTCGGCCGCGTCCGGACCGTAGGACGCGGTCTCGATCGGCTCGCCGAACTCGATGTACCACTTGCTCGGCAGCGGGATCAGGCCCAGCGGCCCGAGCCACGGGAAGGTCGGGGTGAGCGGAAAGTAGGGCAGCCCAAGAATCCGCGCGAGCGTCTTGGCGTTGCCGAGCATCGGGTGGATCTCTTCGGACCCGACGATCGCGGTCGGGATGATCGGCGAGCCGGTCCGCAGCGCAGCCGAGACGAAGCCGCCTCGGCCGAAACGTTGAAGCTTGTACCGTTCGGAAAAGGGTTTTCCGATGCCCTTGAAGCCTTCCGGCCAGACCCCGACGAGCTCACCGGTGGCCAGTAGCCGCTCGGCGTCCGGATTGCAGGCCAGCGTCGAACCGGTCTTGCGTGCGATCTCGCCCAGGACCGGAGTGTTGAACACCAGGTCGGCGCCGAGCATCCGCAGGAACCGGTGCCCGGGCGTCTCCTCGTGCACCGCGGTCGCGGTCATCACCCCGTCCAGGGCCCACAGGCCACCCGCGTGGTTGGCCACGATCAGGGCCGAACCGTCGTCCGGCACGTTGTGCACCCCGACCGTCTCGGTGCGGAACCATTTCTCATAGACCTGGCGGGCCATCGGCAGCACGGTGTTCTCGGTCAGCTCCTGGTCGAAGCCGAACTCGTCGACCTCGTAGTCCCCGGTGAGCCGACGGCGCAGGAAGGCCAGGCCGGCGGCCGCCTTGCGCTCCCAGGCCGGGGCCTCGACCGGTGGCTCCGGGGTTTCGGCGCGGATCGGGATCACCTTGGCGTCCTGGACCCGTTTCGGTTCAGCCATGATCTGCTCCTGCCGGCAATCGCAGCAATCGGCCGACCCGCTGCTCGATGTCGCCGATCAGGGCCGGGCTGACCACCGGCGGCACCGGGCGACCGGCCAGCAGCGTGGCGAAGGCCTCTGACGTCGAATAGGACGGGGTGTAACCGAAGTCGGACTTCAGCCGCTCGTTGCAGACCACCCGGCCGAAGTTGAGAAACTGCATCTGTTCCGGAGAGAAGTCGACCATGCCGCTGCGCCGCACCGCGCGGCCGACGAACGACACGGCCGGTGCCGGCACCGGGATCGCGATCTTGCCGGCCCGACGGATCGCCTGGCTGAGCATCAGCACCCCGTCGGCGGCGGCGTTGAAGGTGCCCGGTCGATCACTGGTGGCGGCCAGTCGCATGATTTCGATGGCGTCGGTCTCGTGCAGCAGTTGCAGGCGGGGATCGAAACCGAACGCGGTCGGCACGACCGGCAGCTGGAAGTACCGGGTCAGCGGGGTGTCGATGTAGGGCCCGACGAAGTTGGCGAACCGCAGCAGCGAGACGGCCACATCCGGCCGGCGGCGGGTGAAGCCGCGCACGTAGCCCTCGACCTCGACCGCATCCTTGGCGTACCCGCTGCGGGGCAGCGACTTGGCCGGCATGCCCTCGGAGAAGATGGCCGGATCGCGTGGCGAGGCGCCGTACACGGCGGTCGTGGACTTGACCACCAGCCGCTTGACCGTCTCGGACTTGCCGCAGGCAGCCAGCAGTTGCATCGTCCCGATGACGTTGAGTTCCTTCATCGGCGCGCGGCCGCCGGCCCCGTGTGGAGTGGCGGTGACCGAGGCGTGTACGACCGTGTCGACCCCGCCGCCACTGATGACCTTCGCGATCAGCGGGTTGCGGATATCGGCCCGGATGAACTCGGTCCGGCCGAGCAGATCGAGATCGGCGCGGGCCGGCGGCGAAGTGTCGACCCCGATCACCCGTTCGATACCGGGATCAGCGGCGAGCCGGCCGGCCAGGCGGCAGCCGAGGTAATGGCTCACCCCGGTGACGAGCACAACCTTGGTCACGTCCACCTCCCGAGCATCGCCGGACTTCAGCGTACTGGCCGCGGATTGCCGGACGGTAAGGACGTGATGTAGCGCCGCTTTGTCATCAAACGGACTAGTCGCCACTAATCGAGCAGAGGGAGCCGTGGATCTGGCCGCAGACGGCGTGGCGGCTGCCGCCCGGCAACGAACACCGGCAATGCCAGCAGCCCGGACGGCAGCCGGGCCAGCAGGTAGGCGGTCAGCTGTCGACGGAGGACCCGACCAGCACTCTCCGGAGCAGGCGCGTCAGCGACACGGGTAGCCCACGGAGGTCGCGACCGGGCGTGGCTACGGGACTGCGCCCGCCGGGCAGCCCACGCCGCGCTGACTACTTCTTATTACGACGCTGGACGCGAGTCTTCTTCAGCAGCTTGCGGTGCTTCTTCTTGGCCATCCGCTTGCGCCGCTTCTTGATGACAGAACCCATTGCACAACTCCACTAGCTCAGATCAACGCGCGGCGGTGGCCGCGCCGTATTTTCACGCCGCACTTCGGCACGAATGCCGACGCACGACCGGTGGTGACAACGCTGGACCGAGGACCGGTCCGACGCGGAGCATCACCCGCAGGCACACCCACGTCACTGGTCGCAAAGCCTACCGTGTTCAACCTTGCGGACCGAACCGCGAGGGTTGTCCGACCACGCGGGACCGACCGAGCCGAGTACGGGCCCGGTCACTCGTCGTCGGGTGCCGTCGCTCAGCCGGCTTCGAAGAAGGCGCCCTTGAGGTAGTCCTGCACGGCCTGCTCCGGAACCCGGAACGAGCGGCCCACCCTAACGGCAGGCAGCTCACCGGCGTGCACCATCCGGTACACGGTCATCTTGGAGACGCGCATGACCTCGGCCACCTCGGCGACCGTCAGAAAGCGCACCTCACGCAGTTGTTCACCACGGGGTCCATCGCTGGACTTAGTCATTACTCACCGAACTCTCTGGGCACATGACAGTGAGCCGGCTTCCCCTCCGGCTAGCTGACACGCACGTGCTCGGAGCAGACTATCGGTACCCGTGGGGCTGATGCGATACATGTTCTTCACGAATTGGCGACGAATTTCCACAGCTTCGGCGTGGCGGGTACTCATCGAGCCCAAATTTGTCACTCAGCTCTCCACTTCCGGGCACATTCCAGGCCTCAGCCGTTGTCGCGGCCCAGCTCGGCCGATCGCAGGCTGGCCGCCTCGATCGCCGCCAGAAAGGCGGACCGGACTCCGTGTCGTTCCAACTCGCGAATCGCGGCGATGGTGGTGCCCGCCGGCGACGTGACCCCCTCGCGCAGCCGGACCGGATGCTCCCCCGACTCGCGCAGCATGACGGCCGATCCGTACAGCGTCTCGACGATGAGCTCCTCGGCCAACGCCCGGGGCAGCCCGAGCAGGATGCCGGCGTCGATCATCGCCTCGACCAGGAAGAAGAAGTACGCGGGTCCGCTGCCGGACAGCGCGGTGACGGCGTCCAGTTGCGACTCCGGCACCTGGACCACCTTGCCGACCGCGGACAGCAGCCGGACAGCCTGTGCAAGGTGCTCGGGAGTGGCGTTGGAACCGGGACTGGCCGCGGTCATCGCCTGGTCCACCAAGGCCGGCGTGTTCGGCATGCAGCGCACCACGGCCGGACCGGAGGGTAGTGCCCGCTCGATCCGGGAGGTGGTGATGCCGGCCGCGACCGACACGATCAGGTGATCGGCGGTGACCAGATCCCGCAGCTCGGCCAGCAGCGAGTCGATGTCCTGCGGCTTGACCGCGATCAGAATGGTGCCGCTGGCTTCGACCGCCTCCGGGATCGGCATGATCTGCACGCCGTACTTCTCGCTCAGCTGCCGCCCGCGCTCGGGGTAGTGCTCCACCACGACGATCTGCTCCGGCTGGTACATCTCACGCAGCAGGCCGGACAGCATGGCCTCGCCGATCTTGCCGCCACCGATGATCGCCAACCCGTTGGAGTTCATGGCCACATTCTGTCCCGCCCGCACAACGACATAAGAATCGACCGCCATGGCGAGCGAATCTTCGGACGATCGCCGCTCAGTCGATCGCGTCGAGCCGGCGCAGGATCACCCCTTCGCGCAATGCCCACGGGCACAGCGCGAACTCGGTCACGCCGAGGGCCAGCATCGCCTGCTCGGCCACGATTGCGCCGGCCAGCGTCTGATGGGCCCGGGCCGAGGACACCCCGTCGAGTTCGGCCAGGTCGGCCGAGGCCATCCGCGAGATGAAGCCGATCACCTGACGAAGCCCGTTGATCTGCAGGCTCCGTGGCGCCAGTGGGCCGGCCGAGGACGGCGCCGCCCCGGCCAGCCGGGCCAATGTCCGGAACGTCTTGCTCGAGGCGACGACCCGCTCCGGGCTGCCGTCAGCCAGCAGCTTGCGGGCCGGTTTGGCCAGCTCGTCCGCGACGTAGGCACGCAGCTTCTCGATCGCGTGCTTGCTGGCCGGGTCACCGTCCAACCATTCCCGGGTCAGCCGGCCGGCGCCGAGCGGGACGGACAGTGCGATCTCGGGTTGCTCGTCATTGCCGGCCCCGAGTTCCAGCGAGCCGCCGCCGATGTCCAGGCAGAGCAACCGTCCGGCGCTCCAGCCGAACCAGCGCCGGACGGCCAGAAAGGTCAGTCGAGCCTCGTCCTCCCCGGTCAGCACCTTGAGTTCGACGCCGGCCTCCTCCTTGACCCGGGCCAGCACCTCGGCCGAGTTTCCGGCGTCTCGGACCGCAGAGGTAGCGAAGGCCAGCAGCTCATCGCACTCCAGCTCGTTGGCCTGCCGGCGCGCACCGAGCGTCGCGCCGACCAAAGCGTCCGCGCCCTCGATGGCCAAGTCCCCGCGCTTGTCGATGTGCTCGGCCAGCCGCAGCACGCTCTTGCGTGACAGCTGCGGAGTGGGCTGGGCACCACGATGGGCGTCCACCACCAGCAGGTGCACGGTGTTCGAACCGACATCCAGCACTCCGAGCCGCATGTTCGTCACGCTACCGGGATGCCAGGTCGGTAGATTCATCAGACGTGCCGCCACGTTCTCGCCAACTGCCCGTAATCCAGCCTCGGGACCGCGAGGTGAATCTCGACTTCAACCGGGAGTGGATCGAGTTCATCGACCCGGCCAACTCCGAACACCACATCCGGGCGGACCTGACCTGGCTCTGCTCGCGCTGGACCTGCATCTTCGGACGCGGCTGTCACGGCGTCGAAGAAGGCCGGGCCAGCGACGGTTGCTGCACGCACGGGGCGTTCTTCTCCGACAAGGACGACCTGAAGCGGACGAAGAAGTACGCCAAGGAGCTCACCCTCGAGACCTGGCAGTACTACAAGGTCGGCAAGAAGAAGGGCATCACTGAGAAGGACAACGTCGGTGATGACGAGGACCGCGTGCGTACCCGTCGGGTCGACGGGGCCTGCCTGTTCCTGAACCGTCCCGGCTTCGAAGGCGGCGAGGGATGCGCCTTGCACGGCCTGGCCCTGCGCACCGGCCTGCACCCACTGGACACCAAGCCCGAGGTCTGCTGGCAGTTGCCGGTACGCCGCGAGCAGGAATGGATCAAGCGGCCGGACGACACCCAGATCCTGATGTCCACGGTCACCGAGTTCGACCGGCGGGGCTGGGGCGAGGGCGGCCACGAACTCAACTGGTACTGCACGTCCTCGCCCGAGGCGCACGTCGGCGGCGAGGCGCTCTACCTCAGCTACGGACCGGAGATCGCCGCGCTGATCGGCCAGCCGGCCTACGCCGAACTGTCCCGGCTGTGCGCGCAGCGCCTGGCCCAGGGCTTGCTGGCCCCGCATCCGGCGACCGTGGTCGCAGCCGCCGAGGCGCTGATCAACTCCGGCGCCGACATCGACGACGAACCCGGCGGTGCCGAACCGGCCCATCCGATCGGTTAGGCCGGCCGACTGGCTCAGCCCTCGAACTTGTAGCCCAATCCCCTTACCGTCACGAGGTATTCGGGGTTGCCCGGATCCGGCTCGATCTTGGCCCGGAGACGCTTGATGTGCACGTCCAGGGTCTTGGTGTCGCCGACGTAGTCCGCGCCCCAGACCCGGTCGATCAGCTGACCCCGGGTGAGCACCCGGCCGGAGTTGCGCAGCAGCAACTCGAGCAGGTCGAACTCCTTCAGGGGCAGCGATACGGTGACTCCGTCGACCGCGACGGTGTGCCGCTCGACGTCCATCCGAACCGGGCCGGCCTCCAGCGTCGCCGTCAGCAGGTCCTCGGGCTCAGCCCCCCGACGCATGACT
>CAZZZW010000137.1:0-10803 GCA_964658795.1 Phormidium nigroviride PCC 7112
GTCATCCGGACCGACACCCTCGGCGAGGCCTTCGACGCCGCCCAACTGCTGGCGCACCAACCCATCCCGCAGGGTGACCGCGTCGCGATCCTGGGCAATTCCACCGCACTGGGGGTGCTGGCCCTGGATGCCTGCGTCGAAGCCGGTCTCGCGGTGGTCGACGAGGTGCCGGTCGATTTCGGGGTGAGCGTCAGCCCGGAGGAACTCGGGGACGCCGTCCGGATCGCCGTGGGCCGGCGGCCGGATGACGGCCGGCGGCGGGTAGACCGGCGCACCGGGCGGGACCGGGTTGTCGGCCGGCGCCTGGTGTCGCGGCTCTGCGGGTGGGGCTTGATCGCCCGGCGGCGGCGCCTGCGTCGGGGCAACCGCCGGCAGCACCGTGGTCTGGGCGTCGGCGATGGGCACCCCGCGGCGGGGCAGCTCAGCGCCGCATCGCCGGCAGAAGATGCTACCGGGATTGGCGGTTTCACCGCAGACGCCGCAGGTAACCATCCGACCATCGTAGACAAGCCCCGGTTTGACAGGGCATTTACGCAGCTGGCGGCGGGGGCCGACGGTACCTACCGCTGATCGGGACGGTCTCAGTAGTGCAGGCCGGTCCAGTACCGGGCGACGGTGGCCGAACCATCCGGGGTGCGCACGGTGACCGGCAGGTGCCCACGGGGCTGAGCGCCGAAGAGCAGGTTGGTCAGGGCCGTGAGCGTGGCCGGCTGGTAGCCGTAGGCGGCCACGAACGTCCCCACCGTCGGGGTGTAGGCCAGGTCGTACGGACCAGCCATCGCCACCTCGATCACCGGTTTGCCCGTCCCGATCAAGGCGTTCACCAAGGACTGCTGTCCGGGATCGCCCCAGGCGTTGTTGGTGGTGACCACGACGTAGTCGCTCTGCTGCGCGGCTGCGACGGCGGTCGCGATCGACGAACTGCTCGGAGCCGAGCCGGTGTACACGCGTTCGGCGACGACGCCCTTGGCCGCGACGCTGCTGGTCAGCGTGCTCGTCGTTCCCGCGCCCCATCCGGTGACCAACACCCGCGAGCCGGAATTGACCGCCAGTGGAAGGGCATTGTTGCGGACCAGGGTGAGCGAATCAGTGGCCGCGCGGGCCGCGATCGCCCCTTGGCCGGCCGTTCCCACTCGGCTCAGTGCCGCACCGGCATCGACCTGGGCGCCGTCGAAGAGGCCGAGTTTCTGCTTCAGGCGCAGGATCCTGAGCACCGACTGATCGATCCGGGCCTCGGTGATGGTGCCGTCGTGCGCCGCGTCGATGACCGCCTGAACTGCGGCCGGCAGATCCGGGGGCATGAGCAGGTTGTCGACACCGGCCTTGATCGCCAGCACGGCGCGTTGCGCCGGGGCGTAGTTGGCCAGGGCTGCCGCTTCGAGCGAGTCGGTCACGACGACACCGTTGTAGTGCAGTTGATCGCGCAGGATTCCGGTCACGATCGGAGCAGACAGGCTGGCCGGCGCACCACTGGGGTCCAGGGCCGGAGCCACGATGTGCGCGGCCATGATCTCGTCGACCCCGGCGGCGATCGCGGCCTTGAAGGCCGGCAGGTCGTTGCGGTCGAAGTCGGCCCGCGACTCATCGGTCACCGCGATGCCGTTGTCGGTGTTGACATTCGTGCTGCCCAGACCCGGAAAGTGCTTGGCCGTCGCAGCGATACCGGCGCTCTGGTAGCCGGCAATGGAGGCGGCCGACATCGCCGCCACCGGCAGCGCGCGATCGCCGAAGGATCGCGGCCCGTCGGCCGAGTTCTGCGGATTGGTGTTGGTGTCGACCACCGGCGCGTCGTCGACGTTGATGCCCAGGGCTTTGAGTTGCTGGCCGGTGACCCGGGACATGTCGAAGCTGTCCTTCAGCGAGCCGGTTGCGCCGAGGGCCATGTTGCCTGGGGACACGGCCAGCGGTGCCCCGATCCGGGTGACCGAACCACCCTCCTGGTCGGTGCTGATCAGCAGTGGCGTCGACCCGGCAGCGGTTTGCAGGCCGTTGGACAGGGTGGCGATCTGAGTCGGATCGTGCAGGCTGTCGGTCCAGCTGAAGTAGATGACGCCGCCCACGTGGTACTTGGCGACCAGGTCAGCGCCGTTGTCGACGCCGAACAACGTCTGATTCTGTTTCGTGTACGTCGGATTCTCGGTGTCGGCGGTGTCACCGTAGACGTAGCTGGTGAACAGCTGTCCCACCTTCTCGGCCAACGACATCGACTGGAGCCGGTGCACGACCGGATCGACCGGTCGAGAATGGGCTTGCGCCGACGGGGCAACCGTGAACAGAGCGGCGCTGGTCATCGAGGCGGCGGCAACGGCCAGACTGATCTTCACAGGTCAACTCCCTTGGGTCAGAGCCGGTTCGGGCTGAGCTCGGTCGCTGGGGTGGGCGTGCAACCGACTCATCACGCCACCGACCACCAGGGTGATGATCACCCCGATCGGCACCAGCCATTGGGCCGCGATGGCGGTCGGCTTGGTCACCCCGGCCGTGGTGACGTCTATCTTCACCTCGCGGACGATGTAGGTCATCACGATCACGGTGATCACGAACGCGACGACGGCATCGAGCTGGTTGGCGCGTTTCACCAGTTTTCCCAGCAGAAACGCCCCCAGCAGCGCCCCGTAGGTGTAACCGGCGATGGCCAGACCGGTCAGGTAGACGTTGCCGGTACTAGCGGAGAACGCGCAGGCGAAGACGGCCATCAGCACGGCCCAGACGAGGGTCATCACCCGGGCCAGTCGGAGCATCACGTCATCGCTCGGCCGTCGGCTGCTGAAACTGCTGATGATGTCGGCGACGGTCGAGTTGGACATCGAGTTGAGCGCCGAGGACAGCGAACCCATGGCGGCACCGAGGATGCCCGCGACGAGTAATCCCGATATTCCGACGGGTAATCCGTGCAGGATGAAGTTCGGGTAGATGTTGTCGCTGGTCTTGAGTCCGAGCTGGGCGAAGGTCTTGCCGTGATAGTAGGACCAGAGCAGGCCGCCGACCAGGGAGAAGGCCGCGAACTGGATGCAGACGAAGATGCCCGATCCGATCATCGCCTTCTGCCCGTCCCGGAGGTCGCGACAGGCCAGGATGCGTTGCACGATCAGCTGATCCGAACCGTGGCTGGCCATCGCGAAGATGGCGCCGCCGATGATCGCCGTCGGCAGGGCGAAGGAGCTGGTCATGATGTGGGCCAGGTCGAAGTTGGTGTCGAACAGCTTGAACTTGCCGGCGTGCAGGGCGTCGGAGAAGCCACTGGCGCCGACGTGGCTGCTCAGGACGATCAGGGCCAGGATCGCCCCGCCGACGTAGAGCAACATCTGGATGGCGTCGGTCCAGATGACCGCCTTGATGCCGCCGAGATAGGTGTAGATGACGGTCAGCAAGGTCAACACGATGATGATTGCCTTGTAACTGACGTGCAATCCGAACTCGTCGAGCAGCAGTTTGATCGGGATGGAGGAGGCGAACAGACGTACACCTTCGGCCAGCAACCGGGTGAAGACGAAGGTGATCGAGGCCAAGCCCTGCAGGTTGCGGCCGAACCGGAGGGCCAGGTACTGGTAGGCGCTGACGAATCCCGCGTGTTTGTAGAGCGGAATGAGCACGGTGGCCACCACGACGCGGCCGATGATGTAGCCGAACGCGAGCTCGACGTTGCCGAAGCCCTGGTTGGTGTACGCGCCGCCGGGCACACTGATCACGGTCAGCACGCTGGTTTCGGTTGCCACCACTGAGAAACAGACCGCCCACCAGGGCATCTGTCCGTCGCCGACGAAGTAGTCCCCGGCCGATCTCTGCTTGCCGGACAGCCGGAGCCCGATCGTGGCGATGACGATCAGGTAGAGAACCAGGACGATCAGGTCCAGCGTGCGCATGGGTCCGGCGGCCTTTCTCCCTTGTCACCCGGCCAGCTGTTGACCGCGGCGTTGTCCGGCTATTCGCTTCGGTGGCGTGCAGTAGCGGCCGGCCGGTCTCGGTCGGTCGGCTGTTGCGGATCGGCTCGTTCGGTCCGCTGTGTAGTCGTGCGGTAGACCCGGGTCTCGTGCACGGTTCCCGTGTCCAGGGCGAGCCGCCGGGCGCCGTCCAGGGGGCCACCGGTCGAGACGTCGATGGTGAGGTCGGGGGCGGCGATGGCCAGGGTGGCGGCCAGCGGCTCGAGCATGGGCGGTCCGAGTTCGGTGAGACCGCCGACGACGGCGAGTTCGACCGCCGCGCCGGACCCTTGGCGGTCGAGGTCGCTGATATCTGGAACCCGGTTCTCTGAGCTCGGGTGATCCGGGTCCCGGTTCTCCGGATCCTGGTTCTGCGGGTTCAGCAGTCGTCGTCGAGCCGCGATCACGGTCTCGGCCAAGTGCCCGGCCGCCTCGTCCATGATCTGGCGACTGACCTGGTCGTGAGCCGCGGCCAGTGACGCCACGACGGGGGCGAAGGCGGCGGCCAGCCGGATTGCGTTGGTTCGATCAGCAAAGCGCGTCGGCAGGTCGGCCAGCTCGCCGAACTGGGTCAACGCCGCTTGTTCGAGGTCGGTCTCGGGGCCCCGTCCGTCATAGGCCCGCAAGGCTGCCCTCAGGCCGGCGGTGCCGATCCACCCGCCGCTGCCGAGGTCGCCCAGGAACGGACCCCAGCCGTCGACCCGGACGAGTTCGGCGTCGGACCCTGATCCGACGCCGATCACGACGGAACCGGTGCCGGCGACCAGGACGAGGCCGGGTCGGCCGTCGAGCGCTCCGGCATGGGCGATCACTGCATCACTGCAGATCGCGACCGTGCCGGTCGGGATGAGCGCCGACAGCCGCCCGGCCAGGGTCCGGGCCGCTTCAGGTGCGGCCAGGGCGCCGGCCGCGCCGACGCAGACCGCGATGGCATCCGGTGGCTCGCTGTCTGCGAGCAGTTGCCGCCACGCGCCCGCGATCGCGCGCTCAGCCAGTTCGACGCCGTCGCGGAAGGCCAGGCCCGGAGCCCCAACGTCGTTGGCTCGGCGCGGTTGTGCGGTCGACGCCTCGTCCGTCCACAGGGCGGCGCGGCAACTGGTCTTACCCAGGTCGACCGCTAACACCGCAGGCATCGGCACACTCCGTCACGGGGGTTCGTACGGGATCCGTTTTGCTGGATTGGCGTCGAGTATGTGGACGATTCACAGCGTGTGTCAATAACTACCAGCGATTCAGTGCAGTGTGTTGTTTCCTGACATCGGCCGGTCTAGCCTCGGTCGCATGATGGTGCAGGCCCCGGATCACGGCGTCGACGTGCTGGTTCGTATCCGCGACGTCATGCCGGAACTGCAGCCCGCGGCGCAACGAGTGGCCGGTCTGGTGCTGTCCGACCCAGCCGGTGCGGCCCAGCTGACGATCGGAGTGCTGGCCGAGCGCGCCGAGACCTCGGTGGCGACGGTGATGCGGTTCTGCCGGGCTGTCGGCGAGAACAGCTATCCGCAACTGCGGCTGGCCTTGGCCGGTGCGGCGGCGCGTGAGAATGCGCTGATCTCACAGCGGGAACCGGCAACGGGCGACATCGACCCTGACGATTCGCTGCGTGAGATCGTGGACAAGATCGCGTTCAACGAGTCCCGGGCCATCTCCGAGACCGCCGACAATCTCGACCTCGATGCCCTTGAACGTTGCATCCAACTTCTCACCGCAGCCCGCCGGATCGACATCTTCGGTATCGGTGCCAGCGGCATCGTCGCGCACGATCTGCACCAGAAGTTGCACCGGATCGGGCTGATGGCCTTCGTCTGGACCGATCCGCACGCGGCTCTCACCGCTGCTGCCCTACTCACCCCGGCCGACGTGGCTCTGGGCATCTCACACTCGGGCAGCACGCAGGACACGGTGGAACCACTGCAATTAGCCGTTGAATGTGGGGCGAAAACGATTGCGATCACCAACTTCAGTGGTTCGAAGCTGGCCGTGGCCGCCGACGAGGTGCTCAGTACGGCAGTACGCGAGACGCCTTTCCGTTCGGGCGCGACTGCCAGCCGGATCGCCCAACTGGCCGTGGTCGACTTCTTGTTCGTCGGGGTCGCCCAGCGCTCCTACGTCGAGGCCAACCTGGCTTTGAGCAGCACTTTCAAGGCGATTCACCACCGCCGCTCCTCTACCACCCGGCGCCGGCCGTCGTGATGCGGCGATGAGCGAGGTGCACGCGCGTGAGCCGTCCCGTTCGTTGCGGGCCGTCCGGCCGCGGTCCGATGGCCGGGAGGGTGTCACTCATCCGACCGATACGAGGCGGCAGCCGGAGGACGGGGAGGGCGTGAGCATCGAACTGGCCGAGCTGGCGACCGAACAACGCAATCCGTTGACGTTCGACCTGGACGACATGTCGATCACCGAACTGCTGTCGGTGATGAACGGCGAGGACCAGACCGTCGCCGCAGCGGTCCGCCGCTCGATTCCCCAGATCGCACTGGCGGTCGAGCAAATCACCTCCACGTTGCGGGGCGGCGGCCGGCTGCTCTATCTGGGCGCCGGTACCAGTGGCCGGATCGGGCTGCTCGATGCGGTCGAATGCCCGCCCACGTTCGGTACCGATCCGGAGCAGGTCGGGGTGCTGCTGGCCGGCGGCCCGACGGCGTTCATGTCCGCGGCGGAAGGCGCGGAGGATCGCCCAGAGAATGCGATTTGTGATCTCGAGTCGGTCGAATTGAGCCGGCACGATGTCGTGGTCGGACTCGCCGCCAGTGGCCGAACCCCCTATGTGATCGCAGGATTGGACTTCGCCGCGTCGGTCGGTGCGAGCACGGTGTCCGTCGCCTGCAACCGGAACGCGGTGATCAGCCGACACGCCGAGATCGCGATCGAGGTAGACACGGGGCCAGAGATCCTGACTGGGTCCACCCGGCTGAAGGCCGGCACTGCGCAGAAGTTGGTGTGCAACATGCTCTCCACCGCGGCGATGGTGCAGTTGGGCAAGACGTATCAGAACCTGATGATCGACATGCGTCCGACGAACGAAAAACTGATCGATCGCGCCCGACGCATCGTGGCTGAGGCGGCCGGCGTGGACGAGGATCTGGCCGGCGCCGCGCTGGAACAAGCCGGTAACAGCTGCAAGATCGCGACCGTCATGCTGCTGGCCGAGGTCGGACCGGCCGAGGCCGAGCAGCGGCTGGCTGCCGCGAACGGATTCGTTGCCCGGGCGGTCCGGCGGGGATAGCACAGTCAGCACGAATGGCACAGTCTGCGGAGGTCTGATGATGCTGGGGGGTAAGGGTAAACGCTACTTGGTCCGGCTGGCGGCGGCGCCGCTGGCGATCGTGCTAGCGACCGCGACCGTACCGGCCATACCGGCGGCCGGTTCAGCGCGACCGGCCCATGAACAACCCGGCCGGCCGCAGCCTGGGCACGAGCTCGGCCATGGCGTTGACCAGAACTCTCCGGTGCAATTGATCCCGGCCCCGTCGAGCGCTCTGGCGCGCATGATCGGCGCTCATCCGGCCATCCTCCGCACTGGATCTGCCACTCAGGCGGGTTTGTTGGCGGCGCCGATCGCCAAGATCGCCCCGGATGTCGCCGCCGGGTTGGTGCCGCAGGGTGTCGGCGGCCATCCACTGTTCCCGGGCGCGGTGTCGTTGCAGGCCCACGACGGAATCATCGTCTCGAACGTCGCAGTCGGCTATTCCGATCTCTACTCCGACGACGCACCGACGTTGTTACCCACCGATCAGCGGGTGCGGACCCAGGATGACACGATCTATGACCTGGCCTCGCTGTCCAAGCTCTTCACCTCGATCGTGGCGATGCAGCTGGCCGAGAAGGGCGAACTCGACCTGGACGCACCGGTCGTACGCTATCTGCCGGCCTTCGCGGCCAACGGTAAGTCCGACATCACCATCACCAACCTGCTGACGCACACCTCGGGGTTCGCGCCAGATCCGGACCCGCCCCTGTGGCAGCTGCCGGTCGGTGACCGGGTCGCGGCAATTCTGAACGCTGCACCAGCTGCGCCGCCGAACACGCAGTACGTGTATTCCGATCTGAACATGATGACGATGGCCCTGGTCGAGCAGGCGATCACCGGCAAGTCCTTGGACACGCTGGTGGCGCAGCAGATCACCGGACCGCTGCACATGACCAGCACGATGTACAACCCGCCGGCCAGCTTGTTGCCGCGGATCGCCGCCGAGGAGTACCAGCGAGTACCGGACCGCGGGCTGGTGCACGGCCAGGTGCACGACGAGAACGCCTGGGCGCTCGGCGGGGTGGCCGGCCACGCCGGTGTCTTCTCCGACGCCCATGACTTGGCGATCCTGGCCCAGACCATGCTGAACGGCGGGCGGTACGGACGTAGCCAGATCCTGTCCAAGCGATCGGTGATGGCGATGCTGACCAATCTCAACCAGGCCTACATCGGACAGAACCACGGCTACGGCTTCGAGCTGTATCAGAGTTGGTACGACGGCGCCTTGGCCACGCCGTACACCGCCGGCCACACCGGTTTCACCGGGACCGATATCGTGATCGATCCGACGACCCAGTCGTTCTCGATTCTGCTTACGAACGCTGTGCACCCGAGCCGGACCTGGGGTTCGACGAATCCCGTTCGGCGGGCGGTGACCGACGATCTGGCCCGGGCGATCCCAGTGTGTCCGATCGGCGGCGGGACGGCGTGGTTCTCAGGGATGTTGGACGCGACGACGGCCACGCTGACGCTGCCCGCCCTCTCGATTGGCGCCAGGGCCCGACTCGATTTCGCGCTCTGGTACGACACTGAGCCCGATGCCGATGTGCTGACTCTGCAGCGCTCCGACGACGGAGGTATGACGTGGAGCTCGGTGCCGTTCACCCTGTTCGACGGACCGGCCAGCTATCACACTCCGGGCGCCGTCAGCGGATATGACGGGCATCGCTGGTATCACGCTTCCGCTTTTCTGGGCGGGGAATCACCGACGCCGGTGCAACTGCGCTGGACCTACAAGACCGATAATCTCTATCACGGTCGCGGTGTTTACCTTGATCACATCAAGCTGAAGTCGAACGGTTCGACCTTGTTCGATGATGACCGGCCGGCCGACTCTGCACGGTTGAGCGTGACCAACTTCAGTCCGGCCCGGGACTGACCAGTCGGTTGAGCTAGTACGGCGGGATGTCCGGATCGCTCCGATGCGCCAGTTCTCGCCGTCGCTGACGACGAATCGCCGCCAGCGCACGCCGGGCCAGCGCCACTCGTGCGCCGTCGCCGGCGGCCTGGGCGGATTTGCGTTCCGCTCGCCAGCGCCGGAGCAAGGCCAGGTACCGCTGATGATCACGTTCGCGTTGTTCGGCCAAGGTGATTCGCGGTGGCGGCTCCGGCCGCGCCGGCCGATCGGATGGAGCGGTCCAGGGTCTGGATGAACCACTTCGATAGGTACGCCCGGTCGCGGTCGTCCAGGTGAAGGAACCGTCGCCATTGCGTTCGTAGCACCAGCCCGAATCGATCTTGCACTGATTGTGACGGCGGCAAGCCAGCGCCCCGTTACATCGGCAGGTGCGTCCACCGTCCAGGAATTCCAGGATGTGCTCATATTCGCAGCGATATCCGGGCTGATTACACGTCGGGAACGCGCAGACGTCATCTCGCGCCAGGATGAACCCGCGAAGCCGAGGCGACGGCCGGTAACGGTCCGGGCTGGCGTCCAGCAGATCGCCGGTGTCGGGATCGGTCAGCAGCCGTCGCCAGGTTCCGGACTCGTCGGCGGCCAAGCGTCGAGCAGTCTCGGCGGTGATCGGGCCATGGCCGGTGAGGTGGGCCGGCAGATCATCCAGTTCCAGCAACGTATCGGCTGAGACGACGACATTGATCGCGGGACGGCGCCCGTGCGGTTTGGGCAGCGCGTCGAGCGGCAGGCCGCACAACATCGCATCGACGAACAGGTCAGCCCGGCGCTGGTCCATGGTGCGCTGGTCGGAGGCCGGCAGCATCGTGGCGGCGGCGGTCAGCCGGGTGAAGATGAGCTGAGCGCTCGGCGCGTCCAGCACGACCGGCAACAGCGCCATCCCATCATCGGCCGGCTCGAATCGGACCGAGCGGTCAGCCAGAGCTCGCTGATGGCGTTGCTCCGCAGAGGAAGGATCGATCCGGAGTGCGGCCTTCTTCACCTCGGCCCGGAACTGGGCATTGGTCAGTTGTGGTGCCTTGGGCAGCACCGCCTGTTCCAGTTTGCCGACCAACTCCGGCGCCTCGGGCGGCAGCTTCCACACGGCATCGGTCAGGGTTCGGACGTGGTCGAAGGACACCTGTCCGGCCGCCATCGAGGTGAGCGTGGCCGGCAACTCTTCGACCAACGTCGCCGCCTGACGCATCCGGTTCTGGGCGGTGCGGACCGGAATCCGCAGCGCCAGCGATACCTCTTCCTGCGCGTACTTCTTCGCCGTCCGGTCTGAGGCCTGGATGACCGCGAGGCTGCGCACCATCGCTGCCTGCAGCCACCGCACCTGCTCATCCAGCACGGTCAGCAGATCAAGCCGGTCGCTCGGATTCAGCATGGCCGGGTTCAGCTGATCCAGCCAACTCGTGTCGCGCGCGGCCGGGCCGCGGTCGAGTTCCAGTGTGAGCCGCTCGGTGTCGCTGAGTTGATGTGCGTACTGCGGGTCTGTCCAATCCGGTTCCCAGTCGTCGGGCAGCGCGGAGCCGGCATCCGCCGAGTGGATAGCTGGCAGCATGCGATCCCTCCTTGATCGAAGTGCTGTGACGACAGCGCGAACCTACGGAGGGGGTCTGACAGATTCGGTTCTACCGGGCCGGAGCGCTCAGGAAGATCTCAGGCCGCTGGTTAGTGGTCGCCGGTCGTGAACGTTGGCGACCGACCTCCGGGCTACGAGAGCAAGCGGATACCGG
>CAZZZW010000138.1:0-10789 GCA_964658795.1 Phormidium nigroviride PCC 7112
GAGCACATCGCCGTCCCGAGTCACGGCCCGAATGTCCGGACTGGCCTCGACCAGCACGCGGGCATCGTCCAGGGAATCCACCACGGCCACTCGGTCCAACGCCGAGTGCACCGATGCCACCAGGGAATCCGGCGCCGTGACCAACTCCACCGCCCAGCGCGCTCCCCCGGGCAGACTCGGCCAGTCCGCTCGATCGGTCGCCGGGTCCGAGCCGCCGACGAGCACACCGGCCCGGCCCGCGTCGGCCCGCTTCAACTGGTCCAGCACCCGTCCGGCGTCGGCCACCGAGGCGACGGCGACCGCGTCGGCGACCGCCCCGAGAGCCGCGGTCAGGGCCGGCTCGAAGCCGGCTTCGACACTCAGCAGGGCCGCCACCGCGCCGAGCACGCCGGAGTCCGGGTCGGCCAGCAACGCACCGGCGCCGTCCTTGCGTTGCAACCCGAGGGCGAGCGCGTCCCGACGGGCCGACCAGGTCGAGCGTTCCCGGTCGGCAGCGCGGTGTTGTTCGACCAGCTCGCTCAGCCGCTGGGCCGTCTCGGCGTGCGCGGCCAGCGCGGCTTCATGGGCGCTGTCCAGGTCGATCTCGCCCTCGTCGAGCGCGCCGACCTCACCGCTGGCTCGTTCCAGCTCGGCCCGGGCGGCCTCGGCCCGAGACCGGGCCTGCTCGGCGGCCGCCCCGATCCGCGCGATCTCATCGCCACCGGCCGAGGCCCGGCTGCGTAACGCATTCACCTGACCGGCGAGCTTGGCCAACCCTTCGCGACGGTCGGCCACCGCTCGGGCGGCGGCGACCAATGCCCTTTCGGCATCGGCAAGATCTCGTTCGCCCTGTTGGCGATCGGTCACCGAGGTCTGCAGCGTCAAGCGAGCCTCGGCCAGGGCGTCGGCCAGGATCAGCTCTTCCTCGCGCAGTTCGGCCGCCTCAGCCTCGAGCTCTTCGGGATCGCGACCGCGACGTTCCTCCTCGGCGAACTCCTGTAGGTGGCGCAACCGCTCGGTGGCCAGCGTCCGGGTGCCCCGGAAGCGCTCGGCCAAGGCGGAGACGGTGAAGAACATCTCCTGGGCCGCCGTCACCGCGGGGGCATCACCGGCGAGATCGCGCTCGAGTTCGGACTCGGCCACGGTCGCCGTGCCCAGCGCTTGTTCGACCTCGGCCCGGCGGGTCCGGATCGCCTCTTCATCGGCGACCTCGGCCTGCAGTGTGCCCCGCAGCGTCGACAGGTCGTCGGCCAGCAACCGCAACCGCGAGTCGCGCAGCTCGGCCTGGACTCCGGCCGCCCGGCGAGCCACCTCGGCCTGCTTGCCCAACGGCTTCAACTGGCGCCGCAGCTCACCGGTCAGGTCGGTCAGCCGGGTGAGGTTGGCCTGCATCGCGTCCAGCTTGCGAAGGGCTTTCTCCTTACGCTTACGGTGCTTCAGTACGCCCGCGGCCTCTTCGATGAACCCCCGCCGGTCTTCCGGACGAGCCGACAGGACGGAGTCCAGCTGACCCTGACCGACGATGACGTGCATCTCGCGGCCGATGCCCGAATCAGACAGCAACTCTTGAATATCTAGGAGTCGAGCACCTTCACCGTTGATCTCGTACTCGCTGGCCCCGTCCCGGAACATCCGTCGGGTGATCGATACCTCGACGTAGTCGATGGGCAGCGCGCCGTCACTGTTGTCGATGGTGAGGGTGACCTCGGCCCGGCCCAGCGGCGCGCGGCCGGCGGTGCCGGCGAAGATGACGTCTTCCATCTTGCCGCCGCGGAGCGCCTTGGCGCCCTGTTCGCCCAGCACCCAGGAGATGGCATCGACGACGTTCGACTTGCCCGACCCGTTCGGACCGACGACTGCGGTGATGCCCGGCTCGAACCGGAGCGTGGTGGCCGACGCGAAGGACTTGAAGCCCTTCAGGGTCAATGACTTCAGATGCACGCAGGCTCCGGCAGACGTCTTCGGTGGCTGATCGGGTCAGCCTACGTCAGCACGAACCGAGCTGGTCGACACGGCCGGATTCGGTCCGGCCGAGTGTCCGGCGTTAGACCTAGGCGAGCGCGGAGGCGTCGCTGGTCAGTCGGTGCAGCTCATCCAGCAGCTGGCTGGTCTCGTGGGAGGCGCGAACCTCGGCCAACTCGGCCTCCAGATCCCGTACTCGGATCTTGAGCCGGGCAACCTCTTCGACGAGGTGGATGTCGGCAACGTTCGGGAGATGTCCCAGCAGGGCCCTGGCCATGTGGCGACCTTTCACGGACTCGGCGCTCGGCTACCGGTTGCTCCGGCGCGGTCTCACCGCACCACGAGCACCCGGCGAGTCGCCGGTGGAAATTGATGTGGTAAGGCAATGGTCGCACCGCCAGGCGCTGAAAACAAATCCCTCGGCGAGGTGGCAGCGAGGACGTTGCGGTGTGTTCACTCAGCGTTCGCTGAAGCCGGTCAGGCCACCCTTCGGCTCGCTCCAGCGGGTGCCGACGTGCGTCACCGAACCCGGCGTCGCGCCCGAACGCAGAGCGGCCAGCAGGCGTTCACAGGCCACGGGTGAACCCTCGGCCACGACCTCGACCCGGCCGTCAGCCAGGTTCGTCGCGGTACCGGTCAGGCCCAGTTCCAGAGCCCGGGCGCGGGTCCACCAGCGAAAGCCCACCCCCCTGCACCTGACCTTGCACCCACGCAGTCAGCCGGGTCGGGTCCGCCGCGGTCATGCTCAGGCCCGGGGTGGGCGTTGGCAGTTGGGGCAGAAATACGAGGAACGGTTCATCCACTGCTGGCGCTTGATCGGCCGGCCGCACCGCGGGCACGGTTCGCCTTCGCGTCCGTAGGCGTTGAGGGACCGGTCGAAGTAGCCGCTCTCACCGTTGACGTTGACGTAGAGGGAGTCGAAGGACGTCCCGCCGGCACGCAGCGCACCGGCGAAGACGAGTCGGATCTCGGCCAGTAGCTCGGCCAGCTGAGCCCGGCTGAGTTTCGCGACCGGACGATCACCGTGCAGCCGTGACCGCCAGAGGGCCTCGTCGGCGTAGATGTTGCCGACGCCCGAGATCGAGGATTGATCCAGCAGCACCCGTTTGATAGTGGTGTTGCGTTTGCGCACCGACGATATCCAGGCCGCGTCGTCGAAGTTGTCGTCCAACGGGTCGCGGGCAATGTGCGCGATACCGGAGGGCACCCAGTCCGGCGGATCCGGCACGAGCTCGTCCAGATGCAGGCCGCCGAAGGTGCGCTGGTCGACGAAGCGCAGTTCCAGACCGCCGTCGTCGAACCGGATCCGGCCCCGCAGATGCGGACCGTCGGGCGTTCCCGGCTCGAGCATGAGCAGCTGGCCGCTCATCCCCAGGTGGCCGATCAGGGCATCCAGGCCGCCGTCCAGGGGCAGCCACAGGTACTTGCCCCGACGCTGGGCCGCGCTGATGGTTCGGCCCTTGAGCCGCTGGGCCAGGTCGTCGGCGCCGGCCAGATGCCGGCGAATGGCACGGGGGTGCAACGAGTCCACCTCGGCGATCCGGCGGCCGGTGACCCAGCGCTGCAGTCCGGATCGGACCGTCTCGACCTCAGGCAGTTCCGGCATCGAGGTCACCGGGAATCTCGTCGGAGTCGGGCTGGTCGGTCAGCGCGCGCCAGGCCGCCTCGGCCGCGGCCTGTTCGGCTTCCTTCTTGTTCCGGCCGGGCCGGACGCCATAGCTCTCGCCGTTGATCACCGCCGCCGCGGTGAACGACTTGGCGTGGTCGGGACCGGCGGAGGTGATCGTGTAGTCCGGTACTCCGA
The DNA here is from genome assembly GCA_964658795.1 of Phormidium nigroviride PCC 7112. Taxonomy (GTDB): domain Bacteria; phylum Actinomycetota; class Actinomycetes; order Mycobacteriales; family Jatrophihabitantaceae; genus Jatrophihabitans_A. Next base: position 3,746 of record CAZZZW010000138.1, read on the forward strand.
GCCCGCGTTCGGCGGTGAGTTCCTGCAGCGAGGTCTTCCAATCCAACCCGGCGCCCTGACCCGGGGCCTCGTCCAGCATCGGGTCGAACAGCTGATGGATCACCTGCGAGGCGACGCCGATGCCGAACTGCAGATGGATCGCACCGATCAGCGCCTCCAGGGTGTCGGCCAGGATCGAGGCCTTGTCCCGGCCACCGGTCGCGTCCTCACCCCGGCCGAGCCGCAGATACTTGCCGATGCCGTCTTCGCCGATCCGGCGGGCCACACTGGCCAGCGCACGCATGTTCACCACCGAAGCGCGCAGCTTGGCCAGCTTGCCCTCGGCCAGGTCGGGGTGGCGTAGGTAGAGCGCCTCGGTGATGACCACACCTAGCACCGAATCGCCGAGGAACTCCAGGCGTTCGTTGTGCGGCAGATCGCCGTTCTCGTAGGCGTAGGAGCGGTGCGTCAAGGCACGCGTCAAGAGCTCGGTGTCGAAATCGACGCCGAGCTCGGCCGCAAGTCCGGCCGGGTCGGCGGCGGGTGGCTGCTTACCTGCCACGAGCGCGTTCCCGGTCCGGCATCACGGGTGTGGTCAGACCGCCAGCACCTGGCGGCCGTCGTACTGGCCGCAGTTGCTGCACGCGGTGTGCGGCAGCTTCGGCTCGCCGCAGGCCCGGTTCGGGCAGGTGACCAGGGTCGGGGCAGTGGTCTTCCACTGCGACCGCCGGCTGCGGGTGTTGGAACGCGAGGTCTTCCTCTTGGGAACGGCCACGACGATTACTCCTGACTCTCTGTTGCACTTGATCCATCCGTACCGAACCGTTCCGCCAGGGCGGCCCAGCGCGGGTCGAGCTGTTCATGGCTGTGGTCGGCCGGCAGGTCGTCGAGCCGTTCCCCGCATTCGGGGCACAGTCCGGCGCAATCCGGTGAACACAGTGGGGTCAGCGGCAGACTCAGGACCACCGCATCCCGCACCACCGGTTCGAGGTCGAGTCGATCGCTCTCGAGCCGGGGAATCTCGTCGGGATCCGTCGTCTCCTCGGTGATGCTGTCCGGGTAGGCGAACAACTCGACGAAGTCGACGGCCAACGCATCGCGGAAACCGTTCAGGCACCGCCCACACTCGCCGACCACCTCGCCGGTGACGGTGCCTGTTGCCAGGACGCCCTCGGTCACCGATTCGAGCCGGACGGTCAGTACGAGCGGAGCACCTTCCGGCACCCCGATCATGTCCAGCCCGAGCTGCTCCGGTGCCGGCACATCTCGCTGGTAGTCGCGCTTGCCGCCCGCTGTGCGCCGTAGCTCCCGGGTATCCAGGACGAACGGGCTGCGCGGGTTCACGTACTCCACCGAATAATGTTGCAGGTACTGAGACGAACTCGGCCGAACATGGATTTGGCCGTTGTTCAGGCTACCTGAGCAGGACGAGTGCCGTGAAATCGCGGCCGTTAGCGGGGCGGCTCGTCAGTCCCGGTCACTGGCTCAGCGGTCTCGCTCTCCGCATCCTCGGCTAGCTCGACCGGTCCGGCCACCGGATCGGTTGCCGGGCTGCCACTCAGTGCGTCGCGCCCGTTCTCAGCGGTGGCCAGCAGCCGCTGCAAGGTGTCGACCAGGCCGGACAACGTCTGCGCGGCGTATCCCTGCGCGTCGGCGGTGAGCTTGTCGGCGTAGCGACCGGCCTGCTTCCTGGTGTGTTCGGCCTGCTGCTCCGACTCGGCCCGGGTCCGTTCGGCCGCGGCCACGGCAGCCTGCTGGACCGTAGCGGCCGAGGTCAGCCGCTCCTGCTCGGCCCGGGCGGCTTCTACCGTCTGGTGTGCCTCGATCCGGGCCTCGACGACCCGTTGCTCGGCTTCGGCCACGAGTTGTTCGGCGGTCGCGTTCGCCTCGGCCCGGCGCCGCTCGGCCTCGTCGTCGGCGGTGGCGATCATCCGCTCGGCCCGGGTGGTGGCTTCGGCCAGAACCTGGTCACGCTGGGCGACCAGCCGGCGCGCCTCGATCATTTCCGGCGGCAACACCTCGCGCAGCGCGTCGAGGAGGTCCAAGGTCCGCTCCCGCGGGATCACACAGGAGGAGGACATCGGCAGCGTTCGGGCGGTCTCCACCAGCTCGACCAGCTCGGTCAGCACCTCGTCTGCTCTGGCCAACGTGTGATCAGTCATCGCTTCAACCCGTCCGTCAGCACCGCACGAGCTCTAGCCAACGTGTGATCAGTCATCGCTTCAACCCGTCCGTCAGCACCGCACGAGCTCTAGCCAACGTGTGATCAGTCATGAGCTCAGGCTATTCGTGCGGCTTCTCACCCGTCGCCAGGACGCACCGCGGGCAGCTCGGCCTCACGCGTGCCGATTCTCCTCGAGCCGTTCGAGCAGCTGCTTGTGCACGACATCCGGCAGCAGGCCGGACACGTCGCCGCCATAGGTCGCGATCTCCTTGACCAGGCTGGAGGCGATGAAGCTGTACTCCGCATTGGTCGGCATGAACAGGGTGTCGATCCCGGCCAGCCCGCGGTTCATCTGGGCCATCTGCAGCTCGTAGTCGAAGTCGCTGACCGCGCGCAGGCCTTTGACGATCACCGGAATCTCGTTCGCTCGGCAGTAGTCGACCAACAGTCCGTGAAAGGAGTCGACCCGGACATTGCCATAGCCGGCGGTGACCTCGGTCAGCAGCGCGATGCGCTCGTCGACGGTGAACAGACTTGATTTGCTCTTGTTGATGAGTACGGCCACGACGACCTCGTCGTAGAGGTGTGCGGCTCGGGAAATGATGTCCAGATGTCCGTTCGTCACCGGGTCGAACGAACCGGGACACACGGCTTTACGGATCAGCGGAGACACCAGCATCGGCCTTTGCGATCGACGTCAGGACTATCAAACCGCCACGTTCACGGCTATGTCCGGCGACCGTACCAAAGGCAGCCCTCGCCGTACCGCCTTTGTTTGATGGGCTTTATCTCACTCGGCCACAACGGTTCCGGGTCCCGCGAGGAGCGTTCGACGACGATCACGGCCTGCTCGGCCAGCCAAGCCGACTCGACCAGCAGCCGCAGCATGCTGGCCACCGCACCGGCTGAAACCGCATACGGCGGGTCGGCGAACACCAGGTCGAACGGGTCGTCGGCCCCGGCCGCCGCCAGGTAGCTCTCGACGCTCAACCGGCGCACGAGCGCACCGGGTAGGCCGAGAGTGCCGACATTCTCGGCCAGCACCGTCGCCGCCCGCCGGTCGGACTCGACGAAGACCACCGTCTCGGCCCCGCGCGACAGCGCCTCGAGCCCGACCGCGCCGGACCCGGCGAACAGATCGAGCACCCGCGCCCCCTCGACGTCGAGCTCGGAGCGGAGCGTGTTGAACAACGCCTCCCGTGCCCGATCCGATGTCGGCCGGGTCCCTCTGGGCGGCACCGCCAGATGGCGGCCGCGGGACTGACCACCCACGATGCGAGTCACGCGAGCAGACTAGCCCGTTCGGCGGCTTGTCGTCCTGATGGGTTTTTGTCGGGAATTTAACGGGATTGCTGATCTTGGTCACATCACCGTCCGAGCACCTACGCTGAATGGATGGACGAGGAGATCTATCTCGATCCGAACGCTCCCCCACCGACGGTCGCACCGCGTCGGCCGGGCAGCGGGCGGCAGCGGCTACTGGCCGTCGTGGGTCTGGCCGTGGTGATCGGCGTCGTCGTCGCCGTCCAGAACAATCGTCACCACACCTCGCCGACGAGCGCCCCGGTGGCGACACCGGCACCGTCGAACCCCGCCGACGACCTGAGGCCGTGGCCTCAGGGACAGGGCCTCTGCGGCACGAAGCTCGAGGTGCCACTGGTGACCAGCCAGATGTCGCCCAGTTCCACCGGTGCGGCGATCACGATCACCGGCCGCGATCCTGGTCTGGCCGATATCGATCGTGGTTCGGTCGCCCCGGTCCCCGGCCTGAGTCTGAGTGCTGATCAGTACGCCTCGCAAGTCGTGACCGCCGGTACGGCGTACTACTCGCTGGTGCGGTCCTGCCCCAACCGGGCCATCGGCATGGTGGTCCGCAGCTGGGCCAATGGCCGCCCGAGCCAGGTCATCGGGGGCGGCTTCTACGGCCTGCTCTCCGACGGTCACGGCGGAGTCTGGGGCGAGCGCCACCTTTCGCGACCGGAGGCCGCGATCAGCAGCAGCATCGTTCGCCTGGACCGGCCGGGAAAGCCGGTCGTCCTACCGGACAGCCTGAATCCCATCGGGCTGGCCGGTGATCAGCTGGTCGCCACCGGCGACCCGCTGCGCGCCACGCCGACCGAGTCGCCGGTGTATGTCTTCGACCTGACCACGCGTCGCTACCGCCTGATCGGCAATTCGTTCAGTGTCTCGGTATCGCACGGGATTGTCGTATGGAACTCCACCGCCTGCTCCGACACCGGTCCGTGTCGCCTGCACACCTACGATCTGGCCACCGGCCGACAGACGCTGCGTGAGTACCACCTGCCGCTGGAGTCCACCTTCAACGGTGCCGTCCTGAGCCCGGACCGGCGTCGGCTGGCCTTCGTGCTGCCGCAGGAGACCAGCGATCACGTCTATCGAAGTGCGAACACTCAAGCGACACCGGCCAATCTGGCCATCCTCGACCTGCGGACGGGCATTGTCGATCCGATCCCCAACCTCGAGCTGCCACCGGGAACCAGTCCGGCCGAACTGGCCTTCTCCGGCGACAGCAAGACCCTGATCATCGGACTGGACAGCGACGGCGGCACCATGCTGCTGAGCTGGCGGTCCGGGCTCAGCCAGCCGGTGCTCAGCGGCATGTCCTGATATCGGCTGGATCTTTGTGACCGGAGCGGCCGTAGGCTGATCAGGTGGCCGACCTGGATCCACCGGATTTCCGACTGCTGCCCGATGACGACGAGTTCGACGCCGACAACTTCGTCGAATCTGAGTCCGGACGGTCCTTGGGGTTGCGCGGCAAGGTGATCGCCGGCGTGCTGGTCGGTGCCCTCGCCGCCAGCGGCGTACTGGTCCAGCTGCGCCGGGCCGAGCGTCACGAATCCCCGCCGGTGGCCACCTCTTCGACCCAGCGGTCCTGGCCGAGCGGGCGCGACATCTGTAACAACAAGATCAATCAACCGGTGATCCAAGCCAACCCGCCGTCGGGCCGGACCGGCATCGAGTTGTCCATCGGCGGCATCTCGCTGATGTTCGGCAACCTGGACACCGGCCAGACGAATCCGCAGATCATGCTGATCGGTGACACCTTCCTCTTCGACCGGGTCCAGTCCGGCAACACGACCTTCGTCGAGTTGGCCGACTGCTCGGCCGGAAACCGCATCGAGCAGGTCAACGCCGCGGGCCAGTACCGCACGGTGCTGGACGATCCGCTCAGCAACGGCCTGCTGACCGACGGCGAAGGCGGGGTGTGGGCGGCACGGTTCACCGACGGCGGCGCGACCATGAGCGAGGCGAAGTTGCAGGTAATACTGCGACGGCTCGATCGCCCGAGCGAGATTGCTTTGGGATCATTGATGTTTCCGCTGGCCATGCGCGGACACCTGCTCTACGCCGAGCAACAGGTGAGCCTCGGCACCGGCTCGCGATTGGTGGTGTTCGACCTGGACCGGCGCCGGGTGGTGCAGGATCTGGGCCCGTTCGACTCGGCCGAGGCCGCCGACCGGGTGCTGGTCTGGGTGCCACGGCGGTGTACCGGGATCGCCGCCTGCCAGGTGGACTCCCTGGACCTGGCGACCGGCGTGCAACACGTCGTCTCCAGTTCGCTGCCGCCCGGGTTCCGGGTGAACGGCGCAGCGATCAGTCCCGATCACCGGATGCTGGCTGCGCAAGCGAACCACTCCGAGCCGGATCCGAACTACCCCTCGCCCGACGGTGGCCTGCCCTCTGGTGTGACCCTGATAGATCTGTTCGCCGGTGCGGTTTACCCCGTGCCGCATGTAGAGATCCCGCCGACGGGTCACGTCGGGCTGGCCTTCGCCACCGACTCCACACGCCTCGTGCTGGCGGCCGGAAGCGGGTTGTCGACCGACTTCTACGTCTGGACGCCGGGCCACCCCTGGCCGGATGCGACCGCCCTCACGGTGCCCGGGCCGTTGCCGTCACCGATGTATCTGCGCGCAGTCCACGCCGGCTGACCGTCCCGACCTGAGCTGGGCTACGACTTGTGCAGAAACTCGGTCCGTTCACTGTCGAAGGAATCCCAGAGAAACTCCTGTAGTTGCGGGTGATGAGCCAACGTCGGGTCGGCTTCGATCACCTGGCGGGCCTGCTGCATCGCCGCAGTGATGACGTCGCGGTCCCGCAGCAAGGACAACAGCTTCAGCCCGGACCGGCTGCCGGACTGGGCCGCGCCGAGCACATCCCCTTCGCGACGTTGCTGCAGGTCGAGCTCGGCCAGTTCGAACCCGTCGGTGGTGGCAGCGACGGCGTTCAGCCTTTCCAACGAAGGGTGTTGCAAGGGTAACTGGGTGTGCATGATGCACACGCCGGGGAACTCGCCCCGGCCGATCCGGCCCCGCAGCTGGTGCAGCTGGGAGACCCCGAACCGGTCGGCGTCCATGATCACGATGAGCGAGGCGTTGGGCACGTTGATGCCTACCTCGATCACCGTGGTGGCGACCAGGACGTCGAGCTCACCGGCCGCGAAGGAGGTCATGGCGGCGGCCTTCTCGTCGGTGGCCATCCGGCCGTGCAGAAGTCCGACCCGCAGTCCGGCCAGCTGGTCGTTGCTCAGTTCGCTGTACAGCGACAGCACCGAGGTCGTCTGCTGACCTTCTTCTTCGGAGAGCAGGCCGATGTCCTCGGCATCATCGCCCTCGCCGATCCGGGGGCAGACCACGAAGGCCTGCCGTCCGGCGGCGACCTCCTCGCGAATCCGCTGCCAGATCCGGTCGAACCACACCGGTCCCTTGGCCACCGGCGCCACCAGACTCTGCACCGGAGCCCGGCCGGCCGGCCGCTCGTGCAACTCCGACACCTCGAGATCACCGAAGACGGTCATGGCCACCGTGCGCGGGATCGGAGTCGCGGTCATCACCAGCATGTGTGGCGGATTTTTTGCCTTATTGCGAAGGGCATCG
>CAZZZW010000139.1:0-10779 GCA_964658795.1 Phormidium nigroviride PCC 7112
CAGGAGATCTTGTTGCCGTACTTCTGCTTGATCGGCCAGAGCAGGCGACGGGCCTTGTCCAGGTTGCCGTTGTCCGGCCAGCTGTTCAACGGAGCGAAGCGCTGCATGCCGGCTCCGGCGCCCCCACGGCCGTCGTGGATCCGGTAGGTACCCGCGCTGTGCCAGGCCATCCGGATGAACAGGCCGCCGTAGTGACCGTGGTCGGCCGGCCAGAAGTCCTGCGAGTCGGTCATCAGGGTGGTCAGGTCGGCCCGGACGGCGTCCAGATCGAGGCTGTTGAAGGCCTGGGCGTAGTCGAAGTCGGCATCCATCGGGTTGGACGCGGCGGTGTGCTTGCGCAGGATCTTCAGGTTGAGAGTCTTGGGCCACCAGTCGCGGTTGCTGCCGCCCTGGACCGGGTAGGGCCGGCGGCCGTGCTCGACCGGGCAGCGCTCAGTGGCTTCCGGCTCATTCATTTCACCGACTTCGGCATCGGGCTTGGCAGTGTCAGACACGGGAAATCCTTTCCTTTGTTCGGGATTCTCAGTTCGAGCTGATCGGGCGATTGGTGGTGGCGCAGTCTGGGCAGGTGCCCCAGTAGATGACCTCGGCCTCGTCGATGACGAAGCCCTGGTCGTTGACGGCGGTGAGACAAGGCGCCTCACCGACCGCGCAGTCGACGTCGGCGACGGTGCCACAGGAACGGCAGACGACGTGGTGGTGGTTGTCGGCGACCCGGGACTCGTAGCGGGCCAGCGAGCCGGTCGGCTGGATCCGCCGGATCAGGTTCGCGGTGGTCAGGACCTTGAGCACGTCGTAGACGGCCTGGTGCGAGACGTCTTCGAGATTGCCCCGTGTCGCGCTGATGATCGTGTCCGTGTCGGCGTGCGGATGCTCGTACACCGCGGCCAGGACCGCTAGCCGGGGTCTGGTCACCCGAAGGTCGGCCGACCGGAGCAGTTGCTCGAACTCGGCGGTGGCGGGCATGACCCGAGTCTTGCGCATAATCTTGAACGAATCAAGAACAGCTGATTGAGGCTTCGCGAACCCCTAGCCGCAGTCCAGGGCAATCGAGCGTTAGCGCCCGATGAGAAGCGAACGGCGATAGGTTATCCCTGATGATGCTGCCTGAGAACAAAGATATGGCGGTCCTGTTGGTGCGGACCGACTACAGCGACGACGCCGCATGGCAGTTCGCCTTGACCGCGGCGACTGCCGCATACGAGAATGCCAATGACTTTCCGCGATACGGAGCAAACTTCATTCCCGTCGAGTCGCCTGAACTGGACGGGCTCGGTGCCGCTGAGCTCATAGGGTTGCCTCGATCGGGGTACCTCAGTCTGGTCGCCGTGGCCGATGCACAGACAATGCGGGATCAGACGATCGCATTCGTCAACCTCAACGAATACAGCGACGATATCGGCCGGACGTTCCGCGCGATCCCGCTCAAGGCCGAACCGATTGCCGTGAACTTAGGGCTGGCCAATATGGACTTTCATGAGTATGCGGACAGTGCGGACGCTGATGGAGTGTTCCGGGGCTTCTGACTAGGTCTTCGGAAGAGGCGAAATCCTCCCCGAGGGGCAGCTGGACAATTTTCCAGCCTGAGTGAGTAGTTCAGCAAATTCGGTCATTCTTGGGGCAGAGCTCTGCGTTTGAAGCGCCTCCAACGAATTTGTCGCGATGCTCCAACGACTTATTGGCCCGTGATGCGGGGCTTGGAGCGTCGGCGGACGGTCGCTGATTCGTCGTGGCTGATCGGTGGGGTGCGGTTGGGTGCGGGCGCGGTTCGTCCGACTCTGACCCGTCACCGTAGGCCCGCCTCCAGATGGTTCGAATAATCTGGTTTTCTCCAACGAATAAAGGCGATTCGCGGACAGTAAGAGGCACCGGCCGCGCGGCCGGTGCCTCTTGAAGCTAGCGATGGGGTCTGTCAGTTTTCGGTGACGCTGGGCTTGCGGTCGAGTGCTCGGATGGTGCGTCGCCGGGTCGCGGCTCGGCGGGCGCGGGCGCCGATCGGGACGTGCCCGTCGTTGCGCCGGATGGCTTGGCGCCAGGCGGCCTGTTCTTTGATGTTGGTGGCGACGACGGCGAGGGTGATGACCAGGGAGACGCCGCTGTTGCGGCGTTGGACGACGGATCGCTCGTGCAGGTTGCCGCCGGTTTTGCTGGACAGCCGCGCGAAGTAGTTCTCGTTGTGGGAGCGGGCGTGGCGGAAGAAGTCGTCGTGTTCGAACGAGCCGACCATCAGAGCCGAGTGCTGTTTGAAGGTCCGCTCGTCCATGGCGACGTGGGAGTTGAATTGCCGGCAGCAGGTCGGCGGGTGCGCCGGTGGGCTGGCCAGCTCGAATGTGGCCGGGTCCAGGTCGAGCGATTCCTTGACCAGCGGGCAGCGGATCTTGCCGCTTTCGGCAGGGCATTGGACCTTCTGCTTGTAGACGACCGGGAGGTCGTTGGCGTTCTTGCTCGGCCGGCCTCGGCCGCGGTCGAGGCTGCGGACGGGTCGGCCGTTGGTCGGCATGGTCGCTGCTTGGACGCGGCGGAGGTCGAGTTCGCGTCGGTGGATCTGGGCGGGGCTGGCATTGTCCGGCAGCGGCCGGAGATCCAGCCCGCGGACGACGCGGCCGGGGATGCCGGGACAGACGACGACGCCGTTGACCAGACGCGGCCCGTCACTTTCGCCGTCTTGCCAGAGTTCGTGGACGGTGCCGAGATGTTTCGGGTAGTCCATGAGCATCGTCCAGCCGCGTTCGAGCAGGGAGGCGTTGAAGCCGTCGCGGTTGTTGTAGGCCTTGTCGCCGATGAACCACTTGTGCTGGGTCGCGGGCAGCTTCGGAATCAGCCCGTTCGCCTCAGCCTCGTCGACGATGGTCAACGCCGCGTCGATGCTGGCCGCCGAGGGCCGGTCGAAGCCGACCCCGAGACACACCCTCGGCACCGGGGCTTGGCCGGGCTGGCTGATGCTGACGCCGCAGCTGGCGCCGACGGTCCAGCCGTTGCGGTTGCGCCGGTGCTTGGCGGAAAAGCCGCCCATCGCGTTGCCGCCCCGCACGGCATCAGGCTGCACACCGGTCGGTGCGTCGTAGAGGGCGATGGTGACGTTGTGCTCGTCGACGGCCAGGTGGCCGCGGTAGTTGACCATGAGCCCCGGGTCGACGCTGGCCGCGACGAGGCGGTTCATCAGCCGGTCCCGCAACGCTCGCCGCTGCAGTAGCTCCGGTGGCGTTTCGGCCGTAGCAGCGCCATATTCTCGATTGGTCAGTCGCTTGCCGGCAGTGACTGGTGTGTCGTCCATCGGCCGAAGCAGGTCGGTGAAGAACGTCGAGAGTCGGACGTATTCGTTGCGGTGGACGGAATCGTCGGCGCGCATCCGGGCGGCGCGGTCCTCATCGCGCCAGTCGGACATCCCGATGAGCTCCATCTCCTCGGCGGTGTAGCGGAACCACAGGGCGTCAAGGAGGTTGGTGACCGAGACCAGGCGTGCGCTGTAGGCCAGTTCGAAGGTCGCGACCAAGACAGCGCGGGCATCGTAGGGTTTCAGTGACGGCCGCCGGCCACGATTGCTGGTCGGGCCAGCCGCGTCAGCGAGGCCGGTGATGATGCCCGAATCGTCGATGAGCCGGGCGCCGAGGGTCAGCACGGCGGCGGTGTCGTCCTCGTGGACGTGTTCGTAGCTGCGGATCATGCCGCACCGCCGATGCCCAGCGCGACCGCGACCGCGATGTCGTCTTCATGCAGGGCCGGAGCGTGCTTGAGGAGATCGGTCGGTGCGTGGGATCCGACGCCGATGCCGGCGACGACCGCGACGGCCGCGAACGGGATCGGTCGGTGGAGAAGGTTGAGCAGCCAGCGTGCCCGGGCGCGGGATGCCTTGAATCCGCTGATATCCGGGCCGGTTCGCTTGACGTCGAGGATGAGGTCGCTGATGGCGTTGTGCCGCGCACCGGGCCGATGTGGACGCAGAAGCAGCTCGTTCTTGCCGACGCGGGCGCGTAGTCGGTCGGCGGCTGTTCCGAATACCGGAACAGTTCGGGCGACACCGTCGCGGTTGGCCACGGTGATGCTGACCCGGCGACCGGAGACGTTGACGCAGTGACCGTCCACCTTGATCACCTCGTCGCCGCGCAGACCCGCCTCACCGGTCAGGTCGAGCAGCATGCGGAGATCTCGCCCGGCGAAACTGTCGGCCAGGCTATCGGCGGCGGCTTCGAACAGCCGCCACTCGCTGTCCTTGTATGGGGCGGCGTGGACCTGACGGACCGTGCGACGCTTGCCGCCGTTGGGTGTGTCGCGGATTCTGCGGATGGCGAGATACGCGGTGTGCTTGGACGCCTCCCGCCGGCCGGGCATCGTCTGCTCGACCCAGGTGTGAATGAGCTCGTCGCTCATGTGGACCGAAGGATCGAAGTGGCCCGCGTGCCGCTGCACCCAGCCGGCAAACCGGCACAGGTATCGCAGGTAGACCCGATCGGAGCCCGTTGACCACTCCGGCACCCTGACCATGAGATCGACCACGAGGTCGGTCAGTCCGGAGTCCACCTCGGGCAGGGACGAGCCGATTTCGCGGAGCTTGATCTCGCGGGCGCTCATCCGCGCCGTCAACTTCGCCGACGGATACTTGGAAGTGGAGGCGGGCTTGGGGGCCACGACGCGGGTGGCCTTCCGGGTGCGCGACATCAGCGCTCACCCGCCCGAGACGCGGTGATGCGGTGCGCCAAGCGCGCACCGTGTGTCATGCTGTGCATGAATCTTGCCTTTCTGACGGTGGATTCGAGGCCGTGAGGCCGCCCGGACAGGAGTTGCCGCTCCTGGCCCGAACTCTGAGGGGCGTCGATGACGCCCCTCAGCTCATTTCTCGGTAGACCGATGTTCCGAATTCGGAACCGAGCATGAGCCTGTGCCGGCCGCTCAGACAAGCCCTTCGCCGGCTTTTGTTGCCCTTCGCCATGTTTCTAGGACCTGTCTGTCGCGGCTGGGTGGCCTCACGTGCTCTGAATGTGCCGCCAGTTGTCACAGGGCCGGGCTTCGTGACAGAACGAGGCACAGTCCTCCATAGAAAGGAGGCTCCATGCACCTAACATCGAAGTCATGCGTGACAAAACGGGCCTACGGCAAGGCGATCACCCTCGCCAAGCCGCCTGCGGCGCCGGCGGAATCCACATCGTGCTTCGGCACAACCAGAAATGGTGCGACCGCTGTCGACCGGCCTACGCGCAGGACGCACTTGATCGGCAGCGCCGCCATCGCAAGACAAGTGGGCCAGTCGTGACCACGTCACAAGACGTGGTGGAGACACCGGCGGTTCAGCCAGCCCTCGCAGCCGACGTGTATCTCCTCTACCAGCGACTCAGCACTTGGCGCGCGGCCGACGCTCGTGCGGTCATCCGTATGGAGGGGACCGAATCCCCTCGCCTCGATCGACTTGAAGTGCTCCAAGCGCACATGAACGCGTTGCTCAAGCTCGCCGAGGAACTCGACCTTCCAGGTGCACTGAATCCTTCGATCAGGTGCGACACGTGCCGTCACGAGGTCCCGGTCGCGGAGGCGCATCAGAACCGGCATCGGTGGATCTGCAGCAATTGCCGAAGCCGACTTCGACAGAGAGACGGGATGTGATCTGGCGGATGGTGAGTCCTCTCGCGGAGGTTGAGCAAGCGACCGTGCGCCCCCGGGCAGCGTCACTGCGCCCTCTGTCAACCGCTTGGGCCCATCGCTCATCTGAAGCGATAGGAGTCGGCTGCCGGCGATGTCCCAGTGTGCCCGCCGCCGAAGGCCTTGAATTCGACCTCGACCCGAGCAATCTCAGCACGCTGGCCGGAGCGGAAGGAAGCATAGGACTTCTCGTCGATGCTTTTGACGCCTAGCCTCGTTGCATGGGCGCGATGTACCCGGGGACGCTGCGGTTTCGGAATCCCATTGAGCGAGAACAGGCTCGGATTCTGGCTGCGCGGCTGTTGGTTCGGATCGCGAGAGACAAGCGGGAGCCCATCGATCCGGAGATTGCCGCTGCCGCTCGTCTTCCCCTACCCACTGTCGCTGACTGCATCAAGCGCGCGAGCCTGCAGGGATGCCCAGCGTCGTAGCCTTGCTCAGCGCCTCAGTCTGAGGACGGACGGACCACCGCTCCGGAGGCGTCGACCCAGGCGAGGTTGTCGGCCGGGTCGGCAAGGTCGTGGGCGAGACCATTGACCACGCAGCTGTCGCGCAGGTGGCGTTCGACCTCGATCGGAGATACGTGACCGTCGGGTAAGTCCGGTGGGGGCGGCAGCGGGATTGTGGCGGTGTGGCGAGTGTGGAAGTGGCCGTGCCAGAGCGCGGCGGGGTGCGTCGCGTCGACGACAGTCCGGATGGCCTCACGGTGACGCTCAGCCTGGGCGAGGATCTCAGCGGCTGGCTGGACCTCGCGAGAGTCGGGGATCGTGGGCCCGGCGGGGGCGTCGTGACAGACCATGACATCAGCTGGTCCGCCGGCGAGCGCCCTCTCGACGTCGTTGGACGTGAGCGATTCGCCGGCCCACCAGTCCACGCCGGCTTTTCGCTGGTCTTGATCCATGCTGACCGCGCCGCCGAGGGCGAGCCAGGTGTAGCCGCCCCACGTCCAGCGATAGCCGCGCGGTAGGTGGGCGATGTGGTCGCCGATCGGTCGCAGCCCGGTTGCGGGATCGATGGGCCGGGAGTTGAGCAGGTCGTGGTCTTCGTGGTTGCCGTCTACCCACAGCAGTGACAAGGCGGCCTCGGCCAGGGCCCGTTCGAGGCGAAACAGGTACTTGCGGGTGGTGGGGTCCGGGCGCCAGTAGCCGAAGTCTCCGCACTGCACGATCACTTCGCAGCCGACGCCACGGGCCCGAGCGACCTGGCCAAGCGCGAAGGCGAGGTTGCCGTGCCAGTCGCCAGCCACGGCGATCAATCGCGGCTCCGGCGGCGGGTGGAACGGCATAGGTCCATCTTCCTCTGGACGTCACGCGAAATTCGGTCCCAGCCAGCGCCCGGTGTGGAGGGTCCGCCGGGGACGCCGTGGACCGTTTCGCGGGCCATCCGGTCATGCGCTCATCGTGCGAAGGCTGCCGGGACCTGCCCGGAGGGCACGACAATGAGGAGCAGCGGATGGTCACGTACGCACCGACAGCGTTCGAGCATGCAGAGACGCCAGTTTGCTTGTGGTGGGGTGAGGGCACCACCTACGCGGTCATCCACTGTGATGCCGGCGGCCGGGTGTGGATCGGCGACGCGGCCGCCCCGCTCCCGCGGGCTTCGCTGGCCGTCAGCTACCCGCTGCGCTGTGTCCTGGACCGGGAGTTGGCAAACGCGCTGCTGGCCGAGATCTGCTCCGTACTCAACGCACCCGATCGGCACAGCAGCGCGGTCCCGACGGTCGGGACGCTGATCCAGGCCTACCGCCGGCAGCACGGCTGGATGTTGGAGGAACTGCCCGACGACTACCTCGACGACGAAGCCTCGGAGCTGGCCGTCTACCGACTCGCCCCGCGCCTGCAGGCCGCCGGAACCGACGCCAAGGCGGTAGCCGAGGTCATCTGGGCGGCCATGCCTTCCCAGACGCGGTGGGCCTTCCCGGAGTGGTCCGACCTCCAATTCGACGACGAGGGTCCAGCGCGAGTCGGATGGCTCGTCGATGAAGAGATCCACGTCCAACGGGTGTTCGACGAGCTCTGCCGCGCCAAGGCAGCCCGTGACGTGCCCCGCGATGCCGTACTGGATTTGCTGGTCCCGCGAATCGACCGAGCTGCCTATGTGCAATCGGTTCTCGGACGGCTCAAGACGAAGCTGTAGTCCCGAACGACGTCTTCGCCGTGGGGCCGCAATGGGAGCACGCGCTCACATACAGCTCGACCCGTTCGGGCGCGCACCGATCACGGTTTGTCCTCCGCACATTGGCTTTGTCGCCGGACGCACGCATTGGATTGACCCCGCGTCGGCTCGCTTCCGTGGCGGTATTCCTAAGGGATCCCTCGCTGGTCGTGCCGATTTCCTGATCGGTTCGACTGCACATGCCGGGCGGCGGTGTCTGATCTCACGCCGCGGCATCAACGTCACGAGCTGGGCTGGTCCTCGGCTGGAAGCCTGTTCCGGGCTGACGTGGTGACCACGTTTAGCACCTCAACTTCCGACCGGCCCACGGCGACGCTGAGAGCTCGAACGAGGCGTTCAATGAGGTAGAGCGAGCCGATCAAACGGGCCATGAACTGTTCGGGAGTCAGCGCGGCCTGATAGGTGAACGCCATACCCAAATAGGACGGGTTTGGCCGGGCGAACTTCTCCGCGAAACTGACGATGCGCAGGAGTCCGAGGTCGTCGTTACCGTTGAGGTCTCCTTCAATTGCGGCCACCAGCGCTTGTCGGTGCGTCAGATCGCGCGCACTGCAGTTGAACGACACGAGCAGGTTCACTCAGGATCGCGGCGTCAAGGTACACCTGCTCGATTTGCTGCTGGCCGAACGAGGTCACGAACCGGGCCTGGCGCTGCTGTGGGTCGTTTGTGCTGATCAGGGTGATGAGATCCTCCACATGAGTCGGGCCGCAGAACAACCTGAGCTCGGGCAAGCTGACGCCCTCAGCGATGATGCCGTGGATCGGCGTGTCCAGACCGAGGCGCTGCTCACCCTGGCGGACCGCGTCGGCCACGAGGTGTCGGTCCGGAGGCCGGAGGGTCGCAGTGACCATCTTCAGTCCGCGAGCGATCGCGTAGCGGCTAGCCAGCCTTACTGCTGCCTCGCGCTGGCGCGGTCTTACGACCTGCTGTGGCAGTTGACCTTGCGGTGTCGTGAAGTCGAAAGCGTCGGCGAGGACGCCCAGTTTCTTGTCATTGGTGACCAGGACCGGTTTCTCACCCATAGCCACCCACACCGACAGCAGCTGCAACTGCGCCACGTCCCACGCCGCCGACATCGCGTTGCGTGCCGGCTCGTAGACGCCGCGTTCGAGGGCCCCGGTTTTGAGGACGCCCATCGAGTTTTGCTGCAGCGCTTGATCGCCGAGGGTCGCGGCGAGCACGGTATGCCAGAGCAGGCGCGGGACGAACTTCAGGGCGGAATCCAGGTAGTCCAACAGCCAGGCGGCGGTGTCGACGTCGATCCGGTCGATCGGCCCGGCCTGGCCGAGGCGTTCCTCCAACGCCAACGCGAGCACGTAGCCGGGGGCGAAGAGGCTGCCCATCAGCTCGCAGGCGGCGTCCAGGCGGCTGCCGATCATCTCGTCGATATCTTCGGGTAGCTCCATTTCCAGCAGGCCCCGCTGCTGCAGGAGGACCGTGATGTCATCGGACGCGACGTCGATGAGGTTGACCGCGAGCGAACGTTTGCATAGGGCCGCCGCATTGATCCCTTCCGGACTGTGGATCGACGACGCCTCGAGCAGGGCGAAGCTGTCTTCCAGACGTGCCTGCGGATAAGCAGCGCGGCGTTCGACAAATCGCAGCAGCCGCTGATCGTCGAGATGCTGGGGCCGGAAATCGCGCGACATCAGCGACTCGGCGATGCTGATGACGTTGCTGTCGAGCAAGAACCGAGTCGGCGGGCAGGTGAGGGGGCCGAAGGTCACGTAGTAGAAGTCGTCCTCGCCGGCCCGCACCAGCTCCGGTCGCGGTTGCGCTCGCAAGGCCTACCTCCTTCGCAGGTGTTAGCCGCTGGGTGCAGCAAATTAACACCTGTTGTTTTCGATGAGCCTATTGCCAGGGCCTGGTCGGGGCATCGATCCTGAAGACATGAATACCGCTAAGCCTGTCAGCCAGAACGCTCGTCTCATCTCTCATGCAGTTGTCGGGCTGGCCGCCGCCGTCGTCGCCCGAGTCGTGCGCCGGCCGGGCCCGGCCGGCATGCTGATCACCTTCGCGTTGACCGCCGCCATCCATGGGGCCCTCGACGCTCCGGCCGCCGGGCTGGTCCAGGCAGCGTTCTGACGCTGACCAAGGCGGCTCAGAAACAGTCGCGGTAGGCGGTGTGCCAGGCCCGCAGGCTGGCGCCGACCCGGGTGAGGCCGCGACCCAGGTGGGTCAACAGGTCGGCCGGCGCCGCGTCCAGCGTCAGGGTGTCGCATCGGACCTCGACGTATTTGGTGTAGCCGGTCCCGAGGACAGCGGCGATCGCGCCGGCGATGAACAGGCCGATCCACATGGTGTCGGACAGGAACGTGTCGGCGCCGTTGTGTTCCCCCAGGCCGGCGAAGCCGACGGCGACGATGATGATCCATCCACCGGCCAGGATGCGGCCGGCCTCGGACGCTTTGGCCCGCAGATGCCGAGGAGCGCCGCGGACCGCCCGGGACCAGTAGGAGGCGACCGCGGTGCAGACCGCGTGGACGGCGAGGATGTCGGAGAACTCGCCGCGATGGGCCACATCAAGCCCGAGTAGTAGCCAGACCAGTGACAGGTCGACGACGACAGTGGCGGCCATGGCGATCCATTCCGACCCGGTCCGGCACGCGGTGCCGAGCATGAACAGAGCCATCGCCAGCACGGTCAGATCCGCCTGCGCCGCACCGGTGGCATCGCCGCCACCACAGTGGGGTTGCCGCGAGTTCACGTGAAGCACCAGCGCTGCCGCGAAGCACAACGCGGCGCAGCAGACAAGGATGCGACCCAGGAGCCGCGCACGGTTGCTCGCAGCACTCTCGGTGTTGAGCACTATGACCCACAGCAGCATCAAGCCACCGACCATGAGCACCGCGGCTGGCCAGGCGGTCGCACTGGCCGCCGGCGCGGTACAACGATTCGCGGAGAGCGTCACGGTTCACCCCATCGGCCGCGCGTCTTGCGGCGAAAGCCTTACACGGCGGCTGGACCGCGAC
>CAZZZW010000140.1:0-10744 GCA_964658795.1 Phormidium nigroviride PCC 7112
GCTAATCAGGCCGCTAGCGGCATCACAAGGCTTCGCGACCAACTTGTCCGAAATCGGTCAGCCGGTGAACGGCGCGATCAGCTCGTCGGCGACCCAGTGGGCGATGCCGGCCGGATAGCCGCCCAGGATCAACACCACCTGCTCGAAGCCCCCCCGCGACGGCAGCACCGATGAGCTGGCGAGTCTGCGCCGGCGCCTCACCCGAGACCGGCAGCGCGATGGAACGCAGGATCGTCGAAGGATCCCGTCCGATCTCTTCGCAGAATCGGTCGAGCATCGCGCTTCGGCTGATGCAGTCGGCCAGATCGCCACCGGGGATGTTCCAGATGTCAGCGTGTTCGGCCACCACCCGCAAGGTCGAGGCCGCCCGGCCGCCGATCAGGATCGGCGGTCCTGGCCGTTGGATCGGCTTCGGGTTACCGAAGGCACCGCGTAGCTGTAGGAATTGCCCCTCGAAATCGAAGGGCTCGGCGGCCGTCCAGAGCCGGCGGAGCACCGTGCACGCTTCGGCCAGCGCGGCCACCGCATCGGTTCCACTGGCATACGGCAGGCCGTGGCCGTCGTACTCCCGCCGAGCCAGCGGATGACTCGGCCGCGAACCGGCCCCGATGCCGAAGTCCAGCCGACCGCCGGTGACGATGTCGACGGTGGCCGCTATCTTGGCCAGCACCGCCGGTGGCCGGAACCGATTGCTGGTGACCATCAGGCCGACCCGCAGCCGCGCCGTCTGCGCCGCCAGGGCCGAGAGCAACGTCCAGCCCTCGAAGATCGGACCGGCCGGGTCGCCACCGATCGGCATCAGGTGGTCGAACAACCAGATGTGCTCGATCGCGTCGATCGAATCTGCCTCGCGCCAGACGCGTCGCAGCTCGGCATAGGCAACCTGCTGCGGTGGGGTCATGATGCCGAAGCTGGCCATCAGCGCCGCCGCAGCGCGGCATCGAGCAGGGCGGGCGGGGTGGCGAACTTCTCCGCCGGGGCCAGGTCCAGGCCCGGCGGCACGATCTCGTCGATCGCATCGAGGACATCTGCGCTCAACACGGTATCGGCGGCGGCCAATTGCGAGGTCAGGTGATCGAGCGTGCGCGGTCCGATGATCGCGCTCGTCACGCCGGGATGTGCCACGACGAAGCCCAGCGCCAGCTGAATCAGGGTCAGTCCGGCCTCGTCGGCCACGCGGACCAGCTGCTCGACCGCGTCCATCCGAGCCCGATTGACCGGTACGGCAAGGTCGAACCGTTCCGGCAGCAGCTTCGACCGGTTACTGGTCAACTGCTGCCCTTCCCGCACCGCTCCGGACAGCCAGCCGGTGGCCAGCGGGCTCCAGGCCAGCACACCGAGACCGTACTCCTGCGCGACCGGCAGTACGTCGGCCTCGATTCCCCTTTGCAGGATGGAGTAACTGGGTTGCTCGGTGACATACCGGCCCAGTCCGTGGGTTCGGGACGCCCACTGCGCCTGCACCATGCGGTAGGCCGGATACGTCGAGGTGCCGAAGTAGCGGATCTTGCCGGCCCGCTGCAGATCGGTCAGCGCGGACAGCGTCTCCTCGTCTTCGGTGGTCGGATCCCAGCGGTGCACCTGGTACAGATCGACGTGATCGACGTCTAGGCGCCGCAGGCTGTTCTCCAACTCGGTCACGATCCACCGTCGCGACGCACCCTGGTGATTGGGGTTGTCGCTCATCGGCGAATAGAACTTGGTGGCCAGCACGATGTCATCCCGGCGTCCGGCGATGGCGTGACCGACCAGCTCTTCGGACTCACCGTTGCTGTAGCGGTCGGCCGTGTCGATCAGGTTGATTCCGCCGTCCAGTGCGGCATCGACGATGGCGTCGACCTCGGCCTGGCTGGTGTGGCCGAGTTGGCCGAAGTTCATCGCGCCCAGTACCAGCGGGCTGACCTGCACTCCGGTTCGGCCCAAGCTTCGGTAATCCATGGTTGTCTCCTCCACGGCGGCATCGAGGCCGCCGGTTCGTCAGGGGCGTTCGCTCTGGCATCATGAGGCACATCGCCTAAGCGGAACGTTGCTCCACAAACGATACGGAGCAGTGTTCCGCTTCGCAACCCGCCTCGAGTTGAAATGGAGTCGACGCATGACCCAGCCCGCCCAGCGCGCCGACGCCCGGCGCAACAAGCAAACCCTTCTCGATGCCGCCGCGGCCGTCTTCGTCACCGCCGGCGTCGACGCCCCGGTCCGGGACATCGCAGCCAAGGCCGGGGTCGGAATGGGCACCATTTATCGGCACTTTCCCAGCCGGGCCGATCTGATCGTCGCCGTCTACCGGCACCAGGTCGAGGCGTGCGCGGAGGCTGGTCCTCGACTACTGGCCGAGATCGAGTCACCGCACGCCGCGCTCGGCCAGTGGATCAACCTGTTCGTGGACTTCCTGGTCACCAAGCACGGTCTCGCCGGCGCGCTGCAGTCCGACCAGGCTGGCTACCAGGCGCTGCACTCCTACTTCATCGACCGTCTGGTACCGGTCTGCGGTCGACTTCTGGCCGCTGCGGTAAGGGCGAAGGAGATCCGCGACGACATCACACCGATCGAGTTGATGCGGGGCGTCGGCAACCTGTGCATCGGTGCCGAGGGCAACTCCGACTACGACCCCCGCCCGCTGGTCGGGTTGCTGGTCGCCGGGCTGGCAGCGACACCGAAGTCGAAACCCGGACGCAGGTAAGGGTAGCCTAAGTCAAGACTCGAGCCGTGATCCCGCGGCCGGGCAAAACGTAAGGTGACAACCACATGACGCAGTCGACGACACCGACCCGCCGAACTCGACCGCAAGCGGTGCTGAGTGTTCGGTCGAGTCGTTGGGTCACCGCCCACACGGTCCGGCTGACCGTCGGTGGCCCCGGCTTCGACGAGTTCCGCGACAACGAATACACCGACAAGTACGTCAAGATCGCGTTCGTCGACCCCGCGCTGGACCTGACTCCGCCGTACGACCTGACCGAACTACGCGAGAGCCTGCCGCCCGAGCAGCGACCGGTCACCCGCACCTATACGGTGCGCCGGGTGCAGGCCGAGGAGCAACAGCTCGACCTGGACTTCGTGGTGCACGGTCCGGACGGGATCGCCGCTCCCTGGGCCGCCCAAGCCCGGCCGGGCGACCTCATCACTCTGTCGGGCGCGGGTGGTGGCTACGCGCCGGACCCCCGCGACGACTGGCATCTCTTCCTCGGGGACGAGTCCGCGCTACCCGCGATCGCGGCCGCCTTCGATGCCCTGCCGGCCGACGCCCGCGGTATCGCCTACCTGGAGACGCAGGACGACGACCAGCCCGACGATCTGGAGATACCCGCCGGCATCGCAGTGCACTGGCTCAAGCGGCCCGAGCCGGGCGCAAGTCCGCAGCTGCTCGCCGACGCCGTGACGGCCGGTGCGTGGCTACCCGGTCGTGTCGGCGTTTTCGCCCACGGTGAAAGGGAATCCATGAAAGCAATTCGGGCCGTCCTGAAGCAGCGCGACCTCGGCGGTGGCCAACTCTCACTCTCTGGTTACTGGGCCTACGGCCGCACCGAGGACCGGTTCCAGGCCGAGAAGCGCGAGCCGATCGGCCAAATCTGACCGGCGCGGCCCAGCCCTGGGCACAATGGGCGGATGGACGACGCAACGCGGGCCCTCCGGGCCAACTGCACCCGGTTCCTGCACGGGGACGGTCTGGTACGGCCGGCGGATCTGCTTGCCACCATCGACCCGGACGTCCGGGCGGACAGCTACGGCGACGGCGGGGTGGTCGCCGAGTTGGAAGCCCACGTCGCCGCGCTGCTCGGCAAGCCGGCCGCGGTGTTCCTGCCCAGCGGCACCATGGCCCAGGGTGCGACATTGCGCGTGCACGCCGACCGCCGCACCGTCCGGACCGTCGCCTGGCATCCGACCTGCCACCTGGAGCTGTACGAGCTGCAGGCGCACACCCGGTTGCACCAGCTCGTCGGCCGGCCGGTCGGCGACCGGGACCGGCTGTTCACCCGGGCTGATCTCGAGCAGCTCGCCGAGCCGCCGGCCGCCCTGCTGATCGAGTTGCCGCAGCGCGAGATCGGCGGCCAGCTCCCCGGCTGGGACGACCTGACCGCCCAGGTCGCCTGGGCGCGCGAACGGGGCGCGGCGGTGCACCTGGACGGCGCCCGGCTGTGGGAGGCATCGGCCGGGTACGACCGGACCCCGGCCGAGATCACGGCCCTGTTCGACACCGCGTATGTCTCTTTCTACAAAGGCATCGGGGCGTTGCCGGGGTGCTGTGTCGTCGGGCCGGAGGAGGATGTGCGTCAGGTCCGGGAATGGCGACGCCGGCTCGGCGGCACGTTGTACGGTTTGTGGCCACTGGCCGCGTCGGCGTTACATCAGCTGCCCGAGCGCCTGGCCGAGATGCCGGCTCGGTTGAGCCACGCGCGTGCGATCGCGAGCGAGCTGTCAGGTGTGGAAGGTGTCCGAGTGCTGCCGGAGCAGCCACAGGTACCGATGATGCATCTGGTTCTGTCCGTCAGCGCCGAGCGATTCGCGATCAACGCCCGGCGGCTCGCCGCGGACGAGGGCATCTGGACCTGGCCCGAGGCCCGGCCCACGGACGATCCCAACGCGGTCCGGTGCGAGCTCACCGTCGGCCGCGCGACGAGTCGACTCCGCCCGGCCGAAGTAGCCCAGGCACTGTCCGCCCTCGTCGAGTAGCAGGAGGTTTCACCGATGACTGACAAGACTGTGATGCCGGCGGCCTTCTTCGGGCACGGCAACCCGATGAACGCGATCGAGACCAACCGCTACACCAGCGCCTGGAAGGCATTCGGCGAGTCGGTGCCGCGACCGCGCGCGATCCTGGTCGTGAGCGCGCACTGGTACATCAACGCCACTGCGGTCACCGCGATGCCCCGACCCCGGACCATTCACGATTTCTACGGTTTTCCAAGGGAGTTGTTCGACGTCCAGTATCCGGCGCCCGGTCTACCCGAGCTGGCCACCGAGATCAGTGACGTCGTGCACCCGACCTGGGTCGGGGCCGACGTGGACAGCTGGGGCATCGACCACGGCACCTGGTCGGTACTCGTGCACGCCTTTCCGGATGCGTCCATCCCGGTGGTCCAGCTCAGCATCAACGCCGACAAGCCGTTGGACTATCACTTGGAACTAGGGGCGAAACTGACTCCGCTGCGCGAGCAGGGCGTGCTGATCGTGACCAGCGGCAATGTCGTGCACAACCTGCGAGGCATGAACTGGAGCCTGGCCGACGACGGTTACGACTGGGCCCAGCGCTTCGACGAGGACGCCAAGGCCCGGATGCTGACCGACCCGACCGACTTCGCCACCCTGGACTCCCACCGCGACTTCGACCACGCGGTGCCCACGCCCGATCACTTCATTCCGGCGTTGTACCTGGCTGGCCTGGCCGGTGCTTCCGAAGATCCGCAGACCAAGGTCCTGGTCGACGGCTACGCCTACGGTTCGTTGTCGATGACGGCCTACACGCTCGGTATGGCCTGCCCGCCGAGTTCGACCGAGGGCGGCTCGTCGCAGCCGCCGGCGGACCTGCCGCCGGATGCCTCGAACATCTAGCCGCCGGGCCTCATACCAGTCAGGCGTCGAAGTCGACCGTGACCTGAGGACTCACCGGATAGCTCTGGCAGGTGAGCACGAAGCCACGGGCTACCTCAGCGTCGTCCAAGGCATAGTTGCGGCGCATATCGACCTCGCCGTCGGTCACCAGGGCCCGGCAGGTCCCGCAGACACCACCCTTGCAGGCAAAGGGTAAATCGTTCCGGGTGGTGCCGGCCGAGTCCAGGACACTCTGTCCGGTCGACATCGGCGCCGTGGTCGATCGTCCGTCCAGCACGATGGTCACGTCGCTGGTGTCGCCCGCCACGACCGCATCGGGCCGGTGCAGTTCCGGCGGCGGTTCGTCGACGTAGAAGAGTTCGAAGTGCACCTTCTCCGGTGCGACGCCGAGTTCAGCCAGCACCTGACGGGCATCGGCGATCAGGCCGAACGGGCCGCACAGCCAGACATGGTCGACCGCCGCGAGCGGCACCAGCGTCGTCAGCAACCGGCGCAGCCGGACCGCGTCCAGCCGGCCGGAGAACAGCTCGACGTCCCGCGGCTCCCTCGACAACACGTGCACCAGGTCCAACCGCTGCCGGTACCGATTCTTCAGATCGGCCAGTTCCTCGGAGAACATGACCGATCCAGTGGTCCGGTTGCCGTACAGCAGGCTGACTTGGGCGTCCGGGTTCTGCAGCACCGAGGTGGCGATCGACAACATCGGGGTGATGCCGGAGCCGGCCGCGATGCACAGGTGACGGCCGCCGCCGGCCGGATCGGCGCGGAAACTGCCGGTCGGCGTCTGCACCTCAACCTCGTCCCCCGGCCGCAACTGCCGGACCAGCCAGGACGAGAACAGGCCGTCCGGAATCTCTCGGACACCGATCCGGGGCGGGCTGCCGACCGGCGCGCAGATCGAGTACGACCGGCGTTCCTCCCGGCCGTCCACGATCCGGCGCAAGGTCAGCGACTGGCCGGCGTGGAAGGCGAACTCCTCGGCCAACGAGGCCGGCACCTCGAACGTCACCGCCGCCGAGTCATCGGTCAGCGGCTCGATCGCGGCCACCGTCAGGGTGTGGAAGGCCGCCCGGGTGCTGGTGGTCATGATTCAGATTTCCTTGACGTGCTCGAAGGGTTCCAGACAGGCCGCGCAGCGGTACAACGCCTTGCACGCGGTGGCCCCGAACTCCGAGGTCAGCTCCACCTGGGCCGATCCGCAGCGCGGGCACGCCAGCGCCCGCGGTCGCGGCTGCAAGGTCAACGCGACCGGGCCGGTCCGACGCGGTGCCGGCCCGGGGGCCGAGATGCCGTGCTCGGCCAGCGCCCGCCGGCCGCGTTCGGAGATCCAGTCGCTGGACCAGGCCGGTTGCAGGCTGACTCGGACCTCGACGTCGTCGAACCCGTTGTCCTGCAGTCGGTGCACCAGGTCATCCCGCATCGTCGCCATTGCCGGACAGCCGGAATACGTCGGCGTGATAACCACGATCACCGCGCCATCCGCCTCGACCGACACGTCCCGGAGCACCCCGAGATCGTCCAGGGTCAGCATCGGCATCTCCGGATCGGTCACGCTGGCGGCCACCGATCGGGCATCGGCGACGTCTCGGGTGGCCGCGGTCACCACGATCCCATCGGATGCGCCCGGGCGACCACCTGCATGACCGCCAGCAACCGGCCCATCGCCTCGGTGTGCACACCGTCCCGGCCCATCCGTCCACGCACCGCGCCCACCGGTGCGAGTTCGGGCCGGGTCACCGCGCTGACCGAGAACACCTGCTCCAGGATCACGTCGAGCTCAGCCGCGACCGAGGACGGGTCTACCCCGACGCCTGATTGGGCAACGGCATTCTCGGTTGCCGTGCTGAGGATCAGCTCGTCGTGGAACGGCCACACGAGGTCCAGCGCGGCCAGCATCCTGGCTCGCGATTCATCCGTACCCTGGGCCAACGTCAGGAACCAGCGCCCGGCGTAGTCACGGTGATAGGTCAGCTCTTTCAATCCCTTGGCCGCGATCGCCGAGAGCACCCCGTCGCGGCTGTCGACCAGTCGCTCGAACAGCGCCAGCCGCCAGGTCGAGAAGATGAGCAATCGCACTATGGTGACGGCGAAATCACCGTTGTCACCCTCGACCATCCGGACGTTGCGGAAGGCGGATTCGTCCCGGAAGAACGCCAGCGCGTCCTCTGCCGGTACCGGGGATCCTTCCGGCAGCCCAGGCACCACCGACGGATCGGCCGCGGCGGCTCGGGCCAGCAGCAACCTCGCCTGACCAAGCAGGTCGAGGGAGATGTTGGCCAGAGCGATGTCCTCCTCCAGATCGGGAGCACGCGAGGCCCATTCGGACAGCCGGTGGGCATAGATCAGTGCGTCGTCCCCGAGCATCAGGCAGTACGCGGCCAGGGATGCCCGATCGACACCGTCCGGGACTGTCGTATCGACGCCGGCCAGCGGATCCTCGAAGTCGGTGCCGAAGGCCCACTGCGAGGCGTCGCCGCCGAGCAGACCGTCATACACCGACTCGTGGTCGGCGTCGTGATCGTGCACGTGTGCCATCGTCTGCCCTTACATGTGCGGGACGTTGTCGGGGATCTGGTAGAAGGTCGGATGCCGATAGACCTTGTCACCACTGGGCGCGAACATCGGGTCCTTCTCGTCCGGACTTGACGCGGCGACCGCGTCGGCCCGAACGGCCCAGATGCTGACACCCTCGTTGCGGCGGGTGTAGACGTCGCGAGCGTGCCGCAGTGCCATCTCGTCATCGGCTGCGTGCAGCGAACCGACGTGCACGTGGTTCAGTCCCCGCTTGCCGCGCACGAAGATCTCGTACAGCGGCCAATCACCTTGCACCGATTCCTCGTTCATGCCGATCGGGCCTCGGACTGCTTGCGGGCAAAGGCGGTGGCGGCCGCGCGCACCCAGGCGCCGTCGGCATCGGCCTGCCGGCGGTGCGCGATCCGCTGGGCGTTGCACGGACCGGACCCCTTGACCACGGCGTAGAACTCGTCCCAGTCCGGCTGGCCGAAGTCATGGTGGCCCCGCTCGGCATTCCACCGAAGTTCGGGGTCGGGCAGCGTCACCCCGAGCGCTTCGGCCTGCGGCACCGACATATCCACGAACTTCTGTCGCAGTTCGTCGTTGGTGTCGCGCTTGATGCCCCAGGCCATCGACTGCTCGGTGTTCGGCGAATCGGCGTCGGGCGGGCCGAACATCATCAGCGCCGGCCACCAGAACCGGTCGACCGATTCCTGCACCATGGTGCGCTGGGAATCGGTGCCGCGCATCATCGTCATCAGCAGCTCGTAACCCTGACGCTGGTGGAACGACTCTTCCTTACAGATACGGATCATCGCCCGTCCGTACGGCCCGTAGGAGGTACGGCACAGCGGCACCTGGTTGCAGATCGCCGCACCGTCGACCAACCAGCCGATGGTGCCGACGTCGGCGTAGGACAGCGTCGGGTAATTGAAGATCGAGGAGTACTTCTGCTTGCCGTTGATCAGCCGGTCGGTGAGCTCACGACGGGAGATCCCCAATGTTTCACACGCTGAATAGAGATACAGGCCGTGCCCGGCCTCGTCCTGGACCTTGGCCAGCAGGATGGCCTTGCGTCGCAGCGACGGTGCCCGGGTGATCCAGTTGCCCTCCGGCTGCATACCGATGATCTCGGAGTGGGCGTGCTGGGCGATCTGCCGGATCAGGGTGTTGCGGTACTTCTCCGGCATCCAGTCCCGCGGTTCGATCCGGTCGTTGTGACCGATCGTCGCGGTGAAGTCAGCCAGCAGCTCGGACTCGCTCTCCGGTGCCATCGTCATGACGGTTCCCCAACCTGATGAATAACAGAACGATCGTTCAGTAATAGTTTCGCACAGCCGAGCGACCCGATGCAATCGCCTCGGACGGCGCATAATCCGGCATACCCCCTTGTTCGCCGCAGAAGGCGGGCCTACGCTCGGCCCACCGCTACCCCCAAGCGGACCCCTTGTCGCCAGGAGTTCTGCCATGAAACGCACCCTCGCCACCGCCCTGATCAGCGCCGCCCTGGTCGTCCCGATCGCCGTCGCGACCCCGGCCTGGGCCACCAACGGTGGCGCACATGCCGGCCGGACCATCCCCGCCCCGACCACGAACGGTGGCGGGCACGCCGGCCGCTGACCCTGACAAGATGGCCCGGTGACGACGACGCTGCTCACCGGGATCGGCCTGCTGGCCACCCAGGACGACGACCTGGGCGAGATCTCCGGTGCGGCCCTGGTCATCGAGGACGGCCGGATCGGCTGGGTCGGACCGGCCAGCCGGGCCCCGGACGCCGACGAGCGCATCGAGCTGGCCGGCGCCTGCGTGCTGCCCGGCTTCGTCGACTCCCATGCCCATCTGGTCTTCGCCGGTGACCGAGCGGCCGAGTTCGCCGCCCGGATGAGCGGACAGGCCTACAGTGCCGGGGGAATCCGCTCCACCGTGGCCGCCACCCGAGAGGCTTCGGACGAGCAGTTGCGGGCGAACCTCAGCCGGCTCGCCGGCGAGCTGCATCAGGCCGGTGTGACCACGTTCGAGTGCAAGTCCGGGTACGGACTGGACGTCGAGACCGAGCGGCGGTCGGTGCGCCTGGCCGCCGAGCAGACCTCCGAGGTCACCTATCTCGGCGCACACGTGGTGCCCTCCGACACCGATCGCGCGGACTATCTGGACCTGGTCACGGGACCGATGCTGCAGGCCTGCGCGCCGGACTCTAAGTGGGTCGATGTGTTCTGCGAACAGGGCGCCTTCGACGTCGACGAGAGCCGTGCGGTGCTGACCGCCGGCATCGAGGCCGGCCTGCTGCCCCGGCTGCACGCCAACCAGCTGACCGAGAGTGGCGCGGTCCGACTGGGCGTCGAACTGGACGCGGCCAGCGCCGACCACTGCACCCACCTGGCCGAGGCCGACATCGAGGCGCTGGCCGGTTCGAACACGGTGGCGACGCTGCTGCCGTTGGTCGAGTTCTCCACCCGATCCCCTTATCCACCGGGGCGGAGGCTGATCGACGCCGGCGCGACGATCGCCCTGGCCACCGACTGCAACCCGGGTTCGGGCTTCTCCACCTCGATGTCGCTGGCGATCGCGCTGGCCGTCCGCGAGATGCGACTGACCCCGGCCGAGGCGGTCCGGGCCGCGACCCGTGGCGGCGCGCAGGCCCTGCGCCGGACCGACGTCGGCCGACTCGCCTTGGGCGCACGGG
>CAZZZW010000141.1:0-10687 GCA_964658795.1 Phormidium nigroviride PCC 7112
AGGTGCAGCGGTTGCCAACCGTCCGGACTCCAGGTGAACACGATCTCGTCATCGTCGCGGATCAGCTCGTCCAGGCGCGCGGTGTCGTCGAAGGCGGCGGCCTCGAACACGCTCAGCTGGCCGGACCGCGCAGCCAACTCGTCGGCCAGCGGCAGGTGCCGGTGGTAGAGCGCCGTCAGGGCCAGCGACTCGCCATCCGGCCCCGGAGTCCGGAGGAGGTCCGGGTCCCCGTCCAACAGCGCCCGGGCCCGGTCGACGGCTCCGGCCACCACGGCCGCCACGAAGTCCTCTGCTGCGGTCACCCCGTCAGTCTTGCAGTCTGGGCCGCGAGATGGCTCACAGCGGTTATGGTTCGCCCGGGCAAGACACCTGCCGGTAACCTGTACGAGCGCTCCATTGAGCGAAGCTAGGACGTGCCGTCCAAGGCCCTGATTCCGGGGGCTGCAGGCCGGTCGAAGCACCACAGCACAGGGCCGACGCTGTCCCGCTGCACCATCAGGGCCGACCGGCACCAGTCCGGACGGCCGACAGCACGCCACGGCCAGTGCCTGCACCGGCCCCGGACGAAGGGGGACCGTATGACTTCCCACGCGCCCGAATCACAGCTTCCGTTCTCGAGCCTGCCGGCCAGGCAAGGCCTGTATGACCCGGCCTACGAGACAGATTCCTGCGGAGTGGCCTTTCTGGCCGACCTGAACGGCCGTCCGAGTCACAAGCTGGTCCGCAATGCTCTGATCGCCCTGCACAACATGGATCACCGGGGTGCGGCAGGTGCTGAGCCGTCCAGTGGTGACGGTTCCGGGCTGACCGTGGCCGTCCCGGACGAGTTCCTGCGGCTCGTCGTCGATTTCGAACTGCCGGCCCGAGGCTCCTACGTCACCGGGATCGCGTTCCTGCCGGCCGACGACGAGGCCCGCGCCCGGGTCGAACAGCTGGTGATCGAGACCGCCACCGACGAGGGTCTGCGATTGCTGGGCTGGCGTGACCTGCCGATCGACAGCGAGGGCATCGGCCCGACCGCGCGATCGGTGATGCCGGCCTTCCGCCAGCTGTTCCTCACCGCCACCGAAGGCGAGGTGACCGGACTCGATCTCGAACGCCGGGCCTACGCCGTCCGCAAGGTCGCCGAGCGGCTGGCCGCCGAACGGGGCGACGAGCTCTACTTCCCGTCGCTGTCGGCGCGGACCTTGGTCTACAAGGGCATGCTCACTACCGCCCAGCTAGCCACGTTCTTCCCGGACCTGTCCGATGAGCGCTTCGCCACCGCCATCGCGCTGGTGCACAGCCGCTTCTCCACCAACACCTTCCCGTCCTGGCCGTTGGCCCAGCCGTTCCGGATCATCGCGCACAACGGCGAGATCAACACGATCGGCGGCAACCGCAACTGGATGTACAGCCGGCAGGCCCTGCTGGAGTCCGAGCTGCTGGCCCCCGAGGGCAAGCAACTGTCCCGGCTGTTCCCGATCTGTACCCCCGGGGCCTCGGACTCGGCCACCTTCGACGAGGTGCTCGAACTGCTGCACCTGGGCGGCCGGTCGCTGCCGCACGCGGTGCTGATGATGATCCCGGAGGCATGGGAGAACGCCGACGGGATGGATCGGGCCCGGCGCGACTTCTACTCCTTCCACTCCGCGTTGATGGAGCCCTGGGACGGCCCGGCCTGCGTCACGTTCACCGATGGAACGGTGATCGGCGCGGTGCTGGACCGCAACGGCCTGCGGCCCGGCCGGTGGTGGCGGACCAGCGACGACCTGGTCATCCTGGCCAGCGAGGCCGGCGTGATCGACATCGACCCGGCGACCGTGACCGCCAAGGGCCGGTTGCAGCCGGGCCGAATGTTCCTGGTCGACACCGAGGCCGGCGAGATCCGCGACGACGACGAGATCAAGTCCGCCCTCGCGGCCGAACACCCCTACGGCGACTGGCTGCACGCCGGCCTGTTGCACCTGGACACGTTGCCCGACCGCGAGCACGTGGTGCACACCCACGAGTCGGTGGCCCGGCGCCAGCAGCTCTTCGGCTACACCGAGGAGGAGCTGCGGATCATCCTCAAGCCGATGGCCAGCATCGGTGGTGAACCGCTCGGCTCGATGGGTACCGACACCCCGCTGGCGGTGATGAGCAAGAAGCCCCGGCTGCTGTTCGACTACTTCGCCGAACTCTTCGCCCAGGTCACCAACCCGCCGCTGGACGCGATCCGGGAAGAGCTGGTCACCTCGATGTCGGGCACCATCGGCCCGGAGCAGAACCTGCTCGCGCCCTCACCCGCGTCCTGCCGCCAGATCGTGCTGCCGAACCCGGTGATCAACAACGACGACCTGGCCAAGATCTGGCACGTGAACGCCGACGGCGACCTTCCCGGCTTCCAATGTGCTTTGATCGACGGCCGATTCCGGGTCCATGGTGGCGGCCCGGCGCTCACCGCCGCGCTGTTGCGGGTGCAGGACGAGTGCTCGGCCGCGGTGGCCGCCGGCGCCCGGATCATCATCCTGTCCGACCGCGACTGCGACGCCGACCACGCTCCGATCCCGTCGCTGTTGCTGACCGCGGCCGTGCACCGGCACCTGGTGCGGACCGGGCAGCGGACCAAGGTCGGCCTGGTGGTCGAGACCGGTGAGGCCCGCGAGGTCCACCACATCGCACTGCTGATCGGCTACGGCGCGGCGGCGGTCAACCCCTACCTGGCGTTCGAATCGATCGACGACCTGATCCAGCGCAACGTCATCACCGGCATCGACTCGAAGGCCGCGATCGGCAAGTACATCAAGGGATTGTCCAAGGGCGTGCTCAAGGTGATGTCCAAGATGGGCATCTCGACCGTCGCCTCCTACACCGGCGCCCAGATCTTCCAGGCCTTCGGATTGTCCGAGGAACTCGTGGAGAACTACTTCCTCGGCACCCGCTCCAGCCTCGGTGGGGTCGGCCTGGAGACCCTCGCGGACGAGGTTTTGGCCCGTCACGAAAAGGCATTCGGGCTCAACCCGTCGTCCCGGGCCTACCGGCGACTCGAGGTCGGCGGCGAATACGCCTGGCGGCGCGAGGGTGAGATTCACCTGTTCAACCCGCAGACCGTCTTCAAACTGCAGCACGCGACCCGGGCCAAGCGCTACGACGTCTTCGCCGAATACACCGAAGAAATCAATCGATTGAGCCGTGACGGCGCTACTCTGCGGGGTCTGTTCGAGTTCAAGACCGGGCAGCGCCCGTCAATCCCGATCTCTGAGGTTGAAAGCGTCGAATCGATTCTGAAGCGGTTCGCCACCGGCGCGATGTCCTACGGCTCGATTTCGGCCGAGGCTCATCAGACCCTGGCCATCGCGATGAACCGGATCGGTGGCAAGTCCAACTCCGGTGAGGGCGGCGAGGACGCCGACCGGTTCACCCCCGATCCGAACGGCGACCTCCGGCGGTCAGCGATCAAGCAGGTGGCCTCCGGACGCTTCGGCGTGACGTCGAACTACCTTGTGAACGCTGACGATCTGCAGATCAAGGTCGCCCAGGGGGCCAAGCCTGGCGAGGGGGGCCAGCTGCCCGGGTACAAGGTCTACCCGTGGATCGCCCGGACCCGGCATTCGACGCCGGGCGTCGGACTCATCTCACCGCCGCCGCACCACGACATCTACTCCATCGAGGATCTGGCCCAGCTGATCCACGATCTGAAGAACGCCAACTCCGCGGCCCGGGTGCACGTCAAGCTGGTGGCCGAGGCGGGCGTCGGCACGGTCGCGGCCGGAGTCTCGAAGGCGCACGCCGACGTGGTGCTGATCTCCGGTCACGACGGTGGCACCGGCGCGGCGCCGCTGACCTCGCTCAAGCACGCCGGCATGCCCTGGGAACTGGGCTTGGCCGAGACCCAGCAGACCCTGCTGCTGAACAACCTGCGGGATCGGATCGTGGTCCAGGTGGACGGCTCGATGAAGACCGGCCGGGATGTCATGATTGCCGCGCTGCTGGGCGCCGAGGAATTCGGTTTCGCCACCGCGCCGCTGGTCGTTTCGGGCTGCATAATGATGCGGGTCTGCCACCTGGACACCTGCCCGGTGGGTGTGGCCACCCAGAACCCCGAGCTGCGGGCCCGGTTCTCCGGCACGCCGGAGTTCGTGGTGACCTTCTTCGAATACATCGCCGAGCAGGTCCGCGAGCTGATGGCCGAACTGGGCTTTCGCACCCTGGCCGAGGCGATCGGGCACGCCGAGTTCCTGGACACTCGAAAGGCGATCGAGCACTGGAAGGCCGACGGCATCGACCTGTCGCCGCTGCTGAAGATGCCCGAGCCGGCGCCCGGGTCCTCGTTGCACCAGCGGGTGCAGCAGGACCACGGCCTGGATGCCGCACTGGACAACACCCTGATCCAGCTGTGCGAGGGGGCGTTGCTGGACGGCAGCCCGGTCAGCCTGGAACTGCCGGTACGCAACGTCAACCGGACCGTCGGCACCATGCTCGGCTCGCTGGTCACCCGGCGTTACGGCGAGCGGGGTCTGCCGCGGGGCACCATCGACATCGCGTTGCGCGGATCGGCCGGGCAGTCGCTCGGGGCTTTCCTGCCGTCCGGCGTGCTGATCCGGTTGCAGGGCGATGCCAACGACTACGTCGGCAAGGGCCTGTCCGGTGGCGTCGTGGCGATCCGGCCGGACGAGAACGCCCCGTTGATCGCTGAGGAAAACGTGTTGGCCGGCAACGTCATCGGCTACGGTGCGACCTCCGGCGAGCTGTATCTGCGGGGCATCGTCGGCGAGCGGTTCTGTGTCCGCAACTCCGGTGCCACCGCGGTGGCCGAGGGCGTCGGGGACCATGCGCTGGAGTACATGACCGGTGGCGTGGCCGTCATCCTCGGCCGGACCGGGCGCAATCTCGGGGCCGGCATGTCCGGCGGTGTCGGGTTCGTACTCGACCTGGCCGAGCGCCTGGTCAATCCGGAACTGGTCGACGTCGAGACCCTCAGCGGTGAGCAGGCCGACCAGTTGCGCGCCATCCTGGGCCGGCACCTCGAGCTGACCGGCAGCGCGGTGGCCGAGCGGTTGCTGGCCGACTGGCCGGCCGCGGTGTCCCGGTTCTCCCTGATCATGCCGAGGGATTACAAGCGGGTGCTGGACGCGACCAAGCAGGCCGAGGCCGAAGGCCGGGACGTCGACGACGCGGTGATGGCGGCGGCCCGATCCTGACTCAGCACTGACAGCGAACGGTGTGCCGGCGGTCCTACTCGCCGGTACACCGGGCAGTTCCCACCCGTCCCCGGCAAGCGTTTAAGGTTGGCGAATGTGACCCGTCGCGCAAAGATTGTTTGCACCCTCGGCCCTGCGACCGACCCGCCAGAGCGCATGCGTGCGCTGGTCGAGGCCGGGATGGACGTGGCCCGGCTCAACTTCAGCCACGGTGATCACGCCGATCACGCCGCCCGGTTCCACCTGACCCGTAGCGCGGCCGAGGCGGCCGGCCGCAACGTGGCTACCCTGGCCGACCTGCAGGGGCCGAAGATCCGGCTCGGCCGGTTCGCCGACGGCCCGGTGATGTGGGCGACCGGTGACCGGGTCCGGATCACCGTCGAGGACATCGAGGGTGATCACGACCGGGTGTCCACCACCTACAAGGAGCTGGCGCAGGACGTCAAGCCCGGCGATCGACTGCTGGTGGACGACGGCAACGTCGCCCTGGTCGCGGTCACCGTCGAGAACGGCACCGATGTGGTGTGCGACGTGAGCGAAGGCGGCGTCGTCAGCAACAACAAGGGTCTGTCGCTGCCCGGGGTGAGCGTCAGCGTGCCCGCCCTCAGCGAAAAGGACATCGAGGATCTGGAGTTCGCGCTCCGGCTCGGTGTGGACTGGATCGCACTGTCCTTCGTCCGCTCGCCCGATGACGTCAAGCTGGTCCACCAGGTGATGGATCGGGTCGGCATCCGCCGGCCGATCATCGCCAAGGTCGAGAAGCCCGAGGCGGTCGACCGGCTGGTCGACATCGCCTTGGCCTTTGACGGCATCATGGTCGCGCGGGGTGATCTCGGAGTCGAATGCCCGCTGGAGCAGGTGCCGATCATCCAGAAGCGGGCCATCGCGATCTGCCGCGACAACGCCAAGCCGGTCATCGTCGCCACCCAGATGCTGGAGTCCATGATCAGCCACTCCCGGCCGACCCGGGCCGAGGCGTCCGACGTGGCCAACGCCGTGCTCGACGGTGCCGACGCCGTGATGCTCTCCGGCGAGACCAGCGTCGGTACCTATCCGGTGCAGACGGTGGCGACCATGTCCCGGATCATCTCCGAGGTCGAGAAGTCCACCGTCGATGTCGCCGCCCTGCTGCACGATCCCCGCACGCCCGGTGGGGTGATCTCCAAGTCGGCCAAGGACATCGCCGAGGCCCTCGGTGCGACCGCGCTGGTCGCCTTCACCCAGAGCGGTGACACCGCGCGGCGGCTGGCCCGGCTGCACGCCCACGCCAAGGTGCTCGCCTTCACCCCGGAGGAGCAGGTGCAGCGCCAGTTGGCCTTGTCCTGGGGGGTGCAGGCGCACCGGGTCTGGACAGTTCAGACCACCGATGAGATGGTGCGTCAGGTCGACTCGGCACTGCTGGCGCAGCGGGTGTGCAAGCCCGATGACCTGGTGGTGATCGTGGCCGGCACGCCGCCGTCGACGCCCGGGGCGACCAACACGATCCGGGTCCATCACATCGGAGACATCCTGCAACGTGACCGCTGACAGTCAGAGCATGCTGCGGGGCCAAGTCGTCGTCGACGGCCTGGTCGCGCTGCTGGACCTCGAACGCATCGAGGAGAACATCTTCCGTGGCGTCAGCCCGAACGTGTCGTTGCAGCGGGTGTTCGGCGGCCAGGTCGCCGGGCAGGCCCTGGTGGCGGCGACCCGGACGGTTGAGACCGACCGGCGGGTTCACTCGCTGCACTCGTACTTCATCCGGGCCGGCGATCCGGCCGTGCCGATCGTCTACCTGGTCGATCGGGTCCGGGACGGGCACTCCTTCTCGGTTCGGCGGGTCAGCGCGGTGCAGCACGGCCGGACGATCTTCACCCTGTCGGCCTCCTTCCAGCTCGAACAGGGTGGCATTGATCATCAGCGCGAGATTCCCGATGTGCCACCGCCGGAATCGCTGCCGACGATCGCGGAGCGCCTGATCGGCTACGACGACCTGGCCGAGGCGATCAGCCACGTGCCGCAGGCCTTCGACATCCGCTATGTCGACGATCCGCCATGGATTCAAAGGGGATCCGGGCCGCGGGAGAACCAGCCGCACCGGATCTGGATGAAGGCCGACGGGGTGCTGCCGGACGATCCGACACTGCACCTGTGCGTGGTCACGTTTGCCTCGGACCTGAACCTGCTCGACTCGGTGCTGATCCGGCACGGTATGGCGGCCCGGCTGGACCCGATCTCGTTGGCCTCGCTCGATCACGCGATGTGGTTCCACCGCGGCTTCCGGGCCGACGACTGGTTCCTCTACGAGTCGTCCTCGCCGTCGGCCTCGGGCGGCCGGGGCCTGGCCACCGGCCGGTTCTTCGCCCGCGACGGCCGGCTGGTCGTCAGCGTGGCCCAAGAGGGCCTGATCCGGTTGCCCAATGCCTGATCGTCCTGAGCGGGAACTGCCCGCCTACACCGAGGCATTCCTGGACGTTGTCCGCGCCGCCGAGGTCGGTGGCCGGTTGCCGGCGCCGCCGGCCGACGTGCTGGGCACGATCTTCCCGTTCGAGGCCGACGGGCTGCAGGTCGTGCGGATCGACGAACCCGAACTGCCGGAGCCCGAGCGGGGTGGGGCCGATCCGGCCACCTGCTGGTCCTGTCGGCGGCCCGACTCCGACTACGACTGGACGAACGAGCACTGGCGGTTCGAGGAGGTCACGTCCAAGCAGAAG
Source organism: Phormidium nigroviride PCC 7112 (assembly GCA_964658795.1). GTDB lineage: Bacteria > Actinomycetota > Actinomycetes > Mycobacteriales > Jatrophihabitantaceae > Jatrophihabitans_A. The sequence goes on from CAZZZW010000141.1 coordinate 7,856, forward strand.
CTCGGCGTCCAGACCTTCATGCTGACCCCGCGGGTGCACGTGGACATCGACGGTGTCGATGACGCATTGGCCGCCGAACAAGGGCGATTGCTGGTCCAGATCGAGCGAGCCATCCGAGCCGGCATCGACAGTGTCGGCCGGATCCACATCTACCGCTGGGGCGACGGGGGAGTGCACCTGCACTGGTGGTTCATCGCCCGCCCGGCCGGCATGCTGCAGCTTCGCGGTTCCGGCATGGGCACCTGGCTCGACGTGCTGCCGCCGTTGCCCCTCGACCTGATCAAGGCCGACACGGCCAGCGTCGTCGCCGAGCTGACGAAGTCCCTGGCCCCGTCTTAGGGCTATGTCATGAGGATCGCCCGCGGTAGCGAGCGATCCTCATGACAGATCCGGCCAAAACTCAGTCGAGTTCGATCTCCGGGTACAGCGGGTGGGCGCCGACCAGATCGGCCGCCCGGTCCAACACCGACTGCTGGACGGCCGGGTCGAGGTGGTACTTGACCTTGGACGGGGCACCGGAGGCAGTGGTGGCGATGGTGGTGGCTCGCAACACCTGATCGATCAGGGTGCCGACCTCGCGCAGGTCGTCCTCGGTGAAGCCCCGGGTGGTCAGCGCCGGGGTGCCGAACCGGACGCCGGAGGTGAACCAGGCTCCGTTGGGATCGTTGGGGATCGCGTTCCGGTTGGCCACCAGGCCGGAGTCGATCAATGCTGATTCGGCCTGCCGTCCGGTCAGTCCGTACGGGCTGACGTCGAGCAGCACGATGTGGTTCTCGGTACCACCGGAGACGACCGTGGCGCCCGACTTCACCAGACCGTCGGCCAGCGCGACGGCGTTGTCCACCACCCGCTGGGCGTAGTCCTGGAACTCCGGTCGGGCTGCTTCGGACAGCGCAATCGCCTTCGCGGCCATGATGTGGGACAGCGGGCCGCCGAGCACCAGTGGGCAACCGCGATCGACGAACGGGGCGTACTCCTCGGTGCACAGCACCAGCCCGCCGCGCGGACCGCGCAGGGACTTGTGGGTGGTCGAGGTGGTGATGTGCGCGTGCGGCACCGGGTCGAAGTCGCCGGTGAACACCTTGCCCGCGACCAGGCCGGCGAAGTGGGCCATGTCGACCAGCAACGTGGCCCCGACCTCGTCGGCGATCTCGCGCATGATTCGGAAGTTCACCTTGCGCGGATAAGCCGAATAACCGCCGACCAGGATCAGCGGCTTGAACTCAGCTGCCTGCTTGCGCAGCGCGTCGTAGTCGATCAGGCCGGTCTCGGGATCGGTGCCGTAGTGACGCTGGTCGAACATCTTGCCCGAGATGTTGGGACGGAACCCGTGGGTCAGGTGGCCGCCGGCCTCCAGCGACATGCCCAGTAGCCGCTGGTTGCCCAGTGCGTGACGCAGTTCGGCCCAGTCGGCGTCGTTCATCTCGCTGACGTTCTTGGCTCCGACCTTTTCCAGCGCCGGGGCCTCGACCCGCTTGGTCAGGATGGCCCAGTAGGCGACCAGGTTGGCGTCGATTCCGGAGTGCGGCTGGACGTAGGCGTGCTCGGCACCGAACAGGTCGGCCGCGTACTCACTGGCGATCTGCTCGACCGTGTCGACGTTCTGGCAGCCGGCGTAGAAGCGGTGTCCGATGGTGCCCTCGGCGTACTTGTCCGACAGCCAGTTGCCCATTGTCAGCAACACCGCGGGGGAGGCGTAGTTCTCACTGGCGATCAGCTTCAACGAGTTGCGCTGGTCGTGCAGCTCGGAGCGGATCGCGTCGGCGATGCGCTGATCGGCCTGCTCGACCACCTTGAGTACGGCGTTGTACGCCGTCGAAGTCAGGTTGTCCGTTGACGTCATGCTCGAATCGCCTTCCCGCCGGGGATCTGATCTGGGTCTGGGCCGGTCGACGGCAATCCTATCGGGGCCAAGGAACAGTTCCGGCCAGACGTGTATCGACGGCGTCCCGGATGCACACAATGTCGGAAGCTGATCAGATGCTGTGGGACCGTAGACACGGGCAGCCGGCGGTCGGACGGGGACACGGCTGGAGAGGACGCTATGACGACGAGCGAGCAGTTGCTCGAAGTGATCACTCGCCATTTGAGTCGGGTGGACGCGGGTGTGTGGCGCATTTCCTATGGCGCTGCGACTCGCCGGTTCATCGATGATCTGTCGGGTACCACCCACGAGCAGGTGGTCTCGTTGAATCCCGGCAACTTCGTCCCGGGCGAGTCGATGTCCAAGGGCGCGGTCTGGGACGAGCGTGACATGCAGCGCGGCATCAAGCAGAAGACGGTGGTCGGGCCGCCCCGCAGCTTCTCGGCCGACGATCGGGAGTACTGCGTCTGGTTGCGCGGGCTCGGTGCCGACATCCGGTGGTACCCATCGGTTTCGAGCCGAATGATCCTGGCCGATTCCTCGGTGGCGCTGCTTCGTACCGATCAGCGGGATCCGCGCTCGGACGTGATCGTGGTGACGAATCCGGCGCTGCTGGGCATCTGTCAGGAACTGTTCGACACGATCTGGTCGCAGGCGCGGCCACTCGAGGACGGCTTTCTGGCCGAGCCGAGCCACGACGACGTGGATACCGAACTGCTGCGACTTCTCGCCGCGGGGGCCACTGATGCCCAGGTGGCTCGGGCCCTGGACATGTCGCCCCGTCAGGTCGGACGGCGGATTGCCCGGCTCGGTACCGAGCTCGGGGCGGTCGGACGGTTCGCCCTCGGTGCCGCCGCCCAACGTCGCGGCTGGCTGGCCTGACGATCCGGGCGTGGCCGCTCGCTGGTGCGGCGCCGCTCCGGCCGTGCCGGACTGCGCACGAGTGATCGGTTGCCGCTCGAATGATC
>CAZZZW010000142.1:0-10668 GCA_964658795.1 Phormidium nigroviride PCC 7112
TGGCGACCGCGCCGGCCGTGGCAGCCGTGACGGCCGCGCCGGCCGCGCCGGCCGTGGCGACCAAGCCGGCAGTAGCGCCGGCCAGCACGGTGATTCGTCTGCTCCGGGACATGAGTATCTCCTTATTCCAGCAAATGGTTCTCGACCATCCCGCGAGCTCAGCCGGCCCCCGCCCGGCGAGCGAAACGTTTCAATCCCTTCGGCAGCGTTTCGCCGGAGCGGCCCGGTTGTCAATGGATTGACCGGTATCGGCCATCGACCTCACTCCGGTCGCAGCCCCGAAAACAGCTTGCCGCCGGTGCCCTCCCGATGCTTTGCTGGGGCCGCTTCGCTCAGGTGTGAGAGAGGGTTCGTGACGTCGTTCACCGCCACCGGTATCGCCTATGACCGGGCTGGACCGCCGGCCGCGCCGACGATCGTGCTGTTGCACGCCGGGGTGGCCGACCGCCGGATGTGGGATCGGCAATGGCCGCAGTTGATTCAGCGCTATGACGTGCTGCGGGTCGATCTGCGCGGCTTCGGCGAATCGGTCACTCGGCCGAACGGTCGCTTGGATCAGCTGGCGGATCTGATCGACACCCTCGACGGGTTGGGTATTGAACGGGCACATCTGGTCGGGGCCTCGTTCGGGGCCGGCCTGGCGGTCGGCCTGGCACTGGCCAAGCCTGCTCTGGTCGCGTCCCTGGTGCTGAGTGCTCCCGGCGGATCCTTGCTGACGACGCCGACACCGGATCTGCAGGCCTTCTTCGAGGCTGAGGAGCGGGCGCTGGCTGATGGCGATATTGCCGAGGCGGTCGAGGCAAACCTGGTCGCCTGGGTCGACGGCGTCGGCCGCTCCGTTCCGGTCGACCCGGCGGTCAGGGCCGGCGTCGCGCAGATGCAGCGGCAGCTGTTCGAGCTCGGTTCCGGCTGGGACGACCTCTACAGCGACGAGGTCCTGGCGGACCCGGTGCCGTACCTGGACCGGATCTCGGTGCCGGTGACCGTGCTGGTCGGCGGCCTGGACCTGCAGGCGATCGCGCTCGCCGCAGCTGCGGTGGCGTCAGCGATTCCGGGCGCTCGGCTCATCAGGTGGCCCGACGTCGCGCACCTGCCGTCGCTGGAACGGCCGGCTGATTTCCTCGCCCTGATCGTCGAAACCGTGCGCGAGTGATCAGACCTGCTCGCGCAAGCACCACCAGGTGGTGCGGCCGCCGACGGTGCCGCGGCTCATCGGGGCTCCGTCGCGGGGACACGACGCGCCGGCCTTGCGGTAGGCGATGACAGACAGGGTGTGTACGCCGCCACCGGAGATCGCATCGTGCACGGCTCGTCTGGTCGCCCGGTGCAGCCGGTCCAGCTCCGGGCGCGTCAGTTCGCCGACCGGCCGACGTGGGTCGAGCTTGGCCGCCCACAGGATCTGGTCGGCCAGCAGGTTGCCGATACCGGCGATGGATTCCTGATCGAGCAGGCGCGCCTTGACCGGCGCGCTACCCCGGCTGACGGCAGCGCGGAACTGAGCCGGCGTGATCTCGGCTGCGTCGGGGCCCAGCTTGTCCACCGGTGGATCGAGCCGCACCCGGCCCAGCCGGCGGGGATCGATCAGCAACATCGTTCCGCCATCGGCAAACCGGATGGCGAAACGGTTGAACCGAAAATCACCCTTGGTCCGGCCGCGCTCCCAATAGTCCCCGCCGTCGGTCTCGGAGCCGTCGGCATCGGCGATCACGATCTTGCCCGACATTCCCAGGTGAATCCCCAGCATCGGCCCCGGCGTGCGACTGCGTCCGGCCCGGACGTCTCGACCCACATGCTCTTGCCCCGGCGGTGGGCGACGGTCAACCTGCGGCCGAGCAGCGCCGACCGGATCTCACCCGGTGCGTGCGGCCGGCATTCGTAGGAGTCGGAATCGTCGACCTCGGCGATCGTGCGACCGAGCGCGCGCCGCTCGATGACGGCGCGGGCCGATTCGACCTCGGGCAGTTCCGGCATGCCACCACGCTAACGGTGTGGTGAGCGACGGGGTGTGCGGGGCGGCGCTGCACGACCGTTGCGTCACGGCGGGTCAGCCAGTGGGCTCCGGCGGGGGGCCGGACCGGACGAACCGGTGGTAGTTGCGTTCGACCCGATGCTGGTTCCACAGCGCGTAGGGGATCAGGAACACGTAGACCACCGCCAGCCCGATCCAGTACCAGCGGGCGGCGCCGTGATGAGCCAGGCCGTCCAAGGCGATGATGAGGATCAGTAGCGGGAAGACGATCAGCAGGTTTCGTCGCCAGTTCCGGTTCAGATACATCATCGCGTCGGCCACCGGCCGGTCCTCCGGCGACAGCGGCCGACCTCGGCGCAACGCTCGGAAGACCCGACGACGCCGGCTTAAGGAGTACTGCATCACCCGCCGGTAGGAGCGGCGGTGGAAGATCCAGTACAGGGTGGCGACCGCGACGCCGAGGATGACCAGGACGATCACGATGCCGAGCACGGCAGCAACGGCGCTGGAGTGATGGTGCGTCGGCCGTCGATGGTGGTGGGGCAGTACCGCGCCGAGCACGGCGCCGACGATCCCGCCGCCGATGACGCAGGCCAGGTAGATGATCAGGAACTTCTTGATGTTGTGGCGTACCGCGCGTTCGTCGATCTCGCCCTCGGGCTCGGTCATGGTGCTGTTGCGAAACACAAGCTGGTCCGATCCGGGCTCCCCGAGCAGGTGTCGGTTCACCTGTCCGCCCGGAGGTGAGTATCCCGACTCGGGACTCGGCTGGGGCCGAAATCGCGATTTTCTTGCGGGTCTCACCGGTACCGGGCAGCCGCTCGGCTTGATCGGCCGCCTGCGACCGCGGCGCTACTCGGTGGCGAGCTTGACCCCGAAGCCGATCAGCACCAGTCCGGTCAGACGATCCATCCGGCGGCGGATGTGGCTGGTGGACATCCAGTGCGTGATCCTGGCCGAGGCCAGGACGAACACCGCGAAGTACAAGCCGGTGAGCGCGACGAAGATGGCGCCGAGCAGTACCGACATCCAGCCGACCGAGTAGCCGGCCGGGACGAAGCCCGGCAAGAAGGTCACGAAGAAGACGCCGACCTTGGGGTTGAGCAGGTCGGTGGCCAGACCGGCCGAATAGCCCTGGCCGACCAGGCTGCGACGACGGGCCGGCCGCTCCGGGGCGGCCTGGCCCCGCGAGCGCAGCGAGCTGATGCCGAGCCAGAGCAGATAGACCGCGCCGGCTACTCGCAGCGCCAGGTAGGCATCGTTGCTGGCCCGCAGTACCGCCGACAATCCCAGGGCCGCGGTGATCACCCACACCGAGAGACCGGACAGGACGCCGAACACGGTCCGAACTGCGGTGCCGCGACCGCCACGTAGGAGGTTGCGCAGTACGACGAGGGTGTCCGGTCCGGGCAGCAGCACGATCAGCACGGCGGCAAGGGTGAAGGCACCCAGGGACAGCAGCATGGCCACAGTCTAGGGCTGGTGGCCAAGCAGAATAGGGTTATCGGCATGGTTGATGTGGCACTGGCCGAACGGCTGGATTGGCAGGGGCAGGGGACCGCGCTGGTGACAGCCGCGGTGCGCCGGTTGAGCGATGCCGAACTGGCCGGGCCGTCCCGGTTACCGGGCTGGACGCGGGCCCACGTGGTCGGCCATCTGGCCCGCAACGCAGACGCGCTGCGCAACCTGCTGACCTGGGCCCGGACCGGGATCGAGACGCCGATGTATGCCAGTCCGCAGGCGCGCGATGCCGACATCGAGACCACCGCCGGGTTGCCGCCGGCCGAGCTTCGCGCCGACCTGGTGGCGACGGTGACCGCACTGGACGCCGACATCGCCGAGCTGACCGAGGCCGACTGGGCCGGCACGGCCCGGACCCGGCAGGGCCGCCTGATCACCGGGGCCGAAGTGCCGTGGATGCGCTGCCGCGAGGTGTGGGTCCACGCGGTCGACCTGGATGCCGGTCTCGAATTCAGTGACCTGCCCAGCTCGATCGGGGTCGCGATCCTCGACGATGCCTGCGGATCCGCCGCCGCCAACCCGGCCACCCCCGGGGTGCGGATCGTCGCGACCGACGCCGACTTCGAGCGGACGCTGGGGGCCGGGACCGCCGAGGTCGACCTGCCCCTGGCCGAGTTGCTCTCTTGGGTGCTCGGACGCGCGGACCGGCCGGACCTGCCGACGTTGCCGGCCTGGTTGTAACCGGATGTGTGCGGCCTGCGGCATCGTCTCCCACGTCCCGATCGAGGAGGTCCGGGGGTCGGCCCCGACGCGGTTTGCCGCTGTGAAACAACGCGATTGTGCTGTCTATCTCGGCGGCGGCATGTTGTCGATGATGGCCGACAACATCGAACACGTCATCACTTACTGGGTGATGTGGACCAAGTTCCATTCCCCGGCGCTGGCCGGCTTCGCGGTGATCAGCCACTGGTTACCGTTCCTGCTGCTGTCGGTCTATTTCGGCGCGCTGGCCGATCGCTACGACTGCCGCCGGGTGATCCAGGCCGCGCAGCTGCTCTTCATGGCCGTTTCGGCTTGCTGGGGCGTGCTGTTCCTCACCGGCACCCTGCAGGTCTGGCATGCCTGCGTGCTGCTGGTGTTGCACGGAATGGCCGGGTCGCTCTGGGGGCCGGCCGAGCAGTTGATGCTGCACGACTACGTCGGTACCGAGGAACTACCCAGTGCGGTAAGGCTGAACGCGACCGCGCGTAGCCTCGGCATCCTGTTCGGTCCAGTGGTCGGATCGGCGCTGTTGCTCGGACTGGGTGCCACCACCGGCATCTTCGTCAACATCGCGATCTATCTGCCGCTGACGTTGTTCCTGCTGGTGACCCGCTACACCGGGCACACCCGGGAACAGGGGGCGGCCAAACCCCGGCTCGGACTGCGGGATGCGTTCCAGACGATCCGAGAGGTGCGGGGCGATCAGACCATCATGGCCATGATCGCGCTCGGCGGCCTGGCCTCCTTCTTCGGTGGCGCGTCGTTGCAGTCGGCGATGCCGATCTTCGCCCATGACCTCGGCGCCTCGGCCGGCACCGCGTACGGGGTGTTGCTGTTCGCCAACGGAGTCGGCGGGGTGGTCGGCGGCTTGCTGCTCGAGGTGTTCGACAAACTGAAACCGACGGTGGCCACCGCGGTGTGGACCACGTTCGGCCTCGGGGCCTGCCTGTTCGTCTTCGCCCTGACCCGTATGTACCTGCTGGCGATCGTGGCCCTGCTGGTCGGCGGGGTGGCGTCGTTGGCCTCGATGTCGATCGGTCAGACCGTGGTGCAGTTGCTGGCGCCGCCGGACAAGCGGGGTCGCGTCGTCGGCGTTTACAGCATGTCGGCCAGCGGATTGCGGGTCGGCAGCGGCTTGACCGTGGGTGTGCTGGGCACTGCGATCGGGGTGCATGCCTCGTTGGCGCTGGGCTCGGCGGTGCTCGGTCTCGGCGCGCTGGTGGTGTTCGGCTACGTCCGACGCGGTCAGCAGCCGCCGGCGGAGACGGCGCTGATGGCGATTCCGCTGGCCCAACCCGGTGGTTCGCCGGAGAGCTTGTGACGATCAGGCGTGGCAGCGCAGCGGCTGGCCACCGTTGAACTCGATCATGTCGGCCAGCGCCTGCACCAGATCCAGCGGACTGCCGAGCTCGTGGTAGGCCCGGTGCAGGTTCCCCACCAGGCGCTCGGGGTCGAGCAGGTCGGTGAACCGCCCGAGGTCGGTCTGCCGGGCGGCCTCCAACGGTGCGACGCCGGCGGCCCGGCCGTCCCGAGCCACCTGCTGGATGAAGCGCAGGTAGTCCAGGGCGGTCTCGACCGCCTCGACGCCACACGGCTCGCCGTGACCCGGCACGAGGATCGCGAACGGCAGTGGCCGTACCACCTGCTCCAGGGCGTCGATCCAGCCCTGGACCGAGCCGGTCAGGGCGAACGGCGTGCCGCCGTTGAAGATCAGGTCCCCGGTGAAGAGCACCCGTGGGCCGGGCAGCCAGACCAGGGTGTCACCGGCGGTGTGGGCGGTCCGGCCGGCGTAGTGCAGCTGGATGGGTAGGTCGTCGCTGTAACAGTCCAACCGGTCGAGGTAGGTGACCTCCGGTAGCCGGGGCATGATGTCGCCCCAGTCCACCGGCGTCCAGACCGCCTCGATCGGGGGCAGTCCCTGGGCCATCGCCGTCCGGCAGTCGAGCTGAGCGATCACCGTGGCATCGCTGAAGAGGTGGTTTCCGTTGGTGTGATCGGGATGGCTGTGGGTGTTGACCAGGGTGCGGATCGGAAGCGGGGTCACGCCGGCGATCGCCTCGATGAAGGCCCGCGTCCGTGTTTCGGTCGCGCAGGCGTCGATGGCGAACACCGAGCGGGAACCCGACACGAAGCCGGTGTTGTTGATGAACCAGCTGCCGTCGGGCTGGATGTAGCCGAATACCCGATCGGCGAGCTCGACCAGCCGCAGCTGGCCGCCCGGGGTCACCTGCGCGAAGACTTGCCGACGAAGAAGGCTGCGACCAGGAAGATCACGGTCAGGATGAAGAGCCAGAACAGGCCCTTGATGATGGCGCCGAGCACGCCGGTGACGATGGCCAGGATGATGAGCAGGATGACGAGCAACATGCTCGCAGCCTAGAGCGCGTGCTCAGCCGGCCGCCAGCAGGCCGGTGGTGATCGAGGGACGACTGAGAGCGTGGCCAGCGAGAAGTCCGGCATGTCGGACGCGCGACGGTCCGGTTAACTTCTCGTCTCCTGACTCGATTCAGTCAGTCTCGCAGCAGCGCATCCCTTGTGCGACTGGTAAATTCTGTAGTAACGGTTCAGAAACCAGCCGCGTGGCTTCGATGGACTTCGAGCGAACCGTTGCCGAACCGTTCGCCCCGAGGATTCCATCCATTATCTGCACGCATGACGCCGTTGCGTCGTCGTAGAAATGGCAGATGCAGTATGACGAATCTCGAACACCTCAACGATCTGTACGGCTTGGCCGAGGACCCGTGGCACATGCGCGGCGACTGGCTGGCCGACCGGCGGCGGGAATTGGTACTGGCCAGCCTGCAGCACGCCCGGTACAGCTCCACGTTCGTGCCGGGCTGTGGCTCCGGCAAATTGCTGGCCGGCTTGGCCCGCCGCAGTGAGTTCGTGCTCGGGGTCGACGACAACCGCCCGAAGTTGGTCGAGGCCCGGGGCCGGGTCGAGCACCTGTCCAACGTCGACATCGAGTACATGCAGCTGCCGACCGACTGGCCCCGCGAACGCCAGTTCGACCTGATCGTGCTGAGCGAGATGGGCTACCTGATGGATCTGGCCGACTGGGCCGGGCTGGCCGACGCGGTGCGGTCCAGCCTGAGCCCGGATGCGACCGTGGTGGCCAGTCATCGTAACCATCACTTCGCCGGTCGCCAGCTCGGCACCGAGACGCTGCACGGAACCTTGGACAGCATGCTCGGACTGACCCGGCAGACCCGGGTGATCGACAGCGAATTCTCCATCGACGTCTGGACCAACCGCGACGGTGACGCCGCCTGAGCTCGGATCGGCCGGTCGAGGCCGGGTCGGGTCAGCCGGTCGAGTTCGAGTCGGCGTCCCAGCCCGCGCCGTGCGAGCGTTGCAACAGCTCGGTCAGGACCGGCGCGATCACTTGCGGAAAGCCCGCCAGTTGCACCGCGATGCTGAACCGGTCACTGGTCACGCCGCTGTTGGGATCGGACGGGTCGAGCAGCAGCTGCTCGCTCTGGGTCAGGGTCTGGCTGATGATGCCGCGGGCGTTGAGGAAGTTCGTGATCGCCTCGGCCTCGGCCTGATCGACCGTTTGCAGAAAGACCTGACCGCTGAGCCAGCCGGTGGTTTCCATTGCCTGTCCTCACCGCCGGCCGCCCGGCACCTCGACCTTGCCTCGTGTTCGACCGGTTGAACGGCTACGGCGCGAAACCGGTTCCCAGCGCGGCCAATGCCTGATCGAGGTAGACGGTCAGGTCGGCGTCGGCCTGGCTGACCCAGACGTCGAAGGCGGCCCGGCACGCGGCCAGGGTGCTGCGTCCGATCGCCAACGGCAGCAACGAATCCGCCGCCACCTGCAGCCGATCGGCTGCGAATTCGCTGACCGCCCGTTCCCAGGCGTCGTAGTGCGGCGCGGCGCTGGCCTGTAACGCCGCCGACGAGCCGATCAGGTTGATCCGGTCGTGCAGTTCGGCGACGTCCTCGGCGCGGTAGCGGTTCACCCCGACCACCACGGCCCGGATGCCCTCCATCATCGGCGTCTCGACCGGCACGGCATCGAAGGCCTCGCGCAGCGCGTCCACCTCGCGGTCGAACTCGTGCCACAACACCGCGGCCTTGGTGTCGAAGTAACGGAAGAAGGTACGCCGGCTGACTCCGGCCGCGGCGGCGATCTGCTCCACCGGGGTCTCGTCGAAACCTTGCTCGGAGAACAGCCGGAGGGCGATCAGCTCCATCTCGCGAGCGCTGGTGCCGGGCGGCCGACCCCGCCGGCGTTGCCCGGTCGTGGTCATGCGGCTCCCCGTCGGTAACCCTTGATTTACGGCACCCTGTGCCGTTAGCGTACGCAGATCCTCGGAAAGGTAAATATCGCCGTGCCTGCATCACAGCTCGCCACGCTGGCCTGGCCCGAGGTCAATGTCGATGCGTTGCTGGTGATCCCGGTCGGATCGACCGAGCAGCACGGCGCCCACCTGCCGCTGTCCACCGACACCGACATTGCGGTCGAGCTGTGCCGACGGCTGGCCGGCAGCCGCGCCGAGATCGTGGTCGGACCGCCGATGGCCTACGGGTCCAGCGGCGAACATGCCGGCTTCAACGGGACATTGTCGATCGGTCAGGCCGCACTGGAGCTGGTGCTGCTGGAACTCGGCCGCTCGGCTGGCCAGACCTTCGGCCGGCTGCTGTTCGTCAACGGCCACGGCGGCAATGCCGAGACGCTGAGCCGAGCGGTCGAGGTGCTGCGCTACGAAGGCCGGGATGTCCGGTGGTTCGCTCCGTCCTGGTCGGGGGACCCGCACGCGGGCCGGCCCGAGACGTCGATGATGCTGGCCATCGACCCGTCATCGGTGCACCTCGAGCACGCCGTGCCCGGCGATGGCCGGCCCCTGGCCGAGCTGCTGCCGATCCTGCGCGAGGGCGGGGTGCGGGCGGTGACGGCGACCGGTGTCCTCGGCGATCCGACCGGGGCCGGTGCGGCCGAAGGCGAGACCCTGCTGGCCGAGATCAGCCAGTCCTTGCAGCGTTTTGTCGAGGAGTGGCCGACATGAGGGTCGCGCTGGTGACCGGGGCCGGGCGGGGAATCGGCGCGGCGACGGTCGCCGAACTGAGCCGGATGGGCTGGACGGTGCTGGCCGTCGACTCGGTCCAGGACGATCCGGCGCTGGACTATCCGATGTCTAAGCCGGACGAACTCGAGGCGCTCGCCACCGCGGACTCGGTGGTGACCCATCGGGCCGACGTCCGGGACCTGGCCGCACTCCGGGCTGCCGTCGCGCTGGCCGAGGAACGTTTCGGTGGCTTGGATGCCGCGATCGGATGCGCCGGGGTGATCGCCGGTGGCGTGCCGCAGTGGGAGCTGCCCGAGGCGGCCGAACGGGCGGTGCTGGAGGTCAACCTGACCGGGGTGCTGAACCTGGCTCGGGCCGCCATCCCGGCCCTGCTGCGCCGGCCGGCCCCGCGCTCGGGCCGGTTCCTGGCGGTCGCGTCGGCCGCGGCGACCCAGGGGTTGCCGATGCTGGCGGCCTATTGCGCGGCCAAGGCCGGAGTGGCCGGCCTGGTCCGTACGCTCGGGGCCGAACTCGGAGGCACCGGCGTCACCGCGAATGCGGTCAGCCCGGGGTCGACCGACACCCCGATCCTGGCCGAGAGCGCCCGACTGTACGGGCTGTCCGCCGCGACCGCCTTCGCGTCCCAACAACCGATCGGACGGTTGCTGGCGCCGGCCGAGGTCGCGGCCGTGCTGGCCTTCCTGGCCGGGGAGCAGTCCTCGGCCATGACCGGGGCGGTGGTACCGGTCGACGGCGGCCTGGCGTTGTGACCACGCCACCGCCGATGCCCATGGGTTTTCGGGTGGAACTCGATCGGCACACGAGATGGCTGGATCGAACCACGCTCTACGGCGGTTCGCCGCCCCGGGTGCTGAAGCTGTCCGAGGCCGGCCGGGTCGCGTTCGAGCAGATGCTGGCCGGCCCGCTCACCACGACGGCGTCCCGGCAACTGGCCCGTCGGTTCGTCGATGCCGGCGTGGCCCACCCGCGGCCGCCGGTGCCGGTGCTGGTGCCGATCGAGGTCACCGTGGTCATCCCGACCCGGGATCGCGCCGCCGAACTGGACCGCTGCCTGACCGGGCTGGACCGCCGCCATCCGGTGATCGTGGTCGACGACGCCTCGTACGATCCGGCCGCCGTTGCCGAAGTGGTAGCCAAACACGGGGCGAGGTTGATCGTCCGACCGGTCAATGGCGGTCCTGGACCGGCTCGCAATTCCGGTCTGGCCGCGGTCGACACCGACCTGGTCGCGTTCATCGACACCGATTGCGTGCCGCCGCCGGACTGGGTCGAACGACTGGCCGCCCAGCTGCAGGATCCGCTCGTGGTGGCTGCGGCACCGCGGATCGTGCCCTGGTCGCGACGGACCACGGCCGAGCGGTATGCGGCCGGCCGGGGCAGCCTCGACCTCGGCCCGGATGAGGCGAGGGTCGCACCGCTCAGTCGAGTTTCCTACGTGCCTAC
>CAZZZW010000143.1:0-8826 GCA_964658795.1 Phormidium nigroviride PCC 7112
GTCCCGGGCGGACAGCGCAGCGCGAAGCCCTCGGTGCCGACCCGGCCGCCGGCCGGGTTGCCGCCGAGGTGGTGGGCGATCGGCAGGTCGGACAACTGCCGCTGCCAGTACGCCCGCTGGGTCGCCGCGCTCGGCCCGGACAGCCACCGCTCCTGCCAGGCGGCGTAGTCGGAGTACTGCACCGCGACGTCGGGCAGCGTTCGGCCTTGATAGAGCGCGGTGAACTCGCGCCAGAACACCGCCAGCGACCAGGCGTCGAAGACGGCGTGGTGCACGTTGAGCAGCCACAGCCACTCGCCATCCAGCTGGAAGCAGGTCGACCGGAGAAGTGGGCCGCCGGCCAGGTCGAACGGCTCCTGCGCGGCCGATCGGGCCTGCCGGTCGGCGTCGGCGAAGTCGGCGGCGCGCACCACCGTGGTTCGGATCGGCTCGGGTTGGCCGACGTGCTGACGCACCGCACCGTCCTGCACCCTGAGGACGGTCCGCAGTGCCTCGTGCCGAGCCACCAGCCTCGACAGGGCAGCGTCCAACCGCTGCAGCTCGAGCGGCCCGCGAACCCGGTAACACACCGGGATCGAGTACACCGGCGCCCCGCGATGCACCTGGTCGAGGAACCACAACGCCTGCTGGCCCCGGGTGGCCGGCCGTCGATCCCCGCTATGGCGTTCGGGCACGATCTGGAACGGATCCGGCCTCGCGTCCGCGCTGCGGTGCTGGCGGATCAGCGCGGCGATGCCGGCGACGTGCGAGGTCCCGCGCAGCTGTTCGAAGGTGAGTGACACGCCGGTCACCTCAGCGACGCGATTGAGCACCTGCATGCCTCGCAGCGAGTCGCCACCGGCGGCGAAGAAGTCCTCGTGCCGGTCGCGCACCGGCGTCTCGAGCACGTCATCGATCAACCAGCGCACGACGCGCTCGAGGGTCGTGCCGTCATCGGGCATCCGGCCGGATTCGGGCGCCGAAGGAATCGGCGGCAACGCGGCGCGCGCGACCTTGCCGTTCAACGCCGACCGCGGGATCCGCTCCAGCAAGGTGATCGACCGCGGCAGCATCGCCTCCGGGACCCGTTCGGCCAGGCCGGCCCGGATCGTGGCCTCGGTCAGCTCGGCTGCCCCTTCGACGTAGGCGACGAGATAGGACCCGAACGGGGGGTCGTCCACGACCACGACGACGGCATCCCGAACCCCGGCCAGGTTGTGCAGCGCGCTCTCGACCTGACCCAGTTCGACCCGCTGCCCGCGGATCTTGACCTGCCGGTCGGAGCGCCCCAGGAACGACAACATGCCGTCCGGCAGCCGGGCCGCACGGTCCCCGGTCTGGTACATCCGGGAACCGGGCCGGCCGAGCGGATCGGGGCGGAACCGGTCGGCCGTCAGCTCCGGCGCGCCGTAGTAGCCACGGCTCACCGGCGGCCCGCCGACCCAGAGGTCGCCCGGGACGCCGTCCGGTACCGGGCGCAGTTGGGCGTCGAGGATGTAGAGCGCAGCGCCGGCGAACGCGCGGCCGAGCGGCACCAGGGCGTAGTCGGAGCCGTCGGAGGCGCCCAGACCATCGCGCGCCGGATGGTGCAGCGCGACGCTGATCGACGTCTCGGTCGGTCCGTAGTCCGAAACCCAGTTGATCCGATCCGCGCCGGGCAACCGGTACCAGGCCGCGAGCTTGTCGACCAGGATCTTGTCGCCGCCGATGAACACCGTCCGCAGCGAACGGGGCAGCGGCACACTCTGCGAGGCGAGATCATCGACCCACAGGTGCCAGTACGCGCTCGGCAGGCTGACCATCGTGATCGACAATCGTTCGATCAGATCGGTCAGTTCCCGGCTCGTGAACTTACGTTGGGCCGGCATGACCACCGCGCCGCCGGCCAGCCAGGCCGGCAGGATCTCCTCCAGGGCAGCGTCGAAGGCCATCGGCGTGGACTGCAGCACCCGATCATCCGGGCCCAGGCTCAACTGCTCGCGTAATGCCTTGCCGTGATTGGCGAAACTCTCATGGGCGACCGCAACCAGTTTCGGTTTGCCGGTCGAGCCGGAGGTGAACACGCAGTAGGCCAGGTTGGCTGGCACCATCGCCACCGCAGACGCCGGACCCGGCCCGTTCGACAGGTCAAGCGTGGCCAGGTCGAGGACGTCGAGGTCGTGCTGTTCCACCGCGATCGGGCCGTGGCCCACGAGCAGCCGCACACCGGCGTCGGCCAGCATCCCTTCGGCCACCTCGTGCGGCAGCGAGGGGTCGATGGGCAGGTAGACACCGCCGGCCTTCCAGATCCCCAACATGGTGACCAGCAACAGCGGCGAGGGCTCCATACTCACGCCGACCAGCCGTTCCGGACCGACCCCCAGCTCGATCAGCAGCCGGGCCAGCCGGCCGGCCTGTTGATCGAGTTCGGCAAACGTGGCCGTGCCGTCCGGCCACACCACCGCGACCGCATCCGGGGTCAGCTCGGCCTGCGATTCGATGAGGCGATGTACCAGGCCTTCGGTCATCCGGGCGGTACCTCCGGGGTGTGGTGCCGTGATCAGGCGGGAACGGGTCAGCCGGGCGGTGCCGGGTGTTCGGCGTGGCTGGACCAGAGGCTGGCCAGGCAGCAGCCGGCTCGGTCAGAAGTAGGAGGCCAGTTCGCCGCGACGCCGTACGTCGACCGTGGCGCAGTGGAAGGACCCACCGAAACTGTTGAAGTTGCGGAACGGGCACGGGATCGCAGTGATGCCCCAGTCCTCGGCCAGACGCCGCATCGGTTCGTCCTGGGCCTCGACGATCATGTGGTCCTCGTCGATCATCAACACATTCATGTTGATCCACTTGCTGGTCATGTAGAGCGGGTGTCCGTCGGGAATGACCGGCGGCGGCGCCGTCCGAACCTCCCAGTCCTTGAACATCTCCGGGACCTCGGGCACCCGGTCGGCCTGGATGAGCAGCTTGCCCGGCGCCAGCGGCATCAGGCTGGCGTCGATGTGCATCGGATGGTCGTCGGCCAGCGTCACCTCGTGCACCCGATAGTCATCGCCCAAGTGCCGACGCAGCCACTGGATACCCATGCCGTTGGTGACATGGCTGCGCTGGCCGAAGATGTCTCGTCCACACCGCATGAAGTCGGCGGCGTCGAAGGTCGGCTCGAACTCGGTGATGACGGAGCGGAACGGTTCACCGTCGGGCTGGTCGGACCAGTCCTCGACGTACAGCTCGTCCGGCAGTTCCGGCTTGGGCGGTGAGCTCCAGCGGGCGCCGCGCCGGAAGTAGTCCTTCAGGATCGGCCGGTAGGCCGAGGCCGAGTGGTATCGCGAGCGCCAGGCCATCGGGGCTTCGATGACGTCGTCGCCGACGACCAGCAGCAGGTCCCGGGGCATCGCGTCATAGAGGCCGGTGCTCTGCCAGCCCGGCGCACCGAAGGAGGCTGAGTGATCACGTGGTTCCGGCCGGCGGACCGTGACCCCGGCACCGACCAGGATGTCGACGAGCTGATCGAGTTCGTCGCGCGCGGCCGCGACCTCGTCGGCCGGGAACGGTCGTCCGGCGTTCTGCTGGAACACCTGCCGTTGCTCAGCCGACAGCGGTGCGCCGACGGCCACGTCCCACGGCGGGAAGTGCGCGTTGTCGACGATGCCGACGATCACCTCCTCCAACGGATCCCACTCGTTGAAGCAGGCGACCGGGCAAGCCACCTCGGTCAGCGTGTTCGATTCGCGCATAGCGCTCCTTCGTCCGTGGCCCGGGCTGTGCGGTTGGTGCTGACCGCGCGGTCGATCGCGAGCAGGCACCGCCCTGACGGGGCTTTTCCGACTGTCGTGCGTTACCCCGTCAATCTAGTACGTTGGTATAACTGACATTATCCCGTCTTAAAAGGTTCCTATCGGACACGGGATGTGCTACCCAGGAAAGCCGGGGTCCGGCTACGTCCGAGGTGCAGGGAGACATCGTTGAAGGTCTGGAAGAGCAGTCCCAAGGACGCGATCCTGGTCGGTTTGAGCGTCGCCCAGTTCACGATCACCGTGCTTCTGGCCTTCAGTTGGGCCGACGCCTCGCTTCCGGCCCGGCTCGCCGGCGGGGTACTGATGACGGTGATGATGGCCTACAACGTGATCGTCATCTCGCACCTGTTCACGCACGTGCCGTGGTTCCGCAGTGATCGCCTGAACGGTGCGATCTCGGTGCTGAACTCGATCAACATCGGTCAGTCGGTCGGCGCGTACCAGTTCACCCACGTGCGCAACCACCATCGGTACAACAACGATCGCCAGGACGCCGACGGCGAGACCCGGGATCGTTCGTCGACCTATCGCAAGGGCAAGGACGGCCAGCACCAGCCGCTGCTGCCCTACGCGGTCGGTGGGGGTGTCGGTTCGGTCGTCGGCCGCGCCGTCGAGCTGGGCCTCGTGACCCGGCTGTGGCGCGTGGGGCCCTCCGATGCCAACCTGCTGCGGCTGGCCTCGCGGCAGCCCGATCGCCGGGAGCGCGAACTCCGCCAGATCCAGATCGACCGAGGCGCACACTGCCTGGCCCTCGTCGCGTTTGCGGTGATCTCGTGGCAGTGGACCCTGTACTGCTACCTGCCGGCGTTCTTCTGTGCGCTGACCCTGGTCAACGTGCAGAACTACTACCGCCACTACGGGGCCAACCCGGATTCCCGCACGACCGACTCGGTCAGCCACTACGGTCGGCTCTACAACGCGTTGACCTTCAACGACGGGTTCCACCAGGAGCACCACCTGAGCCCGGCCACGCACTGGTCCCAGATGCCGGTCGTACATGCGCGACAGCAGGAGCGGCTGGCCGAGCAGCCGAGGATCATCAGCCCGGTTCCTGCGATGTTGGGCTTCCTGGATCGGCGCCGGGCCCTGCTGCACCAGACGACCTCCGAGTTCACCGAAGGATGATCCCCGACCGCTGCAAGATCGAGGAGTTCTTCGGGAAATGGGAGTACGGGGTCGACCTGATCGCCTGCGCCTCCGACGTGGACGGCCTCTCGATGCGGGCACTGCTGGAGCTGGCCGACGGCGAATCGGCCGAGCTGTGGGACACCCTGGAGCTGGGATACACCGAGACCGCCGGCCACTCGGAGCTGCGGAGCGAGATCACCCGGCAGTACGAGCTGATCCCGGCCGAGCAGGTCACCGTGTGCGGCGGTGGCGCGGCCGAGGCGCTGTTCCTGCTGGCCAACGGCCTGCTGGAACCGGGTGACCACGCCGTCGTCGTGTGGCCCGCTTTTGAATCCCTGCATCGGCTGGCACCCGCGCTCGGGGCAAGCCTGACCGCGGTCGCACTTGATCCCGAGGGCGGCTGGCATCTGGATCTCGAGGCCGTGCGGCAGGCGCTGCGCCCCAACACTCGGGCCCTGTTCGTCAACTTCCCGCACAATCCCACCGGGGCGCTACCGAGCGTGGCCGATTTCCAGGCCCTGCTCGCCCTGGCCCGGGACGCCGACGTCACGGTGGTCTCGGACGAGGTGTACCGCTACCTGGAGTACGACCCCACGACGACCCTGCCGGCCGCCTGCGACCTGGACGAACGCGCCGTCAGCGTGGGCGTGCTGTCCAAGGCCTACGGGCTGGCCGGTTTGCGAGTGGGCTGGCTGGCGACCAGAAATGCCGCCGTGACCGGACGGGTGCGCCAGCTCAAGGACTACACCACGGTCTGCGCCTCGGCCCCGTCGGAGATCCTGTCGCTCATCGCGTTGCGGGCCAAGGACCACCTGGTCGAACGCAGCCGGGGAATCATCCTGGCCAACCTGAAGCTGCTGGAGGATTTCCTCGGCACACACCAGGAGAGCTTCCGCTGGGACCCGCCGATGGCCGGTCCGATGGCGTTTCCGCAATTACGGCTGCCGATCCCGGTCGAATCCTTCGTCACCGACCTCGCCCGGGAGAAGGGCGTGCTCCTGCTGCCGGGCACGGTATTCGATCTGACCGACAACCGGCTCCGGTTCGGGCTCGGCCGCAGTGATCTGCCGGCCGCCCTCGACCGTCTCGACGACTTTCTCATCGCCCGGCGCTGACGGCGATCCAGGGCCGGTGCCCAGGACGGGCTAGGCCGGAGTCCACAGCTCGAGGTCAGCTCGAACCGCCGCCAACACGGCCGGCCGGGCGCTGTTGACGAAGAAGTGGTCACCGGCGAACCCGGTCGTGCTGACCGGGCCGGACACCACCTCGGCCCAGGTCTGGGCCAACCGTTCGGGGTCGGCCGCCTCGTCGCGTCCGTAATAGATCCGGGCCGGCCGGGCGAGCGACGGGACGGCCGGATCCAACCGGTAGCTGCGCTGCACCACCAGATCGGCACGCAGTGTCTGCACCGCCAGCTCGGAGAGCTGCTCGTCGGCCAGCAGTTGTGGTGGCACCGCGCCGGATGCGACGAGTTCGGCGCGCAGGGCCGACGGGCTGAGGTCGCGATCCTTCGGTGCCCGGGCGATCACGCCGGGCGCGGCGCAGCCGGCGATGATCAGCAACGTCGGCGGCCGCCCGGTCACCGCCAACCGGCGGGCGGCCTCGAACGCGAACAGGCCGCCGAGGCTGTGCCCGAACAAGGCCAGGGGTGCCTCGGCGTAGGCCTCGAGGCCCCGCACGAACTCGGCCAGCATGGCCTGGAAGTCGTGGTGCCCCGGCTCGCCGTAACGGCTGCCCCGGCCCGGCGCCCGCGCGCCGATGACGTCAGTCCCGGGCAGGCACCCGGCCCAGTCCCGGTAGTCGTTCTCGCCGCCGCCGGCACCCGGAAAACAGACCAGCCGCCTCGGTTGCGACAACCGATGCCCGAAGGTGGTGAACGGGCTGCGCTCACGCACCGTCGTCGCCCGGCACGCGTAACGCGCGATGATCGGTCTTGCCGCTGCTGGTGGTCGGGATCGCGGCCACCGGATAGATCCGGGTCGGGACCATGTAGGCGGGCAGCCGATCGGCCAGCTGCCGGCGTAGCTGCACGACGTCACAGGCCGGATCGGCGATGAACGCGGCCAGATGCGGACCGATCACGGCGTGGTCGTCCAACCGGACCGCCACCCGTCCGTGCCCGGCAACGGCAGCCAGGGCGACCTCGACCTCATCGAGCTCCACCCGGTTCCCGCGCACCTTGACCTGGCGATCGATGCGGCCGGCGTGCACCAGCACTCCGTCCGGGCGACGTCGGACAAGATCGCCGGTGGCATAACGCAACCCGCCGTCCAGGAACCGCTCGGCGGTCAGATCCGGGCGCCCGAGGTAGCCGACCGCCAGGCCCGGGCCGCCGATCAGCAACTCCCCCACCTCGATGCCGGCGGACCCCGATGCCGCTGCCGGCGACCGCAGTTCCAGCACCGCCCCGTTCACCGCGGTTCCGATGGGCAGATCCTCCTCGTCCACCCCCGGTTCGAGCGGCAGACAGGGGTGGGCGGTGGCATAGATCGTGGTCTCGGTCGGCCCGTACAGGTTCCACACCTGCCTGATGTCACCGATCTGCCGGACCAGCTCGCGCCGCAGCGGCTCACCCGCGAGCAGCAGCACCGTGTCCGGCGGCAGCTCCAGACCGGTGTGGATCAGTCGGGCCAGCACCGTCGGCGTGCTCTGCAGGAACACGGATCGGCCCGGAATCCGCAGCAGCGGGGCGAGCTGGTTCGACAGGATCTGCAGCTCGGTGGCGACGATCAGCTCGCCGCCCACCGACCAGGGCGCGAAGATCTCGAACACCGACACGTCGAAGGCGAAGGACGACAGCGCGACCAGTGAGGCGTCCGCGGCCATCCCGACCAGGGCCGCCACCGAGCGGACCAGTCCGGCCGCGGCCACCGACCGAACCTCGACCCCCTTCGGCGCGCCCGTCGAGCCGGAGGTGAAGATGACGTAGGCGACGCCCGGCGCCGACCGGCCGCGGGGCTCGAAGTCGGTGCCGCCAGCTCGGCGCGACAGGTCGGCCGTGCTGGTTACGACGGATCGGACCTGCTCCGTCGGCTCCGGGTCGACATCCACCAGCAGCGCGACCTCGATACCGGCGTCCCGCAACACTGTGTCCCGGCGCGCCTTCGGCCAGCCGGGGTCGATCGGTACGTACGCCGCCCCGCTCCACAACACCGCCAGGATGGCGATCGGGCCACCGGCGCGACGGGCCGCCGTCACGCCGACGCGGTCCCCGGGTTGCACGCCCAGCTCGGCCAGCCGCCGGGCGAGGGCCGAGGCGGCCGCCATCACCTCGGCGTAGCTCCAGCTCCGGTCGGCGTCCCGGATCGCGATCCGGTCGGGGTCGGCCGTGGCCGTACGCCGGAAGAGGTCGACGAGCTGATCCGGCTCGGTCGAGACCGGCGCCGCCTGGCCGAGCGGCGCGCCGGAGACGCCGGCCCCCCCGATCATCGGCTGGTCGTACGCGCGGATTCGGTCGAGTTCCAGTGGCCGGTGAACTCGGCGACGGTGGAGTGCTCCAGCAGTACCAGCACGTCGGTCTGCACGCCCAGTTGCTGGTGGAGTCGGCTCACCAGTTCCATGAGCAGCAGCGAGTGCCCGCCCAGATCGTAGAAGTCGGTGTCGAGGTCGACCTCGGGCAGGCCGAGCACCTCGGCCCACACCCGGGCGACGTCGTGCGGGCTGAGCACCGGTTTGGCGTCCTCCGCCAGCTCGCGCTGGTACCAGTGACCGGACCGGCCACCCAGCTCCGCGGGCTCGGCCGGCCCGGCCACGGTGAAGCCGGCCTTGGTCAGCACCGCGCGCGAGGCGCCGTTGTCCGACGAGGTGGCCGCGCGCAGGGTGTGCAGACCGTGCTCGACGGCCGCGATCCGGCACAGCTGGCGCACCGATTCGGTCGCCACCCCGCGGCCCGCGACCGCCTCGGCGACGCGGTAGCCCAGATCGGCGCGGCCATCCTCGAGGTCGTAGA
>CAZZZW010000143.1:8836-10631 GCA_964658795.1 Phormidium nigroviride PCC 7112
CACCGATCCGTCGTCATCGACCAGGACGTAGAACGCGCAGACGCCGTCGGACTGTTCGGCCAGCACGGCAGCGAACCGATCGGCGAACTGGTCGAAGAACGCGTCACCACGATCGGACACCGACCGGGCGAAGTAGGCCCGATTGGCCATCTCGAAGGCCAGCACCGCCGCGGCGTGATCAGGGCGCAGGCCCTCCAATGTGGACATCGCTCGAATACTACCCAAAACGCTCGGCGTCGATGTCTGCCGTCGAGGACCGGCTTGACCGGCGCAGGTGCCTGGGTATGCTCGATTTGCCCACAATTATGCGGATGAGAGGGCCTCTGACATGCTTCCGGAAATCCTGACCGCTGCCGAACCCGGGCTCGACCTGGCCGACTACATCCGCGCCAACGAGGGCGAGATCGCGAAACTCCAGCTGACCAGTGGTGCGGTGCTGTTCCGGGGCTTCGCCGTCTCCGATCCGGACGACTTCCAGCGCGCGGTGGCCGCGAGCTCGCCGGAGCTGCTGTCCTATACCTATCGGTCGAGTCCGCGATCCGAGGTGACGGCCGGCGTCTACACCTCGACCGAGTACCCGCCGAACCTCGAGATCCCGATGCACAACGAGAACTCCTATGCCCACGCCTGGCCGCTGAAACTCTGGTTCTTCTGTGCCCAACCGGCGGCGGCCGGCGGCGCCACGCCCCTGGCCGACAGCCGTCGGGTCCTGGATCGGCTCGACCCCGCCCTGGTGCAACGGTTTGCCGACCGCGGTGTGCAGTACATCCGGAACTACCGGGCCCATACCGACCTGCCGTGGCAGGAGGTGTTCCAGACCGCCGAACGGACCGAGGTGGAACAGTTCTGTCGCGATGCGGGTATCGAGTTCGAATGGCACGGCGACGAGCTGCGGACCCGGCAGACGCTGGCCGCGATCGCCCGCCATCCGATCACCGGTGAATCGGTCTGGTTCAACCAGGCCCACCTGTTCCATGTCTCGGCCTTGGGCCAGGAGTACCAGGCGGCATTGGTGGCGGCGTTCGGCGAGGACGGCTTGCCTCGGCACGCCCGGCACGGCGATGGCAGCCCGATCGCCGAGGCGGACCTGACCGCGATCCGGGACGCCTACCGGGCCGAGATGGTCGACGGCGACTGGCAGCAGGGCGATGTGTTGCTGGTGGACAACATGCTGGCCGCCCACGGACGACTGTCCTACACCCCGCCGCGCAAGATCCTGGTGGCGATGACCGAGGTGATGGGCGTCCACGCCTGATCGACCCGGCGGACCGGGGGATCGGTGCTCGGCGGGTCGGTGCTAGGCCCAGCTGGTTTCTCGGTCGATCAGCTCCCAGACGAGGTGATACCGCGAGCCCAAATCGGCCAGCGTGTCGGCCTCGATCCACACGTCGCAGACCCGTCCGATACCCCCGATGCGCCAGTCCACCCGGCCGCCGTCCCGCACGAACCGCTCGACCGCGAAGACGCCGGGCAACGCCCGCAGCGCGGCGGCCGGCGGCAGCGAGCTGAGCCGGACCGCGCCTACCGGTGGGTGGACGTAGGCCATCATGGCCACCCCGGTGGGCGGGTCGAGGTGCGGTGGCACCGGCTGGCCCAGTGCGATCTGCACGGCCAGACGCACCGGGTCGAGACCGATCGTGCGCGGCATCAACCGTCGCAGCGAGCCGCCCAGCCGGCCGTTGACCTCGATGACCTGGGGACCGGTGTCGGAGAGCTTGATCTCGGTGTGCACCAGGCCGGTGGTGATCCCGAGGGCGCCGATCGCGCGCTCGGCCAGGTCGAAGATGGCCGCGGC